>JABCYV010000052.1 GCA_013290025.1 Acidobacteriota bacterium
GGCAGACTATCTGATTGGGGAGAGATATCAGATCGCAATGATGCAATTCCAGGTGCTCAGCACGTTGCATGACAGTCTTGCGCGCGATGTGGCGCGGGCTGGAGTCGGCGAGGTGGGCTCAGGCACAACGGGCTCGCGCACGAATGTGGGATCGGATACGACGGTGGTGGAAGAGGCACCATTCCTAAGAAAGACGGAGTAGACCGATCGGTTGTGGCGGTGGCAAGCAACAGCAGGTGCGAGATCTGCCGAACCATCGTTCGGCGGGTCTCGGTTAATCCTGAGCATTGTCCGTTCGTGCACTCCAAGGCAGGGCTTTGGGCTTACAGCTTGTTTACATTGTCCCGACGAACACTTTACCCACTCTCACTCTCAGAAGTTCTACTCTGCTCGTAAGTGGATTCGCAGACAAATTTTTACAGGGCTTTACGCACACTTTACCCACGTCCGCATGGGTTTCGGTTAATGTCAAGAGTGGAGCAAGTTGGAGGGAAGAAATGACAATTGCGGCTAGTTACGTCGAACAAAGTCAATATTCTATTGATGGTGCCGATACGGCCAGAGTTCGAGCGGTGATGGTAGACAGCTCGCCTACTTATTTGCAAGCGGTATGCGCTCTATTGGATTTTCATGAAATCGTTGACCTAGTCGGACGGGCGGCTAACTTCCACGAGTCGGTTCAGTTGGTGGTCGATTTGCGGCCGGACCTGATTTTTGTGGATCTGAATATGCCCTGCCTGGATTTCCTCGTTGCGCTCATGGCTCTTTCCGCGGATGTTGCTGACATAAAGATAGTGGCCATGTCCCCCGAAGAATCGATTCCACTGCAAGCGCCGGGCTTAATCCTGAATGTAGACGCATTCATCCACAAAGCTAGAATCCGGCAAGAATTTCCGGCAGTTTTTAAAGCGCTGTTTGAATTTCCTCAAAGCTCCAAGCGACTTCTGATGGCGCCGGGATTTGATTCTGGGGATGCGGGGAAGTCCTGGGAGAGTCATCCCAACTGACATTACGACGCCATTGTCGCCTTGACGGTGTACCGCTCGTCCTCATGAGACGCGCATCGCCGCTTACTTCGCCTTTGCGATAGCTGCGACCGTAGCCTTGACTGCACGGATGTAGTCAGCAGGGGCGAGCAAGATCTGCAGCCCTCGTATGCCTGCAGACACCGAGATCACGTCGCAGATTTCCGCAAGTTCGTCGATGTACACAGGGTAATCCTTCTTGCACGCCAGAGCGGTAACGCCGCCGCGAATGTAACCGGTCAAGGCTTGCACCTCTTTCAAAGGAACCATTTCGATCTTTCGATCTCCTGTCTGTTTTGCGAGCGCCTTGAAATCGAGTTCCTGATCCGCGGAAATCACTGCCAAACAGATTTCATTCCGGTCCCCTCGACGGCGAGAGTCTTGAAGACCTGCTCTGGTGGTAAGCCGATCTTTGCTGCCACCGTTTCCGCGGACAAATCGTCAGGATTCACGTGGTACTCATGTAACTCGTACTTGATCGCAAGCCGATCCAGGAGTCGCGCTGCGTTCGTCTTGATCATTCAAAGCGCTCTCTTACATTTTATGCCGCCGCCGGTCGATCTTCGCCCTCGAGCACGAGGCGGTCCCACGTGCCGCCATATCTGATTCCACGAACCATTTCTCTCTGGTAAATACTTTGTGGGAATCCGGGTTCGATTTGGCTTGCTCCATCGAGGGATTTCAACTGTTCGGCGGAGAGTTCCAGATCCAAACTGGCGAGATTGTCCTGGAGTTGAGATACCTTACGCGCTCCAATGATGGGGATTACCGGCACGGTTTGATGGCGCAACCAGGCGAGCGCTACTTGCGCCATGCTTCGGCCGACCTGCTCGGAGACCGATTTCACTGCTGAGATGATCCGCGTCGCGAGTTGTTCCTCGGGAAGGAATTCCTTCATTCCCTCATTGCTCATCCGCCCGTCGGCCTTACCCTCGCCGTGATACTTCCCGGACAAAACGCCTTTCGCCAAGGGAGACCATGCCAGAACCCCCAAGTTCAAAGCTTTCGACATGGGAATCAGTTCGCGCTCGACCGTCCGCTCAATGAGGCTGTACTCGATCTGCAACCCGATGAACTGTGTCCAGCCTCGAAGCTCCGCCAGAGTGTTTGCCTGGGCGATCCACCATGCGGGAGCGTCCGAGATCCCGACATAGAGAACCTTGCCTTGGCGAACGATATCGTCCAGGCCGCGCATGACTTCTTCCACGGGTGTGATTCCATCCCAGATGTGCACCCAGTACAGGTCGATGTAGTCGGTCTGCAATCGCTTCAGACTGGCTTCCAGTGCCTGCATCATGCTCTTGCGGTGATTGCCGGCCGCATTGGGATCACTCCCGGGCCTGGCGTTGGAGTATTTCGTGGCTAAAACGACGCTCTCGCGATGGCCCTTGATGAAGTCACCCACGAATTGTTCGCTGGTGCCGTTGGTGTAGAGATTCGCCGTGTCAATGAAGTTTCCGCCGGCCTCGCGGTAGGTCTCATAGACTTTCTGCGCTTCGTCCTTCGGTGATCCCCATCCCCACTCGTCTCCGAAAGTCATAGTGCCTAGTGACGCTTCGGAGACCCGCAGTCCGCTCTTGCCTAGCAATCTGTACTTCATAATCGTTCTCCTTTTATACTCTGACTACTCACTCATCTATTAGGGTGCAACCAATTACTTCCGTGCGATCCCCGCCCAATAGATCTCAAATCCACCTTCGCGATACTTGTTTGCCATGGCGGGTTTTAACACGATCAGGTCCATGGTCGCTTCCGCGAAAGCGGCCATCGTCTTCGAAATCAATTCAATCGGAAGGCCCTTGCGCAGAAGGTGCCGCTCAATCGCGTCGCGAATCGTGTTCTGCATTTCGACGAAGGGCGCGCTTCCCGCTTCGATCGACTCTTTCGAAAGCATCCCGGACACATTCAATTGGGCCAGAACCTTGCGCTTCTCGCGATTGGCCACCCCCCAATTCACGTAGCCGTCCCACACATGTCGCAACCTAATGCGAACACTCTTCCTTCGTGGGAAACCTGACATCATCGCGTCTGCGAGTTCTAACTTGATCTCGCGGTATAGGGCATTGAGCAAATCATCCTTGGTCTTGAAGTACGTAAACAGAGTTCCCTCGGCGACGCCGGCCTGTTTTGAGATCTCTGACGTTGGGGCAGCCGTAAGACCGCGCTCCGCAAATACGCGGGTCGCGGCGTCGAGGATCGCATTTCGCTTGTCTTCGCTCTTGGGGCGAGCCACTGAGCTCCTACAAGGGAGTGTTTGCTCAATACTATACCCGTAGGCTGACCTTACAAAACAAATAAATGAGCATCCAGTCAGTCATTGCATCATCCTATGCGGAGGAGGATATTGTAATGGCAAAGGTCTGGTTGATTACGGGAAGCGGAAACGGGTTGGGGCGGGATATCGCCGAGGCGGCCCTGGCCGCAGGCGACAGCGTCGTCGCTGGAGCGCGGCGAACCCAGGAACTTTCACCTCTGGTGGCGCAGTATGGAGAACGGGTGAAGCCGGTTGCGCTGGAAGTCCGCGATGAGGCCGCAGCAAAGGCAGCCGTGCAGTTGGCGGTGGACAGCTTCGGGCGGCTGGATGTACTGGTCAACAATGCTGGTTACGGGCTGTTTGCGCCGTTCGAGCAGATCAGTGCGGAGGACTTCAAGGCTGTCGTGGACACATGCTTCTACGGGGTGGTGTATACCACACGTGCTGCCATACCGGTGATGCGCAAGCAGAAGAGCGGACACATTTTTCAGGTGTCTTCGGTCGGTGGTCGCATCGCGGTAGCCGGCAATACGCCGTATCACGCGGCCAAATGGGCCGTGGGCGGTTTCAGCGACTCTCTGGCGGTGGAAGTCGCGCCCTTCGGGGTGAAGATCTGCACGCTGGAGCCGGGAGGTATTCGGACCAACTGGCAACGGCGGGCGGGTCAGAACGCGCCGGACCTGCTGCCGGACTACGAGGCCACGGTTGGCTCGATACTCAAAATGTTGCGAAGCCTCGACGGGCGTTCGGAAGGCGATCCGCGGAAGATCGCCGATGTAATTGTGCAACTGGCAAACAGCGACGAGGTGCCGCTGCGGCTGATCCTCGGCGTGGATGCGGAAAAGCGGGTGCAACAGGCGGAAGCTGCGCGTGCGAGCGAGGCCGAGAAATGGCGGCATCTCACGGTTTCCACGGTGTTTGAAGATGGGCGCTTCGACAGTCGATTGTATATGGCAAATAGTGGAATCGATTCTGAGTTGCTGAATCATTAGCTGAAAGAGAGCCGATCCGATCGAAAGGCAGGTCCTTCGCTGAGCTCAGGTCGTAAGCTCTGGGCTTCGCGAAGGCCTCCCTTTTGATAGTTAGCTTCTTCTGGCTTAAACTGCCTTCCCAGCCCTTTTTGACCGACCAAATCCCGGTTGGTCGGCTATCCAGAACCACCAAGCGAATTCCTTACTTAATCAATCGGTGTTCTTTAAGTATGTCCACCGTCTTCTCAATCGGTAGAGCCTCGACCGTGTGTCCGTTGCCGGTCATTGTCGTCGCCTTGAACATCGAGTTGTAGACTGCTTCCTCCGTGGCTTCGATCGCGGCCAGAAACAGCGGCGACATTGCGTCATTGGTCATCACTTCCAGGTTCCGCGTCAGTGCTCTGTCATTGGCCTGGATCCGCACCTGCGGCGCCGTGGAGAATGCGATCGCGTAATCTCCGCTGCCGTTTGAGGCTGAACTCCCGGTGCGCGCAACTCCTAGCAACGCTCGCGCAGCTAGCCGCTTCAGGTTGAGCGCGTCCAGCGGCGCGTCGGTGGCGACGACGATCATGCAGGATCCGTCTGCCTTGTCTTTTCCTGTTCCACCCCCACCGCCGGCCTGCTGCAGTTCCTTACGGAGGTAGTACTGGCCGAGTTCCTGGCCCACGGGAGCGCCGGCAATCGTAAGCACGCCGCCGAAGTTGGTCTGCGCAAGGACACCAAGCGTGTATCCACCGAGATTGGCAGGCAGGCGGCGCGACGAGGTCCCGATGCCGCCTTTCCAGCCGAAGACCACCGTCCCGGTGCCCGCGCCAACTGCGCCCTCCTGGACCGGACCGCCCTTTGCGTTCTTGAGGGCGGCGAACACGTCGTCGGGAGTGATGTGGCGGCCGCGAATGTCGCTCAGGTATCCGTCATTGGTTTCGCCGACTACGGGGTTGATGGACAGCACATCGTCGTTGCCCGGCAGTGCCAACATGTAGCTGATTAGCGCGTCCGCCACGCGCGGCACGCTTGTAGTGGACGTCAGCAAAATGGGCGTTTCGATGCTCCCCATTTCATCCACCTGCGTGGAGCCCGCCAGCTTTCCGAAACCATTACCCACAAAAATCGCGCCAGGCACTTTCTCGCGATAGAGGTTGCCGGAATGTGGCAGAACGGCAGTCACGCCGGTGCGAATGTTGTCGCCACGAATAATGGTCGTGTGCCCGACTTCGACGCCGGCAACGTCGGTGATCGCATCGAGCGGCCCGGTCGGCAGGATGCCGACCTTCAGCCCCAGATCGGAAGCGCGGGGGCGCGTATTGGGAGTTGTGTTTTGGGCAGCAGCGAACGCTGCCACCAACAAGGCCATAGCGGCAGCGAAAAGCTTATTGGGCATGGGCATAGCATACGACCAATTCCGGGTCAGTTGGGATCGCCCAAGTCAGACGTCTACGCCACCGTTCTGCAGCTGTTTCCGAGTACCACATGACTTCCTGATTGTCGGCAACGCGGAAGCAACCGGGGGCCTCTAGAGCTCGCATACCGACTACGCCGCCTTCGGGGAAGGATCAAAGGCCCAGCTCGCTAGACAATTTATTCAATGGTAGAGACATGACCGGATACTTCACTGATACGAGCCAGAGTGACAAGGCGCTGGTCATCTAAACGAGAAACGTGTTAACTAGTTTCTTGAAATCTCCAGATCCCAACCGCGTGGCCGGGAAATCGCGAAAGCCGGAAACCATCCCTACCGACGACCAAGACTTGCAGGGTTTTGGATACGCTCCGCAGTTCCTCCGTGGCTTCGGAGGATTTTCCAATTTTGCCCTTTCGTTCTCGATCATCTCTATATTGACCGGCGCCGTTACCCTCTTTGACTATGGCCTGAGCATGGGTGGCCCGCGAGAAATGCTGCTGGGCTGGCCATTGGTGACCTTCGGCACTCTGATGGTGGCGCTCAGTATGGCTGAGCTGTGTTCCGCTCTACCGACCTCGGGAGGGATGTATCACTGGTCGGCGGAACTGGGCGGACCTACCTGGGCGTGGTTCACGGCCTGGCTCAACATTGTGGGTCTGATTACTGCCATCGCTGGAATTGACTATGGCTGCGCCGAGTTTCTGGTGCCGATGTTAGGTTTGCAATCCGGCCGCTATACGTTATTCACCGTGTACGGTCTCCTGCTGCTCTCTCAAACTGTGATCAACCACTACTCGACAGCCTTGGTGGCGTGGTTCAGCGATCTGAGTGTGGTGGTGCACATTCTTGGCGTGATGGTACTGATCGGGTCGCTTCTGATTTTTGCGCCCAAGCAACCCCTGGCCTTTTTCTGGAACACCAGCAATATGAGCCCGGTTCGGGCCCCGTACGCCTGGCTGTTCATGCTGGGTTTGTTGCAAGCGCAGTGGACCTACACGGGATTTGACGCCTCTGCGCACGTGGCAGAGGAGACGCGGGACCCTCGGCGGCTTGCGCCCTGGGGAATGGTCATGTCGGTGGTGGTATCTGGAGTCTTCGGCTACCTTCTGATTCTGTCGTTGGTGCTGGCGATTCCAAGTATTGCCCAGGTATTGCAGAGCACCGATGCGAGCGGCCATCCGGTTCCGGCGGTGCTGACAATTGTACGGCTCGCACTGGGGGTTCGAGCTGCCGGCTCCGTGCTGGCGCTCACGGTGCTAGCCATGTGGTTTTGCGGACTGGCTGCCATTACTTCAGTCTCGCGGTCTTTCTTTGCTCTGGCGCGTGACAATGGTATGCCGCTGTCATCCCTCTGGAGTCGAGTCGATGCCAGGCTGAAGACGCCAGTGGCAGCCATTTGGCTATCGGCAGCCCTGGCGTTTCTCGCCATGATCTACGGCGGAGCCTATTCCGTAGTCACGTCCATCAGCGTCATCGGCTTCTACCTTGCCTACATCGCGCCCGTCTATCTGGGCTGGCGAACGAAGAGTAGTTGGCTGGAGAAACGTGGGCCTTGGCATCTCGGCGGCGCGAGCAACGCTGTTAATGCGTTGGCGGTGCTTTGGACCGTTATCATTTGCGTGGTCATGGTGATGCCACCCAACACGCGGGCGGGTTGGGGCATCCTTTCAGTCATGGGTGTGCTGTTTTTGATACATGTGGTCAGCGGTAAACACAAGATGTATAAACCGCAATGGGGCCCTGAGAAGGATTCAGGCGGCTCTTAGATAAAAGTTCTTGGAGTCCGGCTGAAGATCTCAGGGATAAGTGTCTAACCAGAGCACACAAGAATAAATATAGTGGAATGGCTATGTCAGGTGATCGGCTAAGCGAAACCAAGACGCGCGTGCCCGGGATGCTGAGTGTCGAAGAACTGGGCGACCTGGTTCAGCGGGATCAGGTCCGGACGGTGATAGTCGGCTTCACAGATCACTTCGGGCGGTTGCTCGGCAAACGCTTCGACGCGGAAATATTCCTTGAAAGCGTGTGGGAGCGCGGCACGCATGCCTGTGACTACCTGTTAGCCAACGATATGGAGATGACCCCGGTGAGCGGGTATCGTTTCGCTAATTGGGCGCGAGGCTACGGCGATTTTCACCTGGTGCCTGATCCGAGCACCCTACGTCTGGCGAGTTGGCTGGAGAAAACCGCGCTGGTTCTGTGTGATGTGAAGAGCGAGAAGACCGGGCAGCTTCTTGCCGTTGCTCCCCGCTCGATGTTACGACGACAATTGGAACGTGCTGAAGAGTTGTCAGTCACGAGCGTTGTGGCCTCTGAGTTGGAGTACTACTTGTTCCGCGACAGCTATCGCGATGCCGCTTTGAAGGGCTATGCCGGCTTGGAAGAGACGGGCTGGTATTCGGAGGACTACCACATCCTGCAGGGAACGCGGAACGAGAACTTTACGGCTGCAGTTCGTCATCATCTCAAGTCCTCCGGGGTCCCGGTCGAAAGCTCCAAGGGTGAATTCGGTACTGGCCAGCACGAGCTCAACGTCCGCCACGCCGGAGCTCTCGAGATGGCGGACCGTCATGTCGTCTACAAGCAATGTCTGAAAGAAGTTGCGGAACAGATGGGAATGAGCGTGAGTTTCATGGCGAAATTTGCAAGCACCCAAGCGGGGTCAAGCTGTCACATTCATCTCAGTTTATGGCGAGACGGTGTCAATGCTTTTGCCGGTGACGAGCAGTTTGGCCCAGTGAAGTGTTCGAGCCTATTCCGATGGTTCCTAGGCGGCTGGATCGGGCACGCATCGGAAGTCATGGTGTTCTACGCGCCGACCGTGAATTCCTACAAGCGCTACGTCGAAGGCTCATGGGCGCCAACCCGACTCGCGTGGAGCCACGATAACCGGACTGCCGGATTCCGGGTGGTTGGGAAGGGGCAAAGCCTTCGCATCGAATGCCGAATCCCCGGGGCGGATTGCAATCCCTATCATGCCTTTGCGGCCGTGCTGGCTTCGGGGTTAAATGGAATTGCAGGAAAGGTGGAACCGCCGGAATGCATGTCGGGCGATCTGTATGGCGCGACTGATGTCCCGCGCGTGCCCAAGACTCTGGCGGAAGCTGTCGCGCTTTTCGCGAATAGCGCATTTGCCAAGCAGGCATTCGGAGAAGAAGTGATTGAGCACTACACACATTTCTTCCGCACGGAACAAAACACCTTCAATAGCGCGGTTACAGACTGGGAACGCCGGCGGTACTTCGAACGAATCTGATTAGCGAAGTTGCCCCGCGGATACGAGCGATTATGAGGCTCAAGGACAAAGTTGCGTTGATTACAGGTGCTTCCAGCGGCATTGGCCGCGAAGCCGCGCTCTTGTTCGCGCAGGAGGGTGCTTGCGTGGTCGTGGCAGACGTGGAGGACGAAGGCGGAAGGGAAACGGTTTCGACGATCGAACGGCAGAAGGGAAGGGGAGCATTTGTCCACGCTGATGTCTCACAAGCGGCGGAGTGCCAGCGGATGATCGCAGCCGCGGAAGAGCAGTTCGGCAAATTGAATGTCCTATTCAACAATGCCGGGATCATGCACAGTCAAGACGATGATGCGATTTCCACCGAGGAAAAGATTTGGGATCTTACGATGAACATCAATGCCAAGGGCGTTTTCTTTGGCTGCAAGTATGGCATCCCCGCCTTACGCCGCGCCGGGGGAGGCTCCATCGTCAACACCGCCTCTTTTGTGGCTCTGCTGGGAGCGGCGACACCCCAGGTCGCGTACACCGCAAGCAAAGGCGCGGTGCTGGCTTTGACTCGTGAGCTGGCAGTGGTCCATGCGCGGGAGAACATCCGAGTCAATGCACTGTGTCCGGGACCGCTGCGAACCGAGCTGCTCATGAAGTTTCTTGACACCGAACAGAAACGACAACGGAGGCTGGTCCATATCCCCGTCGGCCGGTTCGGCGAGGCAAAAGAGATCGCTCAAGCTGCGTTGTTCCTGGCGTCGGATGAATCCTCCTTTGTTACCGGTACGGAATTTCTGGTTGACGGCGGCCTTACGGCTGCCTATGTAACTCCAGAGTGAGACAGCTTATGTCAGTGAATGCGACTGCCACGTCCTCTCGAATTCAGTCCATCAGTCCTGTCGATGGCTCCGTTTATGCAGAGCGCCAGGCGGCATCTGATCTAGAAATCGAGGACAAACTATCAAAAGCGACGAATGCGCAGCGCGAATGGAAGATGGTGCCGATCAGCGAGCGTGCTTCCATCTGCCGGCGAATGGTGTCACTGCTGGTTGGACGCGCTGAACAACTTGGGACCGAACTGACCTGGCAGATGGGGCGGCCGATTCGTTACAGTCCGGCGGAGATTCGGGGCGGCTTCCAGGAGCGTGCCCTATACATGATCGATATCGCTGAAGCAGAGCTCGCTGATATTGCAATCGAGCCAAAAGACAACTTCCGGCGCTTCATTCGCCGCGATCCGATAGGTTTGGTTCTGGCCTTGATGCCGTGGAACTACCCCTACTTGTGTTCCGTCAACGTCGTAGTTCCAGCAATCATGGCGGGCAATAGCGTCATTCTCAAACCCGCAGCACAAACGCCTCTGGTTGCTGAAAGATACGCCGAAGCCTTCAACCAAGCTGGATTGCCAGAGGGTGTTTTTCAGGTGCTACATTCAACGCATGATCAGGTGGAAACGGTTATCCGCGATCCCCGCGTCGGATTTGTAGCGTTTACGGGATCAGTAGACGGCGGACACGCGGTGCAGCGGGCAGCCGCGGAACGTTTTATCGGGACGAGCCTGGAGTTGGGCGGTAAGGATCCGGCATACGTGCGGCCCGACGCTATCCTGGAGCCGACCATCGAGAACCTGGTGGACGGCGTCTTCTTTAATTCTGGGCAATCGTGCTGTGCGGTCGAGCGGATCTATGTCCATCAGGATGTTTGGCAAAAGTTCGTCGATGGATTCGTCGAGCTTACTAAGAAATACGTGTTGAGCAATCCCTTGAGTCCGGATACCACTCTGGGTCCATTGGTCCACGAACGGGCTGCCGGCTCCATCCGTGAGAAAGTAGCACAGGCAATTCGCAAAGGAGCCAAGCCCTTAATTGATGTTTCGCTGTTCCCCGAGGACAGGAAAGGGACTCCGTATGTTGCCCCACAGGTTCTGGTGAACGTTGACCATGGAATGAACGTGATGACCGAAGAGACCTTCGGCCCGGTGGCACCACTGATGCGAGTGAAAGATGATGCGGAAGCTATCAGGCTCATGAATGATAGCCACTACGGATTGACTGCCTCGATCTGGACGTCAGACGCGGACGCCGCTGTACAAATTGGCAACCGCATAGAAACCGGCACCTGGTTTATGAATCGCTGCGATTATCTTGATCCTTCGCTAGCTTGGACCGGGATTAAGGACTCTGGACACGGCTGCAGCCTGTCACGGCTAGGGTATGCATCGCTCACACAAGCCAAGTCATTTCATCTAAGACTCGCCTTTGAATAGAATTGTCCGGGAATGTTAAAGTTGAACTTCGCAAGCCAGCCAATCTAGCGCGACATGAGCCTTTCAACTTCCTCCTCAATTTCAGAAACCGCAATGGGAGAAAGATCCCTTTCGCGGAGCAACTGGTTCAGTGGGAGCAACTTCGTCTGCTTCAAAGTAGTCCACTCTCGAATGCACACTTTTACTTGCTGGCTAGACTCCTGGTAGGCAGCGATTGCCTGCGAGGGCACCGCACGTTCCCCGCGTTCGACAACTCGGAGCACTGATGCAAGATCCTTGTACGCTTCCTGCAGTCCAGCGTCGCGCTCCGGATCGTGGTCCTTCTTTGTAAGAATTTTGGTCATTTCGGATTGGACCTCCGCCAGGGCCGACTTGAGCTCTGGGTTTCGACCTTCAGATTTTTGCTGAGCATCCGAAATCTGCTTCTGAACGGAGTTGATCTCTGCCAGGGCACGCCGCGCCTCCGTGGTTTCGGCAAACATCTGGTTCCCCAGTTGCAACTGTTGGAGGAGTACTTCAGGAGTTGCGGACGAGCGCGGGTCCATTACGACTTGCAGCGGTTCGGTGTGCACTTGTCCATCCACGGTTAGGCGGACCTGATAAGTTCCCGGAACCGCCTTGGGGCCACTGGGACTGTGGAATTCGGCTTCTTCATCCGCGATCGGTCCACCCGAACTTCCCCAGGTAAGGTCCCACACGAAACGGTGCATTCCAGGCGTTTTCTCCGGGACCTCCGGCTTGGGGAACCAGCGCTCCGCCACTGGGAGTGACGCGTGCTTGGTTGCGCTTTGGTCTTCCGAAGAGAACCTCCGCACGAGCTTGTGTTCCGGGTCAAAAACCTCAAGCGTCACTCGGCTGGCTGCAGACTTAAGGAAATAGTCAATCATTGCTCCGTTCGGAGGGTTCTCTGCCGTAGGCTCTTCGGGCGGCAGTGGCGTACCTACAAAATCATCGTTGTCCACGCGGATGGCAGCAGCGGGATGATAAAGCCATGCCGCACTCGCCTTGACGGCTTCAGATATCTGGCGGAGCGGGGTAATGTTGTCGAGGATCCAGAAGGAACGTCCATGCGTCGCGACCACGAGGTCGTCGCCATGGATCGTGAGATCACGGACGGAGCTGACGGGCAGGTTCAATTGCAGGGACTGCCAGTGATCGCCGTCGTCGAAGGAAACGTAGATCCCCAGTTCGGTTCCGGCAAGAAGCAATCCTCTGCTCCGAGGATCTTCGCGAATGGCGCGTAAGAAAGCCGGTGCGGAAATGCCCTCAGTGATCGGCTGCCAGGTTGCGCCATAATCGCGGGTTCGATCGAGGTGTGGCGTTTGATCATCCAGCCGGCTGCGGTCAACGGCAGCATAGGCAACGGCAGGATCAAAATGCGAAGCTTCGATCAGCGAGATCTTGCTCCAGTCGCTCAGTCCGGGGGGAGTCACGTTCTTCCAGGTTTTGCCGCTATTGCGGGTAAGGTGAATCAGGCCGGTATTGCTTCCAGCCCAAATCAGGTCACGGTTGAGAAAGGACGGAGCAATCGTGGACACGACCCCGTAGCCTTCCTGCTTGGCGTTCTCGACGGTCGGCACCCCGCGTGGTTTATTGTCTCCCGAAACTACGGTTGAGCCGGTGAGATCGGGGCTGATGGTCTCCCAATGCAGGCCTCCGTCCACAGTTTTCATCACGTACTGTGTGCCAAGAAAAAACTCCTTCGGATCAGCCGGGGAAAACAGCAAGACGGGAGACCAGGGGGCGCGATATCTGCGTTGATCGATCTCCGAATCGAGAATTGAGACGGGCCACGGACTGATGTCCTGGCTGAGGCCAGTCCGGCGGTTGAAGCGAGCGACGCGACCGTAACTCGCGCCCAGGTAGATGATATTGGGATCGACGGGGTCGATCGCCATGTATCCGCTCTCGCTCGGACCGGCCGGAAACCAGTCTCGCGGCGTGATCTGGCCGTGATCGGTGCGGCTCAGAACCGCGGCGCTTCCGGAATCCTGCTGAGTGCCGTATACCACGTAGGGAAACTGGTTGTTGGTGACGACATGGTAAAGCTGCGCTGTGGGTTGGTTGTACCAAGTGCTCCAGGTCCGGCCGCGATCAAGGCTGATAGTCGTACCCTGGTCGGTTCCGAGAACCATGCTGGCCGAGTTCCTGGGATCGATCCAGATCTGGTGGTAATCATCTCCGCCGGGAGCGCCACGAACGATTGAAATAGTTTTGCCTCCGTTGTCCGAGCGGAAGAGAGCAACATTCGGGACATAAAGCACATCAGGATTGTTGGGGTCGATGGTGACGCTATTGAAATACCAAGAACGGCTGGTGAGACGCGAGTCGTCGTTGGCAAGCGTCCAGGTATTGCCCCCATCGTCGGAGCGGTAGAGCCCCGACTTTTTAGCCTGAATGAGCGCGTATACCCGTTTGCCATCGGGAGCGACGTCAACACCAACACGTCCCCAATCACCTTCTGGAAGGCCAGTTCCGCTGAGTCGAGACCAAGTCTTGCCGGCGTCCTGAGAGCGGTAAAGACCACCACCAGAACGATCGATTGGAGCATAGGTGCTCCAGGGAGGACGCCATGTATGCCACGTGCCGGCAAACAAAAGCTGGGGATGACCGGAACTGATTGCCAGATCCGAGACGCCGATTTCAGGACCTTGATCGAGAACTCTGGTCCAATGCGAGCCGCCGTCGATGGATTTGTAGACGCCACGTTGCTGGTTCGGACCGTAAACATGTCCCAGAGCCCCGACATAAACGACAGCCGCGTTCTGCGGGTCGACGACGATCCTGCTGATATGGCGCGTGTCTTCTAGTCCGATGTGGAGCCAGCTTCGACCGCCATCGACGGACTTGTAGACACCGTTGCCGAAGGAGAGAGATGAACGAATGTCGGACTCCCCAGTTCCGACATAAATCGTTTTTGGGTCTGATGGCGCAACTGCGAGACCACCAATCGAGGCGACGGGTTGATTATCAAAGATTGGTGTCCAGACGACGCCAGCGTCGCTTGTCTTCCAGATGCCGCCGTTGACCGCGCCGAAATAAAACGTGGTGGAGTCGCCGGGTACTCCAGCCACAGCCACCACTCGCCCGCCCCGGAACGGGCCAATTAGACGCCACTTAAGCCCATTGAACAGCTCTGACGGAACGGACTGGGCCATCGCTGAACCGGCAATAACAAGGAAAAACAGTGTGCGAAGGTGTAAACGCGAGGTGAATTTGTGCAATTGGTTAGTCACTAGTTTGGATACACAGTGTAGTGGAACAGGGTGGTTTCATGAAGCAGAACAAGACGTGACCAGGAGGAAAACCGTACCAGTAAGGTTGCAAGCGGGCCAGATCAGCTTACACTGTGATTCGCTTTTCGATGTCTGAAGGAAGTCTGTTGGAACTCACCGCAAGGAAGCGGGAATGAAAATCACTCTCGGGGCGGTTCTCCTGGTGGGCGCCATCTTGGCGGCTCCGCCGGTCTTCGGCTACGGGGTCCTGTCTCATGAGGAGTTGATCGATATCGCCTGGGATAGTGACATCCGCCCGGCGCTGCTCAGGCGCTTTCCGGAGGCAACTGCCGATCAGGTTAAGCAAGCGCACGCTTATGCCTACGGCGGTTCGGTGATTCAGGATCTCGGCTACTACCCGTCTGGCAAGCGTGAGTTCACCAACCTGCTGCACTACGTACGGACCGGCGATTTTGTGGCCTGGATGCTACGCGACGCCCGTAACATCAACGAATACGCCTTCGCGATGGGTGCGCTCAGCCATTACGCCGCTGATATCTGGGGACATCCCGCGGTTAATGCCGGGGTCGCCATCGAGTATCCCAACTTGCGCGAGAGATTTGGTCGAGCGGTTTCGTACGAACAAAATCCCGAAGCCCACCTGAAAACCGAGCTCAGCTTCGATGTCGTGCAGGTCGCCAAGAAGCGTTACATCTCCAAGCAATATCATGATTTCATCGGCTTCCAGGTTTCTGAAGAGTTGCTGGAACGCGCTTTCGAAGATACTTACGGCATTAAGCTCGATGAACTGCTTCGCTTCGACGAACTAACCATCGAGACCTATCGTTTCGCAGTAAGCCGGGTTATCCCGGAGATGACACAGGTCGCGCTGGCCACGCGCAAGGACAAGATTCAGGTGGAAAAGAATGATGCGGCGCGGAGGGAGTTTCTCTATCACCTCTCGCGGGCCGATTACGAAAGGGATTTTGGATCGAAATATCGCAAGCCTGGAATTTTCGCCCGAATCCTCGGCTTCTTCATGAGGCTACTGCCCAAGTTCGGACCGCTCAAAAGCTTGGGATACCGCGATCCCACCGCCCAGACTGAGGATATTTACTTCAAAAGCATGGACAACGTGGTCGATCAGTATCACCGTGAAGTGGAAACGCTAAAAGTCAGTAAACCAGCGTTCCCCAACCGCAATCTCGATACCGGAGCGCCTACTAGCGCAGGTCAGTACAAATTGGCCGATGAAGCCTACAGTCAGCTCGTCCGCCGTCTCGCCCACAACCATTTTGCGCGCACTACACCGGCCCTGCGGGCAAACATTCTGGATTACTTCGCAAGCGGCCCCGCTCAGAACAACATCAAGCCTCGCGAATGGCGAGCCACCCAAATCGCGCTAAAGCAACTCAAGGCAGGAGCCGCTCGGAGCCAAACCGACCGCGGACGGCAGCTTGAAGCCGGTCACATTACGGACTGGGCCACGCTTTCGACAGCGGTTAAATCGGATTTCGCTGGAACTCTTATTTTGCTCTGTTGGCTTCTCTGAAATCACGACGGACCTGCTCTTCGTGTTTGAAGACCTTGTTAAGCTCCTGGAGGATCTGCTGCAGCTCATCGGGATCTTTTGCTTCTAGTGCGGCAGTACACAACTGTCTCCAGTTCTTGTGGTCAATTCCTTCGGCCATAATGAATCTCCTCCGAAAGTTTGTCTTTCCTGTAAGGGAGATGTTGGTTGCGGTGGTCCGAAACAATCACTTCAGCTCGGGTAGCCGAACCGACCCTGGAAGGCTTGCACGGCTGACTGCTCGTAAGGCAGCAACAATAGAGCCAACTGTGCAGGAACCGATGATTAAAGTCACAGCGCTCAAGAGTAGACCGCATAGCAACTCAACCGTGCTTGTCAGCATGCGTATGTCCTTCCAATACCTTTAGGCAGCCGGGAAGATGACGGGAGGGTATGATTACCCGGCTGCCAGGCCCGCCTAAAATCGGAAAACAATTCCAGCGGACGGTTGCGCCGTGTGTGTCCAAGTGTCAGTGTTCAAAGCCCGAAGGCCGAAGTCCGGACTCTTGTACACAAAACCACGGTATTCAGCCCGCAACGAGAAGTGATGCGTCAGGACATAATCAGCGCCTACGCCGTAGAGGAAAGCGCCTCTCCCCTGACTGCTGGCGCCGGGAACAGATCCGCCAAAATTACCGGTCGGATCAAAGATCAGACCTCCGCCTCCAGCGAGTGCGTAAGTTCTAATCCTTCTAATGGGCAGTGGAAGGTTCACTACCATATCGCCAGTTACTGCGTGCACGTTGGCTTGAACTCTGGATTCTCCGAAACTGCCAAAATACTCTTGCGTATTTCGGTCGAAACCGTAATTGCCTTCCGCCGAGAGCCAACGATTGATGTGATAACGGTATCCGACTATGAATCCGCCGGTTTCCGTGCTGCGTTGCAAGTTACCGTTGCCGGTAGAGTCCCTGGTGAAGAAGCCGGTGCCCTGCAAACTGATCTCAGAACGACTTTCCTGGGCCACGGCGCCGACCGCCGACATAGCGACAGCGGCGATGATGACCAACAATCTACGCATATGTGATTCCTCCTTCATGTTTCCGCATACAAAATCTCCGCATACAAACCTCGGTCCGGTTTCGTGAAATTGTTGGATCCCTGGTTCGCGGTTTGCGGTGATTTACTGCACCGGGCTTGCCAAACACGACGCTATTGCTGCCGCATTTAGAAGTGCTTGAGTGGAAATCAGTTGAGGTGCTATTTCGAGAGGCTGCAGATAGACAAGTTGTCGAGCAGTTGACACCCGCTTCGACAACTGTCGAGCTTTTACGACACTTTCAGAACCCTTCTACGGGTTGGTTACATCACATACTGCTAGTGTCGATTTCTTCGTCTCCGACAAAGGAGAGGGCTGCAGTCTGCGGTGACGTTACGAGCTGGGGCTAACGCTTCATGGCAACGCTAGCACGAATCCTTCCAACGAATCAGACAGCGCGCTACGAGGCCCTTCTTCGGGCCGGCAGATCGATCGCGACGTGTAACGACTGTGAAAACGCCGGAAACGAACTGGTGCGGCAGTTGCGCGAGATTATTTCCTTCGACTATTTGCAGGTGGTTGCCTTTAGTGCAGAGACAAACAGTGTCGAGTGGCAGTTGCTGGAAGTGAACGGCGAGAGATTAGACGAGCGGACCCAAGGCGAAGATACGCCGGCCGTATGGGTGCATGAGCGGCAAGAACTTTACCTCGCCGATGATTGGAGCCGAGAGACGCGGTTCTCGGCGCACAAACAATTTCTGGATGAGCACGGGATCGCGTCAAGCTGCACCTTGCCACTGACGAGAGGGCAGCGCCGTCTGGGCGCGATAAGTTTAGGCAGCAAGCGCCCGCACGCATATTCTGATGAGGAAGTGGAGTTTCTCGTGCTGGTTGCAGATCAGATTGCGCTGGCCATCGATGCCGCGGTCAACCTCCACTCGTCGACTCAAGCCCAAAACCGTCTGAAGCTGATCCTTGATCTGACAAACCAGGTGGTCTCGAATCTTGAGTTCGACGAGTTGTTGCATGCGATCTCCAGCACCGTCCGAAAGGTCATGCACTGTGATGCCGCTGCCATCATGCTGCCTGATGGGGACGGCGAGAATCTCCGAGTGCACGCGCTCGATTTTCCCGAGAGCAAAGGATTTTTTGCAGAAAGCCTTAAGGTTCCGATTCAAGGAACGATGCCTGGCGAGACCTTCCAGACGGGGCAGCCCTTTGTAGTGAACAACCTCGATCCTGCAAAGGTGACTCCCGAGATGTACGCGAAGGCATCCGGCGAAGGCATGAATTCATTCTGCGACATCAGGTTGGACAGCCGCGATCGTTCGCTCGGGGTACTGGGGCTAGCGAGCCGGGAAGAGAACGCTTTCGATGAGGATGAAGTTGCTTTTCTCACCCAGGTTGCTCACCAGGTGGCAATTGCTATCGAGAACGCTCTTGCGTATGGCGAGATTGCCGAGCTCAAGGACAAGCTGGCGCAGGAGAAACTCTACCTGGAGGACGAAATCCGCGGTGAGATGGATTTCGAAGGTATCGTTGGGCAAAGTTCCGCTCTGCGCAATGTGTTGAGGCTGGTGGAGACCGTTGCTCCCAGTGATTCGACCGTTTTACTGCTGGGAGAAACCGGTACGGGAAAGGAATTGATCGCGCGTGCCATCCACGATCGCAGCCGGCGAAAGGATCGCACATTTGTAAAACTGAACTGTGCAGCGATCCCAACCGGGCTGCTCGAAAGTGAGCTGTTTGGACATGAACGCGGCGCATTCACCGGCGCGATTTCACAGAAGCTTGGCCGTCTGGAACTGGCCGATCAAGGTACATTGTTTCTGGACGAAGTGGGCGACATTCCGATCGAGATCCAGCCCAAACTGTTGCGGGCCCTGCAGGAGCGCGAATTCGAACGGCTGGGCAGCACGCGTACTAAGAGGGTAGATGTGCGCCTGGTGGCTGCCACCAACCGCGATCTCGAGAAGATGATCGAGGAGCGCGAGTTCCGCAGTGATCTTTACTATCGTCTGAATGTGTTTCCAATTCGCATCCCTCCCTTGCGTGAGCGTCCCGAGGACATTCCGCTGCTGGTGCGATACTTCGCCCAAAAATATGGGCGGCGCATGGAAAAGAAGATCGAATCGATTCCCGCGGCTGCCCTGAAAAAGCTCGCGAGTTGGCATTGGCCAGGAAATATTCGCGAACTGGAGAACTTTATCGAACGAGCTGTGATCCTTACTCGGGGCACCGCTCTTGAAGTGCCTGTCTCCGAGTTGAAGCGAAACGGCGCTGCCGTTCCGGCATCGAGCCCGCGCGAGTCGAGTGAGCACGATGAGATTCTCCGTGTGCTCAAAGAGACCAATGGCCGTGTGGCCGGACCGAGCGGCGCAGCTACACGGATGGGGATCAAGCGGACCACTCTTATTTCTCGCATGAAGAAGTTGGGGATCGATCCACGAAAAGTGTCGTAATTCCGACATGTGACGAGGCTTGCTGGCAGTATCGTCATCTGCCCACTGCAATATTTCGCCACCTGATCACGCCAATTCCTTAAGAACTGCACGCGGCAGCGAATTGCAGTTTGGCCCACTCCGTGCTGAATACTTCAACATGATTCAGATTGCACTCACGGGCATTTGCGCAATCGCGGCTGTCTTCATGCTGACGTTTCTGAAATCCCTCCTGCAGGATTCGCGACGCCACGCGCCGCGGCGCACAAGAACTGGAAGAAAAGTCATTGCTCTCCCTTCCCAGCGGGATGAACGCGAGTCCGTGACGAGACGTTCCGCATAGCGACCTCATTTCGACAAATTCTCAACGTTCACCACTCCTGATTTTCTAAACGGTGGCAACAAGTGTCGAAGATGTTATCGACAGTTTTCGACACAATCGGATCTGATGGCGACCTCTCATTGCAGATTCAATGACTTAAGGGCCGCTCGCTGGCTTCGGACTTTGGGCCTCGCGTTGCCCAACTGTCAGGCAAGGGACAAACATGTTACGGATTTCGACCATCGACACGCGGTTCCAACGCAAACTCATTCTCGAAGGAAAGTTAGTGGAACCGTGGCTGGGTGAGTTTCGGGAGGTGTGCCGCAACGCTAGCGAGACACTCAAGGACCGCAAGTTGGTGATTGATCTCAGTGACGTCACTGTAATCGGTTGCGAAGCTGAAGACACGTTGTCCGAGTTGATCCAGCAGGGAGCGAAGTTCTCTTGCGGTGGAGTCCTTGTTAAACACGTGGTGAAACGCTTGGCTCGCAGATGTCGCGGTCCGCAGAAGAATTTGGCGCAGTCAGCCAATTCGAACGATTGAAAGGCAGATTACAACGGAGGTAAATATGCCTAAAGCCATCCAGGTTCTCATGAATGGAGCTACCGCCTACGCTACGAGCGCGGATTTTTGCCGCATTTTCTCCGAAGAGATGAACAGCCTCTATTTGCTTGGTTTCCTGCTGACGGCTGACGCCAAGAAGGCGGAACAGTGCTTTGTTGCAGGTATCGGTGACAGTGTGGAGGGCAACCCTGTGTTTCGAGAGTGGGCGCGGTCGTGGGCACGGCGCACCATCGTCATGCACGCCATACGGTTGATGAAGCCGACGCAAGAGACCGTCACAATCGCAGAGACGGGGCCAGTGAAGCTGAATATCGAACCGCGGCTAAGGGCTATCCTCAAACTCGACACACTGGAGCGGTTCGTGTTCGTGATGTCGGGGCTCGAAGGATATTCATACCAGGACTGCTCCACTCTTCTGGGATGTTCCCTGGAAACTATAGTCAATGCGCGAGCTCGGGCGGTTCAGCAATTGGCGAACACCGCCGAGATCGGCGACGCGCATAAAGAAAAGCTGCAAAGTACCTACACGCTTCTTTCAAACTAGGCGAAATTCAACTTGGCGTTTTATGAGGGTTGAGATGAAGGTTTTGGAAAAAACTGTTTTTAAAACACGATACGGAATGCTTGGAGTATTTGCGCTGCTGCTAGGGTTTGCCTTGTCCGGGTGCAACCGTACTCCGGTTCAGGCCGCGCCGGCGATGCCGGCACCACTAGTGACGTTAGCTAAGGCGACTGCTCAGGACGTCCCGCAATATTTGGACGAGATTGGGAGAAACGGGGCGTTCGAGTCAGTTACCGTAACACCACAGGTGGGTGGGCGGATCACTGAGCGCCATTTCCAGGACGGCGAGAACCTGAAGAAGGGCCAAATCCTGTTCGTCATCGACCCCCGTCCGTATAAGGCCCAACTCGACTCCGCGCAGGCGACGCTGGCCCAAGCTAAGGCGGCTCTTGAGCTGGCGAAAATCCAGTTTGCCCGCGACGAGGAGGTGATAGGAACCCGAGCGATCTCGAAGCAGGATTACGACACAAAAAAGAACACGGTCGATGTGGACCAGGCACAGGTGGATGCCGCAGAGGCTGCCTTGGAAACCGCTAAGTTGAATCTCGAGTATTGCTACATTCACTCGCCCATTGATGGCCGCGCAGGAGCCCGCCTGGTTGACATCGGAAACGTAGTGCAGGCGAACAGCACGGCACTTCTGTTGATTCAACATCTGGATCCGATCTACGCGAACTTCACCATTACGGAGCGCGATCTTCCAGAAGTCCAAAAAGAGATGGCCCGGGGAACTCTAAAGGCTATGGTTCGACTGCCATCGGATGCGGAAGGTGGAGCACGGGTCGGCAAAGTTGAGTTTCTGGACAACGCGGTGCAGAACGGAACCGGGACAGTCAATCTACGAGCCACGCTTCCGAATTCCGATCATCACTTTTGGCCGGGGCAATTCGTTGATGTGAAGTTGGTGCTAGGTACTCAGAAAGGAGCGGTGTTGATCCCGAGCCAGGCCGCACAGATCAGCCAAAAAGGTTCATTCGTTTATGTGATTAAGCCGGACGAAACAGCAGATCTTCGGCCCGTGAGTCTAGGTCAACGTCAAGGAGATGAGGTTGTGGTCACCAGCGGGTTGAGCGCGAACGAGCGGGTGGTAGTGGCCGGGCAGTTGACTGTAAGACCCGGCGGCAAGGTGCGAGTGGATGCAGCGGGTGCAGCGGCCAGTCCGCAGAGTCAACCTGACCAAGCTGCGAAGAGCGGGGGAAAGTCATGAATCTCTCCGAACGTTTCATTCGACGTCCGGTCATGACCGTGGCTCTCACGGTGTCGGTCATCCTGTTTGGGATACTTGCGTACTTTCGGCTGCCGGTAAGCGATCTGCCAGCGGTTGACTATCCCGTGATTCAGGTTCAAGTGAACTATCCCGGCGCGACTCCGGAAACCATGGCGAACAACGTGGCCACGCCTTTGGAGCGCCAGTTCATGCAAATTCCGGGGCTGGAGCTGGTCACTTCCAACAACGGACAGGGACACACCAGCTTCGTACTGCAGTTTGGTCTCGACAAAAGCCTGGATGGAGCGGCGACGGACGTTCAAGCGGCGATCACACGTGCGACAGGGCAACTTCCGATCGACTTGCCGAGTCCACCTACGTTTACGAAAACCAATCCTAACGATCAGCCCATTGAATATATCGGTTTGGTCAGCGATACGGCCACTGAGGGGCAGCTCTACGATTTTGCGAACACGCAGGTGGGAGAGCGCATCAGCATTCTTCCGGGAGTCAGCCAAGTCACAGTGTACGGCACGCAATCGGCGGTGCGGATTAAAGCTGATCCTTCGGCGATGGCGATTCGCAACATCACGCTCGAAGATCTGACGAATGCCGTCAAGAACGGCACCAGCTACACGGGCGCGGGACAGTTCGATGGGCCGCACCACACTGTTCTGTTGCAGCCGCAGGGGCAATTGAGCACCGCAGACCAATATGACCAACTCATTGTCGGACAGAACAACACTGCGCCGATCTATCTCAAAGACGTTGCAACCGCCAAGGACAGCGTGCAGGACGAGCGCATTGATATGCGCTTCTGGGTTCGAGGATATCCACCCCCCGCGGCGACTGTAGTTGTAGCTGTGTTTCGGCGGGCGGGATCGAACGCCGTCGAAGTGGCTGACTCGGTACGGACTATTCTGCCGAATATCGAGTCGCAGCTGCCGACCTCAGTCCATCTAATTCCGATCTACGATCGTTCACGCACCATTGTTGACAGCGCGAGAGACGTGCAAACGACACTTTATATTTCTTTCGCACTCGTGGTGATGGTGATCTTTGTCTTTCTCGGACGCGCCACAGACACGCTGATTCCGGCGGTTGCTCTCCCGCTCTCCCTGCTGCTTACGTTCGTCGCGATGAACGTGCTCGGTTACAGTCTGGATAACTTGTCGCTCATGGCGCTCACGCTTGCCATAGGGTTCCTTGTTGATGACGCGATCGTGTTTCTTGAGAACACGGTTCGTCTCATGGAAGACGGGCAGGGGGCGTTCGAGGCGTCGTTGAATTCGGCAAAGGAGATCAGCTTCACGATTCTGGCGATGACGCTGTCGCTGGCGGCGGTCTTCATTCCACTGGTTTTCATGGGTGGCTTGATGGGGAGAATTTTCCGTGAGTTCTCTATCACCATCGTGATTTCCATCATTGCCAGCGGCATTGTTTCGCTGACTCTGACGCCGCTGATGACCTCAAGGCTGCTAGCCAATCGTGGCGCAGGGACCAAGAAGACCTGGATGGAGCGCGTCATCGGTGGGGTTGAACACCGAGTGTTGGACGTATATGGCCGCTCGTTGTGGTTTTTTCTGCGGCAACGCTGGATCTCGGCGTTGGTGTGGGTAGTTTGCCTGGCCGGCACTGGATACCTCTTTTATATCGTTCCCAAATCCTTTCTGCCGGTAGGTGACAGCTCGTTCATTCGTGGCGTACTCGTCGCCCAGGAAGGTTCGTCGCCCGATCAGATGCACGCTCTCCAAACGGCGGCGGAGAAGGTGATGCGGGCAAATCCCGCGGTAGCAACAACGTTCACCATGAGCGGGAACAGCCAGTTCATGCCCGCCAATCAGGCTTTTCTCATTGCGTTTCTGAAGGATCCAAAGAAGCGCCCCCCGATCGATCAAGTCGCCGGGCAGTTGATGGGAGCAATCGCCACCACCATTCCTGGAGCGATTGCCTTCCTCCAGCCCAACCCTGTGTTGGAGATCAGCACTGGCGCCACGGCGAACACGCAGGGGCAGTTCGCGTACGCGATTTCAGGCATCGATCCGAAGCAAGTTTATGACGTGGCCGGAAAGATGATGGCTAAGATGCACGAGTATCCCGGCTTTCTGTTCGTCAACTCCGACCTCTTCAATCACACGCCGAATCTGCAGGTCGACATTCTCCGCGATCAGGCGAAGCTTTACGGTATCTCGGAAACGCGCATCCTAACACTGCTTCACGACGCCTATTCCCAGAATTACAGCTATCTAATCAAGAAGGCAACGGACCAGTACCAGGTGATCCTCGAGGTTGCAGATGACGAGCGTTCGGACCCGCAGGATCTGAGCAAACTTTACATCAAGAGTGATGACGGCCAACGCATGGTGCCACTTAGTGCTGTTACCAGTTGGCGCGCGGTGATCGGACCACAGGCGGTGAATCATATCAATCAATTCACCAGCGTGACTCTCTTCTTCAACATGAAGCCCGGCTACACAGTGGGTCAGGCCACGCAGTTCGTCGAGG
>JABCYV010000053.1 GCA_013290025.1 Acidobacteriota bacterium
GCCTTGGGGATGTACACCCTACGCACCGGTTTCGCTCGGTACGCTCCTCGCTTCAGTCTATGGGAGAGATCCTGGAGGTTGTCCTCGAGGGTCTCGCCGTAGTGCCGCCACGTCTCCCCATCGACGCCCGGCGCCGCTTCCTTCTTCAAGCCGAAGTAAGCCTCGCGGAGCCTTTCCGGATCGTAGATATGGTGGAGGAGCGCGGTGAACCGCATCTTCTTATCCTTCTTTGCTGCTTGACGTACCCGCTCCAACGCGCTGAGCGCGTCTTCCCGGCTCGGTGTCCGGGACGCGTTTTGCTGGGGCAGGTTCCCTTTGGCCAGACCTCTTCCCTCCATTCCCTCCGTTGCCGGTTGCCCGGCATTGTTCGGGGACTTCTCAGGTACTGCAGGCCTGTCCGACTTCCCAGGTCCGTTCGTCATCGGCGTGCGTCCCTAGACTTCCCGATGCGTCCCAAGGCGACTTCTGCCCTGGGCGAACTTGGGATCTCCCGGTTCCCGAGCGAGGTGCTTCCGTACGTGCACGGGGTCTCTGACCGCGCGGGACTCCAGTGCACCTCGCGGTATCGGTGCACCGAATGGGGCCTTCCGCATCTCCTTACGGCGTCGGCGTCCCGGAGTGAGTCTCTTACGCGGCTGAATACCCGGCCCGCACCTTCCCTTGTCAACGCTTCGACGCCGCCCTCGCGAGCGGCTCCGCATGACTCAGGGCCGATGTGGGTCGCTACTTCACATTCGTATGACTCTTTCATTCACTACACCTCGCCGGTTTTAACCGGCGCACAAGGAGAATGGTCATGAAGAAACAGATGCTACTCTTCGCAGCTGTCTGCCTATTGATCGGAAAAGCGGTGATCCCAGCCCATGGTCAAACCGGCAGCGTGAAGGTCAAGGTCCCGTTCAGCTTCATCTTGGGAGACAAAACTTACCCGGCCGGCGAATATGGATTCTTGGCGGGGAAAACCAACGTTGTCGTCCAAAATTCAGACGGCACACGCATCGCGATGCGGATGGCTAACCATGTTACTGGCAGTTCCGCGGGCAAGAACGGGCAAGTGATCTTTGAGTGCTATATCGATCAGTGCTTTCTGTCTCAGATTTGGACACCGGGTCAGGACGATGGACGCGAACTGCTCCGATCTCGGAGGGAGATGTTTGCCGCGACGAAACACGTGGGAACATACATGGCCTTACTGGGAACGGGCGCTCGGCAATGATGCACAACATGGGGGAAGCGGTCACGTGACAAGGCCCCTTCCCCTCTGACTCTCGCAAGAGCAATGGTCCGAGTTAACGCCGAAGGCTGACTAACTTTTCGCTGGATATTTCGTCCAATGCGCATGCGTCTGACGAAGTCAGCGATCGTCGTTTTCGCTTGTAGTGCGCTGATTTGGCCGCAGGTGGGCCAGCTGAAAACAGCCGACGCGGTTCTGAAAAGATACCAGCAGGCGCTGGGCGGTGTGGACGCCATAGCCAAGGTCCAATCCGAAACCGTGCGCGGTGAAGTTGAGGGCACGGGTATGTCCGGTAAGGCGAGCTTCGTTTATTACGCCAAGCCCTTCAAGACGCTGTCTAAAGTCACGCGCGCCAACGGCAGCGAGGTCGTCTCAGGATTTGACGGCAGCATTTCCTGGTCCGTCGATCCGAAGGGAGCAAGCATCGACAAAGACACCGCTCTCGAAGCCGTGCGCCGGGACGCCGATCTGCAATATGCGCTCCACCAGCCCGACTATTTCAAAAAGCTCGAATTCGCTGGCGTCACTGATTTTGAAGGCCGCCCTTGCTATTGGCTTCACGGCACCACCCACTGGGGCAAGGACAACAATCAGTTCTACGATGTTCAAACCGGACTGCTCGCCGGTTACCGATTTCAATCTGACGACCCGTCTGCGGGTATCACGACGGCCCAGTTTCTGGACTACAAAAGTTTCGGTGGGCCGCTGGTGGCGACGAAAGTGATTTTCCGCACCGGCAACCACGTCCGGACGTTCACATATATATCCGTGGCCTACGAACCGGTTGCGGATTCTGTGTTCGAATTGCCGCAGGCTGTCAAGGCGCTGCTGAATTGATCCGTCGGCGGTCTGGCCCAATGATCAAAAGGAAGGCCGCCTTCTACCCTTCCCACACAAACGCATCAAACACTCGCTTGGTGTCGAACCCCAGACGTTGATAGAGATCCACGGCGCGTGCGTTGGCTTCCGTCACGGTCAGGGAGAGCGTCGAGAAGCTTCGCTGGCGCAGACTGTTGACGGTCACCTCCAGCAGCGCCTCGCCGATTCCGTGCGAGCGATACTCTGGCAGCACGCAAACCTGAGTCACGTGGCCAACATCGTGGCGCACGCGGGAACACAGGATCAGTCCAATCAAGTTGCGCGTCCGCTTATGTATTGCTACGAAGGAAGAATCCGCATCGAAGACTCCGCAGCCTGGAAAGCGCACGATGTTATTCAGAAAGCGCAGCGATCCGCTTAAGCTGCGGTACTGATCATTGATCTCCGAATCCACGTGCCCGCGGTAGGCGGTCGTAATTACAGCGGCGGCTGGCTGATAGTCGGGCTCGGTCCAACGGCGGATCTCGATATCAGGATCGAGCGCCGTAGCCGACTTCCTCATACTCTCCAAAGGCAGAACCATGAATAGCCGGGCATGCCGCTGGAATCCCTGCTCGACAAACGGCTGCGACACTGCTCCGGTTTCGTGCACCAGTAACTGCGCCTCTACGCGATGAATGCCCGGCGACTGCTGCAGGGTTTCAATCACGTGAGTCAGCAGGCGCGTTTCCACTTCGTATACGTTCGACAACCGGCCGTCGTCGCCAACGAATAAGTCGCCGATCACGCCCTTGCTGCCCTCGTAGACGAAAAAGGCGTACCCGAAAATGCGTCCGCGATCGATGGCGGCATATCCGGGTAGTATCTTGGCCTCCACGTAGCGCAGAATCATGTCCGCCGAGCCGCTATAGTCCCAGGAAAGCAGGCGCGACCAGACTTCGGCTTCGTCCTCGAGTAACGGACGCAGATCGGCAGACGAAAAATGCCTGAGGTCAAGAATTTCCAGACGAGGGCTCCTGAAGAGTTCGGGCTTAACTAAAGCGCTCATGGCAGCCACGAAATCCGAGTGTAGTTGCTTCGATGCACAAGAGGCAAACCGGGGACACGCTGAAGTAACAGGGTTGGAGAACAGCATTTAGCCCAGGCAGCTGGCTTGGGTGCTAGCGCTCCTCGATTTTCCTCCCTTCCACCCAGTAATAATCGACGCCCTGCGGCGCAAAGCTTCCCAGGTAGGTAACTCGCCGTCCAACCGTCCATTTCGCCACGCTTACCTGCGATCCCTCTGGAGCGATCACCAGGTGTTCTTGGATAGGCGCCTGACCTAGTTCATAGCGAGCAATGTCTTGATTGCGATAGAACTGCAGCCCGTATTGTGTTTCTCGCGAGAGCCCTAAGATGGCAAGAGGCACGGTCCGGTTCTCTATCTTACTGAGCTCTGCGGCTAGAGGACGCGCTGAGAGTGTGGCGTCCAGCGCGGGCGCGCCGATCCGCAATGCCGCCCATAGCGCCAGCACTACGGGAACCAGCGTTACGAAACGCAAGACTCGCAGACCGAACCGGCGGTAGAGCGTAACCACCATACCAACTCCCAGGACCATGGCGAATGCCAGGGAGATCTCCAATGCCCGGCCCCAGGGCAGCCGATGTTGAAACACGATGTACTGCAGCATCAACGCCGGAACCACGAGCAGCGCCGCTACAATAGAATGTAGAACAATGGGCAGAATTCGCGGGCGCTCCTCATCGTTCGCGTGACGCCTCACGTATTCCGTCAGAAGCAGAGTGCCTGCCGGCAACGCAGGCACGATATAGCCCGGCAACTTAGACGCGGACAGAGAAAAGAACGCCAGCGGTGCAATCAGCCAGATCACCAGAAATGCGCTGAACTCATCCTCGGAGTGAACCATCTTGCGCCCTTCTGCCCACCATCCGCGGACGCTTTCGAGCAGTGCCGACGCTACCAACATGGTCCAGGGGAGCAAGGCCAGCAGGACAACCGGCAGGTAATACCAAAACGGCTGATGATGGTGATAAAGATCGGTGCCGAAGCGTGCCAGATTGTGCTCCAGAATGAAAACCCGAAAGAATTGCGGGTTCCTTATTTGCACGGCGAAGTACCAGGGCAGCCCGACCGCGCAAAATAGTAGGATGCCTGGTGTCCAAAGCGTTCGCCAGATAATCTGACGCTCACCCTTCGCAAGGGCAAACATCACAATGATTACCGCTGCGAGAGCTGGTGCCACCGGCCCTTTGGCAAGCGTCGCTAACCCGAGGAAGATGTAGAACCAGGCCAGGTAGGTTTTGCTGCCACTCTCATGCCAGGCATACCACGCCAGCAACGCGATAGTGAAACTCGCAGCGAGTGGCATATCCGTCGAAGCGGCACGGGCAAACCCGATCACTCCCGCCGCTGACGCTGTCATCAGGGCGCCATCGAGATGAAATCCCGGACGGAAGCGGCGCAGAAAAAGACAAACCGCAATCACCATCAGCGTGGCGTCCAGCGCCGAGGGCAGCCGCGCCGCCCAATCACTCACGCCAAAGACCCTGTACGCCACCATTGCTTGCCAGTAGTAAAGCGCGGGTTTCTCCAGCCAGGGTTTCCCCCCAAGCGTCGGCGTGATCCAGTCATGCCGGGCAAGCATCTCGCGGGCTACTTGCGCATAGCGTGGCTCATCCGCCCCTACCAGGCCGAAATAGGCAAGGCCAAAGAAAAACAGGAAGGCGCAGAATCCAAAGAGCAGCAGCCAATCGGTGAGTGCAGGCCGGCGCTCAGTCAAGGCGGTAGGTTTGGAGATGTCGGGGATTCGTTCTCCTCATTGTTAAATTTTGATCAAAGGCTCCCCGTGCCATCGACAATCAAAAGTCAGCAATCATCGCAGGGAACCTAATGTATGGAGGGGCCAGGCCGCAGCTCCGCCAGCACTCGCGCGGTGGCTGCGGACAATGGGCCGTCGAGCGAGCACCCGCTGGCGCATTGATGACCGCCACCGCCAAAGCGCTCGGCGACAGCGGCCACATCCAACTCGCCTTTGCTGCGCAGGCTCACGCGAAAGCGGCCTCCCGGAAGCTCGCGAAAGAACACCGCTACTTCGACATCTTGGATGGAGAGCGCGTAGTTCACCAGCCCTTCACAATCTTCTTCTTTGGCATGACAGCTTTCCATTTGCTCCTGGCTCACTGAGATCCAGGCCAGCGGTCCCTCGCGATGCAAGTTCGAAAGCGCCGCGCCCAGCAGTCGCATCTTGGCAGTGGAGTGTCCGAAATAAACACTACGAGCGCAACGAGCCGGATCGGCTCCAGCCAGCACCAGTTCCCGCGCCAGCGCGAAGGTGTGTTCGTTGGTGCCTTCGAACATGAATGAGCCAGTATCCGTTAGCACCGCCGTATACAGGCAAGTTGCGATCTCAGGAGAGATTTTCACGCCAGCTTCCCGGGCGAGACGGTAAACCATCTCCGCCGTCGCGACCGCCTTGGGATCAATCCAGTTCACGTGCGCAAACGGCCGCCCGCTCACGTGATGATCGATGCTGATCAAAAACCGCTCCTCCAGACCCAGCAGGCGCGTGCGTTGAATGCTGTCGCACTCCAAGATGATCGCTGCCTCGTAGTTCCCGTTGACGCGCTCCGCCTGGACAACTTTGTCCGCGAACGGCAGCGGACGGTAAATCCGCGGCACGCCGTCGTGCAGAACCACTTCGGCTTCCTTGCCCATGACGCGCAGGATCTGGCCGCAGGCCAGCGCCGAACCAATCGCATCGCCGTCCGGCCGCGCATGCGAAGTCAGCACAAACCGGCTGCGCTGCTCGATGTGTTTGAGAACTTCCCTCAACATGGGTACTCGACACCTCTTACGTGCCCCAACTGCGCCATCACGCCCCATTTCGCCGCACACTCTAGCCTCTCAGTCATCCCGAGCGCAGCGGTCTTTACTTCCTTGCGTCATCCCGAGCACAGCCGTTCTTTACTTCCTTGCGTCATCCCGAGCGCAGCCGTTCTTTACTTCCTTGCGTCATCCCGAGCGAAGTCGTTCTTCATTTCCCTGCGTCATCCCGAGCGAAGCCGTTCTTCATCTCGCGGGAGTCATCCCGAGCGAAGCCGTTCTTCAGGCGGAGCGAGGGATCTCGCGCGCACCATGACTGCTGCCGTCATTCGGTCCGCACCGCACTGCTGCACGCAAGATCCCCTTCGACTCCGCTCAGGGCTGGCTTTCGCAAGCTCAGGATGACGCCCTAAAACAAGGGCCACGATTTCAAGTGACGCTTACCCGCGCCTTCAAAACGCTTCCCGCAATCCGGCTATCTTTTTCTTTTCTTCGCGCGACCCAACAGCTCATCAATCCGTGCGCCATATTGTTGCGACCGGTCCAGTTGGAAGTAGAGCTCCGGCGGACGTCGTAGGTGCAATCTCTCCGCTACTACGCGGCGGATGTATCCGACTGCCGCGGTCAATCCCTCCAGCGAATCGTCGGCTTCATCTTCATCGCCTTCCACGGTCACGAAAACCCGCGCCGAGCGGGCATCTTCAGCGATCTCCACGCTGCTCACGCTGACCAGCCCAATGCGCGGATCGCCGAGTTCGCCTTCGACTATGGTCTCAATTTCTTCGCGTAGGGCCTCTCCCATCCGCTCCCGATGATATTTCTGCCCCCTCCGTTCCACCGCCGCACCTCTAGGTAAAACGAATGAGAATATCAGAAAATCCCAGCTCGGATCTCATTTTGCATCGGACTCCGGCTTCATGCTTGGCTGGTTCCGTGATCTTGTCAAGCCCCTGAATTTGCCCAAATCCTCGCAAGCCATTCAGTTCTTGGACGATATATTTTCGAAAGCCATGTCCCATTTTCCCCCTCCCCCTTGCTATGCTGAAATTGAGGCCAGATGCACCGCCGCGCAGTTCTAGACACCTCCGCGGATGCGCCTCTGGATCTCTTGCGTGCGGAAGTGATCACTTCCCATTAACCAAGCGAACACGGGTCTTGGACAGAAGAAGGTGGAAAGAACGGAGGAAATTCAGGCTGCCAGATACATAAACTACAAGAACTCGACCAAGGAATCGTCGATCTCAGCCCCATTGTTGTTGACGATCCGCGCTGCCTGGCGCTCGACGTTCTTCATCAGGCCATCCAGGTAATCCCGCGAATCGGAAATGCCAACCACACCGACAGTGGCGCGGTTCCATAAGCCAGACGCATTCAGTTCCGCCACTGACACGTTAAAGTGCGCCCGCAGCCGGTCTTTCAGGCTGCGTACCACTTGCCGCTTGTCCTTGAGAGACTGCGCCGCTTCAATGCGCAGTTCGAGGGTGAGAAAAGCGATCATGCGGTCGTTGGTCGTAGGCCGTTCGTCGTTGGCAAAACACTTTTACCGTGGGCGAACGACCAACGGCCAAGGACGGACGACAGCTTTTACACCATTGCCTCCGCTGCGACCCTTTCGGTCACAAAGGCTTCGATGATGTCGCCGACCTTGATGTCGCTATAGTTGGTGATTGCGATGCCGCACTCCATGCCGTTGCGCACTTCGCTGGCATCGTCTTTGAAGCGCCGCAGCGAGCTGACCTTGCCCTTGAACACCACCACGTTATCGCGTAGCAGCCGCACTTCGGAGTCGCGCTTGATCAAGCCATCGGCAACCCTGCAGCCAGCAATCGTGCCCACTTTCGGGATGCGGAAGGTCTCCAGCACTTCGGCGCGGCCCTGGTAAGTTTCTTTGATGGTCGGTTCGAGCAGCCCGCTCATGGCCTTCTTGATCTCGTCCTGGAGTTCGTAAATGATGGAGTGCAGGCGGATGTCCACTTTCTCCTGCTCCGCCAACTCCTGCGCCTTGCGCTCCGGGCGCACATTGAAGCCAATGATGATGGCATTCGATGCCGAAGCCAGCAAGACGTCGGTTTCGGTGATGGCGCCCACACCGGAGTGCAGAACCTTCAAACGGACCTTGTCGTTCGAGAGCTTCGAGAGCAGATCGCCGAGTACTTCGACCGATCCGCCGACGTCGGCCTTTAGGATGATGTTAAGTTCCTTGGTGCCCGCCGTCTTCAGTTGCTCGGCCAGGCCTTCGAGCGACACGCGAGAACTCTTCGCTAGCGTGGCCTCGCGGGCCTTTTGCTCGCGATATTCGGAGATGCCCCGCGCTTTGTCACGATCGGCAACCACTACAAATTGATCGCCGGCCTGCGGCAGTCCTTCCATCCCAAGGATCTCGACGGGCGTTGATGGCGGCGCTTCTTCGAGCTGAGCGCCGCGATCATCAAACATGGCGCGAACTTTCCCGTACACGTTGCCGACGACGAAATTCTCGCCGGCGCGCAAGGTGCCGTTCTGCACCAATAAAGTGGCAACAGGTCCACGACCACGATCTAATTTAGCCTCTAGCACCACGCCGGTTGCGGGACGATCCGGCGTAGCTTTGAGTTCCTGCAGGTCCGCTACCAGGCAGATCATTTCCATCAGCAGATTCAGGTTGGTCTTCTGCTTTGCCGAAACATCGACAAACACCGTGGTTCCACCCCAATCTTCCGGCATCAATCCACGGTCTGCTAGTTGCTTCTTAACCCGGTCCGGCATCGCATCCGGCTTGTCAATCTTGTTCACGGCGACGATGATCGGAACTTCGGCAGCATGGGCGTGGTCAATCGCCTCGAGAGTCTGCGGCATGACGCCATCGTCGGCGGCCACCACAAGAACAACAATATCGGTAGCCTTGGCGCCGCGGGCACGCATGCGCGTGAAGGCCTCGTGGCCCGGCGTATCCAGGAACACAATCTGCCGGCCGTACGCGGGCGACTCTTTGTCCTGGATCGTCACTTTGTATGCGCCAATGTGCTGCGTGATGCCGCCGGCTTCACCTCCTGCCACGTTAGTCAGGCGGATGGAATCCAGCAGCGTGGTTTTGCCGTGGTCGACGTGGCCCATGATGGTGACGACGGGGGGACGCGGAACGCCTTCACTAGCGGCGCCTTCCTCCCCAGCAGCGGCCTCAGAGACCTCTTTTGCCGCCTGCTCTTCAAACGTGATCACGTTGGTGTCGGCGCCGAAGAAGCGTGACATTTCGCTGGCCAGTTCCGTGTCGAGCGTCTGATTGATGGTGGCGAACACCCCGCGAGCCAGAAGACGCGCGATCAAATCCTTGGCGCGGATTCCCAGCTTCTCCGCCAGATCTTTGACGCTGATACCTTCCGTGATCGTAATGCTCCGCGTGATCGGCTGCGGTTCATTGGAGAGAGACAATCGTGGCGGCGGAGTGTAGCCCTTCATCGGGCCTTCCTTCACTCCACGCGGAATGTAGCGCTGCCCCGGCCTGCGTGCTGGCCCACCGGGCCGAGTACCGGGGCGGGTTGCCGGCCCTGTCGGCAAAGCTCCTGGACCCACGCCTAGCGGACGCGTGCCGGTCGGCGACTGCCGCGTCGGGTGCATGGGCCTGCGTTCGCCCGGACGCAGCACAGGACGCGAAGTTGGAGCCCCGGGACGCGGGCGCTGGAAAATCGGCTGGCCGGGAACCGGACGACCTGGAACGGAACGCGCCGGTGCTGCCGGGCCGCCAGCCGAAGCGGTTGGCGAGGCCGGCCTTATTGGAGCCTTATACACAGGACGCGGGCCAGTCTGCGGCACGATCATGCGCGGCAGAGGTACTTGCGGCGAGGGAGCACTCGGTGTCGCTGGCCTTGCCGTCGTGGTTGCATGTTGTGAAGTTGAAGCCCCGGCTTGAGGCGACGGTGCCACGGGCGTCGGCGTTGCCGCTACCGGTCCTGCTGAAGGCGCGGCTTGTGTCGCGGCCGCAGGCGCGGGCCGTGTGGGCGCTGCCGCGGTCGGAGGAGCTGTTGGAACTGTAAACGTCGGTCTTGCCGAAGGAGTCGGCACCACCAGGCGTGGCGATGCCGGAGCTTTCGGCGGTTCGGGAACTGAAGGTTTTGCTGCGGGCGCAGCCGGCGCCGGTTTGGCTTCCACCTGCGGAGGCGCGGCTGGCGGGCGTGGCGGTGCAGCTGTTGCCGGTTGCTGCTTGCTGATGATCGCCTTTAGAACATCGCCGGGCTTGGAAATGTGCGAAAGATCGATCTTGGTTTTGATTTCATCCGCATCACTGCGGCTGACGCGAGAAGACTTGCTTGAAGTCTGCGCTTCGCTAGCGGCGCGAAAGTGGATCCGCACCTTCTCCGCTTCGTGGTCTTCAAGGGAACTGGAATGGCTCTTCTTCTCCGTGACTCCAATCTCTGGAAGTACGTCGAGGATCGCTTTGCTTTTGACTTCCAGCTCCCTGGCCAGATCGTTGATTCGAATCTTGGTCATCCGCCCTTTTGTCCTCCGGACCGTCCCGCTAAGTCTTCATATCAACCTCACGGCGTCAGTTTGAATTCGGCGCGTCTAAGCAGCGCGCAACAATCGCAATTTTACTTCTCGTGCTCTTGCTTGTCGTCGGAAGAGACTTGCCCTTCCGCGGCCTCTCCAGCTGCCGCCGGCGTCTCATCCACTGCGGCGGTTTCTGCCGACTCAGATTCAGGGACAGCGTCCACATCCTCGGTCGCGGCTTCCGCAGACAATTCTGCAGCAGTCTCTTCCCCCGGCGCTTCGCCTTCGGCAGGTGGCTCTGCAACGCCTTCCACTTCGGACGCGGCCGCGACCACCTCTCCGCTTTCCAAGCTTGAGAAATAATTATTGACCGCCAGGCTGATTTTTTCCACTGTTTTGGGGCCAATGCCTTCAATGGCCTCCAGTTGTTCGGGGGTCATGTCGGCTAGAGCCTCAACCGTCGTCACGCCCGCCGCGCTCAGCTTTTCGATCAACCCTTCACCCAAGCCTGTAACGCTATCCAGCGGAGTAGAGGTCGAGCCCACCAGTGCCGACATCTGCAGCTCCACTTCCTGCCGCTTCTCTTCCTCGCTCTTGATGTCGATCTTCCAGCCCAGCAGTTTTGCGGCTAAACGGACGTTCTGTCCCTTCTTGCCGATCGCGAGCGAGAGCTGACTGTCATCCACCACAACTTCCAGATGCTTGTCGGCGCTGTCGACCACGGTGACCCGGCTCACTTTCGCGGGCTGCAACGCTTTCTCGGCGAAGGTCACCGCGTCTTCGTGATACTCGATAATGTCAATTTTCTCGCCTCGCAACTCGCGGATAATGGATTGGACCCGCATGCCCTTCATGCCCACGCAGGCGCCCACAGCGTCCACGTCCTTGTCCTTCGACATGACCGCAATCTTGGTGCGCTCTCCCGCCTCGCGCGCAATCGCCCGGATGACGACGGTTCCGTCGTAGATTTCCGGTACTTCAGTCTGGAACAAGTGCTGCACTAACTCGGGCGCTGCCCGCGACACCACCACCGCCGGGCCTTTCGACGCCCGTTCCACGCGGGCGATGACCACGCGGACGCGCTCGCCCATGGCAAACGATTCCAACCTAGACTGTTCTTTGCGCGGCATGCGCGATTCCGCTTTGCCGAGATCGAAAATCACGTCCGGGCCTTCAATGCGTTTCACCGTAGCATTGACGATTTCGCCGACCCGGCCGATGTATTCGTTGTATACGGTGTCGCGTTCCGCCTCACGCACCTTCTGGAAGATGACCTGCTTGGCCAGTTGCGCCGCAATCCGTCCTAGGATTCCCTCAGTCACTTTGGGAATTTGCAGTTCGCCGCCGATCTCGACATTGGGATCGAGCTTCCGCGCGTCATCGAGCGTAACCTGCAGAGACGGATCTTCGACCTGCTCCGGAGCCTCTACCACTGTCTTGACCGCAAAGGCGCGAATCTTCCCCGTTTCTTTGTCCAATTCGGCGCGCAGATTTTCCTGCGTCTTGTAGTATTTGCGGGTGGCGACCACAATCGCGTCTTCCACCGCGCTCACCACAATCTGAGGGTCAATCCCCTTTTCCTTGCTCAGCGCGTCGATAGTGTTGTACAGCTCGCTTGCCATATGTAAATCCCGACTTCGGACTTCAGACCTCAGCCTCCAGACATGGGTTCTTGCCGAGGTCTGACGTCTGACGCCTGCCCTTAAATCTCAGGCACCAAGTTCGCTTTCTCTACGTTGCCCAATTCGACTTCCAACTTCTCCGGAGCCGTTTCTCCAGGACACGGTTTCTTCCGCTGCTTGCTCAAATCCAGGAGCAAGCGGCCTTCATGGAAACTTTCCAATCGTCCTTCGAAATGCCGGTTGCCGTTTACTGGGTTCCGAGTCGTCAGCTTCACTCGGTTTCCGGTGAAGCGTTCGAAATCCGCCGGGCGAAACAGCTTGCGATCCAGTCCCGGAGACGAAACTTCTAACGTGTACGAATTTCCCGGCACGACATCTTCGACGTCGAGGATCGTCCCTACTTCCCGGCTGAGGTTCGCGCAATCCTCGTGCGTGATGCCGGCGGGTTTATCAATCACGATACGGAGCATCCGGGCCTTTCCTCCGCCGCGCAACTCCACTTCCACCACCTCCAGCCCGCTGGAGGCTGCTACCCGCTCGGCGACCGCGCGTACTTGATCGACGTCAAATCCCATGAAACCAGTAACTTGCGGCGTGTCGCGCAGTTCCAAAACAGGCTGAAACTAAAAAGTGGGCTTGCGCCCACTGGTGTGCTCCGCCAAATCCTGGTTACTACACAACAGTATTCAGCTACAAATATACGCCGCCGGGAAGGAAAAGACAAACCATTGGCGGAGTGTTTTCTTCCTGGACCAAGTCTAGTTGTCATAGCCAGTTCCACGTCTGTCATCCTGACCTAATAGGTTTGTCATCCTGAGCGAAGCCTGCTCACTCGCTTGCGAGTGGGCGGGCGAAGTCGAAGGATCTGGTGTTTTGCCGACCAGACAGCTTGCCTTGACCGTTGTCATTCCGAACAGAGCGAGGAACCCTACTCCGCGAAACGAAGTTCGAGTGCAGGGATCCTTCGACTCCATGGCTGCTTCGTAAGGCGAAGCAGCCACTCCGCTCAGGATGACAACGCTAGGATTGAGCCAACTGAATCACGATCGAATGACACGCCATTTGCTTCAATCCACCGGCCTCTCTAAAATGTTAAGTTTACCCATCGAGAAAACTTATGATTCATTTCCCCGTCCCTGAGGCTCTTACTTTTGACGATGTGTTGCTGCTGCCCGCCCATTCTGATGTGGTTCCGGCGGTGGCCAATACCCAGACTCAGCTCACGCGCAACATCCGGTTGAACATTCCGGTGATCAGCGCCGCCATGGACACAGTCACGGAATCGCACATGGCGATTGCCATGGCGCAGCAGGGCGGAATGGGAATCATTCATCGCAATTTGTCGATCGAGCAGCAGGCCGAGGAGGTGGACAAAGTAAAGCGATCGGAGAGCGGCATGATCGTCGATCCCGTGACGATGTCGCCCGACGCCAAGGTTTCGGACGCGCTCGAAGTCATGCGCAAATATAAAATTTCCGGTGTGCCCATCACCGAGAATGGAAGACTGGTCGGCATCCTGACGAATCGCGATCTGCGCTTCGAAAGCCGCTTCGATATCCCTATCAGCAAAGTAATGACCAAAGAAAATCTCATCACCGTGGCAGTTGGTACCACGCTCGAGGAAGCGGAAAAGATCCTGCACAAGCATCGGGTGGAGAAGCTACTGGTGGTGGATGACAAATACATCCTCAAGGGATTGATCACTGTAAAAGACATTCAAAAAAAGCTGAAGTACCCCAATGCCGCAAAAGACTCGCAGGGGCGTCTGCGGGTGGGCGCGGCCATCGGTGCTACCGGCGATTTTCTGGAGCGGGCGCAAGAGCTGGTGAAGTGCAAGGTGGATTTGATAGCTGTCGACAGCGCTCATGGCCATTCCGGTCGCGTGCTCGAAGCGATCAGAACGGTAAAGGCCAAATTACAAGAAGTGGATTTGATCGCCGGCAATGTCGGAACCTTCGACGGCGCGTGTGAACTGGCGCGGGCGGGCGCGGACGCGATCAAAGTTGGCATCGGACCAGGCTCGATCTGCACCACCCGCATCGTTACCGGAGCTGGCGTGCCGCAGATGACGGCCATCTCGGAGGCCTACCGGGCCACCAAGGACGCAGGCGTTCCCATCATTGCGGACGGCGGCATCAAGTACTCCGGCGATATCACCAAGGCGCTGGCAGCGGGCGCGGGCGCAGTAATGATCGGATCTCTTTTCGCTGGTACGGATGAGAGTCCGGGCGAGCTGATTCTGTATCAGGGACGATCTTTCAAATCCTATCGAGGCATGGGCTCCCTCGGCGCTATGGCGTCGGGTTCGAGCGAACGCTACTTCCAGAACATCGATGGCGACGCTTCGACCGCGATGCCAGTCATCGGAGAAGACTCCAACCGTCTCGGCAAGCTGGTACCCGAGGGCATCGAAGGACGTGTTCCCTATCGCGGCTCAGTCGCCATGATCGTGCATCAGATGGTGGGCGGATTGAAATCAGGCATGGGCTATTGTGGTTGTTCCACCATCCCAGAACTGCTGCAGAAGACTCGCTTTGTCCGCATCAGCGGGGCAGGATTGCGCGAGAGCCATGTGCACGACGTCATGATTACGCGCGAGGCGCCCAACTATGGTGTGGAGTAGAGCTTGGTGGCATGATTTTCGACTCGCAAGTTTTCCATCCGCCGGCACGATCGCTTGAACTCCAACCGTAGGCAGGCCATCAAGGCATGGATTGCGGCGCTGCTGTGGCTGGGTCTCATCGTTGGAGAATCCACCAACTACGGCTCTGCCGAGAATACCAGCCGGGTTCTATATCCCGTGCTGCATTTCCTGATGGGCTTGGATCCGTTCCGCTTCCTGGTTTGGCACTTCTACATCCGGAAGACTGGACATTTCGTGGGCTATTTCGGGTTGAGCGTTCTTCTGTTTCGCGCCTGGCGCGCGACCATCCCATTCGCCGGTGTGATTCGCTGGTCCATTGAATGGGCGCGGATCGCTTTTTTCATGACTGCCCTGGTCGCCTGCCTAGACGAGTGGCACCAAACTTATCTTCCATCCCGCACGGGTACGCTTCGCGATGTGTTGCTCGACAGCACCGCCGCACTGGTGGCTCAGCTGGTAATTTTTCTCTTGTTAAGGCTGCGCTCTCCAATTTCGCAGAAGGGCTCCACCTAGCTTGTGGCCGCTGCTCGCGCTCGACGCGAGGCAAGTAACAACACTGCTGAGATAGCGGCGATTCCAGCGGACAGCAAGAACGGGACTCGAGGACCATACTGTCTCCAGAGTTCACCTGTGATCACGCTGGCCAACAGCGCCGCAACACTAGTCACAAAGAAATATGTGCCTAGAGCGCGGCCGCGCATTTCCGGCGCGACTGTTTCCACCACCAGAGCTTTCAACACCGGGTTGGTCAGGGCGTAGAACAAACCGTAAGTGGCCATCGAGAACCAAATGGCCCGGGCTGATGGCGCGATCGCAAAGATCAGGTACACGGTGGCAAAGACCAGATATCCTGCAGCCGCCATCGCCCGCCGGGAAAGCCGGTCGCTCAGGTGACCAGCCGGCCAGGAGAACAGCGTATAGGTAATGTTGAACACCAGCCCGAGCAGGGGCGCCTGGATGGCGGAAATGCCGATGCTTTGCGCGCGCAGCACAAGAAACATATCGCTGGAATTTCCCAGGGAGAAAAGCGTCACTGCCAAGAGCACGAAATAGAAACTGCGGGGAAGACGCGGAGCGAGGCCCGTGGTTGAGCTCATGACTTCTGGTTCGAGCGTAGGCACATCCAGCCGGCCGCTGCTGCGCACTGCTTTAGTCTCGCGAATGCCCAACGTCGCGACTACGATGCAAAGGAATCCCGGAATCGCTGCCGCCCAGAAGATCCCGCGCAGGCCATAGTGAGGCAGAAGGACGAGCGCGATGAGTGGCCCGGCGATAGCGCCCGCGGAATCCATCGCCTGGATAAGTCCGTAGGCGGAACCGAGACGCGATTCGGCTTGCGACCCGGCCACCATGACATCACGCGCAGTGCCTCGAATCCCTTTGGAGAAACGGTCGGCGAAGCGAATAACGAGAATCTGCCACCAAGAAGTCGTGAGCGCAAGCAAGGGCTTAACGGCGTTCGCGACCACGTATCCCGCCACCACGATGGGCTTGCGGCGCCGAACCCGGTCAGCCAGATAACCGGAGAATAGCTTGGCAAATGAGGCAACGCTCTCGGCGATGCCTTCAATAATCCCCAACTGCGCGGGTCCAGCGCCGAGCGAAGCCAGAAATGCCGGCAGCACCCAGTAAGCCATTTCACTGGCAGTGTCGTTTAGAAATGACGTTGCGCCGAAGGCGTAGATGTTGCGGGAAATTGCTTTGCCGGCAGGTGGCCTTGCCTCAGGCATGCTGGTGTTCTACCACATGACGTGTTACTGCAGGCTGAGGTCTGACGGCTGGTTTAGTACATGGAGTCGTACTTGGTCACGGCCCACTCGCCGTATTTATTTTCGAGAGTGACCGAGAAGAGCTCTTTGTATGTGCCCTTCTGTCCGGGTGTGTCGAGGCGTTTGCCGCGGTAGCGCAGGATGCGCAACGGCGGCGTATCCTCCCACTCCACCAATTGCCAGGAGAGCAATGGGTGGCGCGCCTCCGAGTCGCAGATGAATGCCGCATACTTCTTGCGGTAGTCTTTCTTCCAGTCCGCCAGTTTTTCGTCGCAATGTCCCTCGTGGATGGCGCGGATGAACTTGTTCGCCTCACGCTCAGAAGTACGGTCGCGCAGAGGATTAAGCGAGATGGAGTTTGGGATATTGGAAAGGGGATCGCGCTCCTCCGAACGAGCCAGGACCGGCCCCTGCCCGTTCAGCCACATGAGGTAGCCGAAAAAGATCAGCAGCAGCATGACGCCAGCGCTTGCCGCGATAGCGATTTGGGCGCGGGAGAACTCCATAGTTCTACCGCAAGTCTAACGTCGGGTGCACCGGAAACAAGATTACGGCAGATTGCCGCGACAGGCCATGTACGAGTGGGGCCCGGGGTAGGTTGGTCCAGCCCACTCCACGATCCAGGCTCTCATTTGCTACTGAGCTCGACCTTTAAGATGCGTCCACCAAACGGATCTATCAGGTACGCGCGTCCGCTGGTGCCCGCAACCACGCTGCGTGCGCCTTTTGTGGTCGGCACCAGCGCCACGAGAGTGGGCGTTCCCTTGTCGTCAATGCGAGCAACTGTCAACTGAGCAGCCTCGGCCGCAGCAACATAGAGCAGCCCGGTCTCCTCGGTGTAGTCAATGTTGTCGACGCCATCTCCGGTCTGGATTGATCCGACCACACGTCCATCGTGCGCCGTGTCCAATACGATCACATGGTCGCTACACGCAACAAACACGAAGCCGCGTTTGCTATCCACAGCTACACCGCTAGGGTCGTCGCAGGAACGCCAGGTTGACACGACGGCGCGCTTCCGCACGTCGATAGCTACAGTTTGGCCGGTTTCCTCGAGGTTGGTGTAGAAACGACCGTGAACATTGTCTACGGCATAACCCTCCGCAGAGCCTGGTAGTGGAATTTTGCCGGCTGGAGTCAACTTGTCGGGCTGAGAGGCAGAAAGGATCTTGATTGCACGCTCAGCGGCAGGGATTCCGACCGGCGGCGCCCCGCTGGTGGCCCACAACTCCCGCGTAGCAGCAATATAAATGAGACCATCAGGTGCGGCAGCCAATCCCGCTGATGGTGGAGCGAACGCAACGCAGTCGCCGAGCTTGAGGGTGCCACTGTTGATTATGCAGATCCTCGAATCGGCTCGACTGCCAATGTAAACCACGCCATCCCCGATGGCGACGGACGATGGGCCCATGGGCCGAAGCTTGCCCCGGAGTTCGACCTGCGCGACGGAGAATCCCTCCACAGACTTGATTTGGTCAGTCGTGGTATCGATGACGTCGACACTGCCGGTGTTTGCTGCCGGTACCCAAAGGCGTCTGGTAGCGTTGTCGTATTGGAAATAGTCCAGCATCACCAGGCCGTTCGCACCTGGCAGCGGCAACGGCTTGACCGTGAATTTGCGCGAACCAGTCTCTTGGGTGGCAGCAGTAGCTGTGATGAGCAGAACCAGGGCGGCGAAGAATCTAGAGTGCCAGACCGAGGCCGGTGATCGAAGTAGGTTCGACTGGTGTTTCATGTGCCCTCCTAACGCGCTCCAATTCGGAAATCGATGTACGAAAGGATAGACGTTTGCGCATCGCGATAGGTTAGTGGGGAAAGCGCATGTTGCATCCGAGTGGCCGACCATGCGTCCGGAATCTCGTTCGCTGACAGAGAGCATTCCCCCGCCGCACTTTCGAGATGGCAGAAAATGATGCTATTTTGTCATTGCTGCCACTGGCCTCGAGCCTTAACATCCTGCCATGAGGAGCTCGAAGAAGCCGCTTCCCGTCATGTACGGCTCAAAGACCATCGTCTTTCTTGCCGCGCCAAGCACTCAGATCCTCGACGTGGCGGGCCCATTTCAAGTCTTTGTCCGGGCAGCGGAGCTTTTCTTGCGGGAGCACCCGGCACAGAAGACCCCTTATAGAGTGCTGCTGGCAAGTTCCGCGCGCCGCAGATCCGTAACCACAAACTGCGGATTAGTGCTAACCGGAACTGAGACTTTCCGCACCCTGCGCGGACCAATCGATACTCTGCTAGTGGCAGGCGGAACCGGCATCCATAAGGCCGCTCGTGACCAAGAATTACTCGACTGGCTACGAAAGGCGGCTCAGCGAGTGCGCCGCATTGGATCCATCTGTACAGGAGCCTTTCTACTTGCTTCGGCTGGACTCTTGGACGGCAAGCGTGCGACGACCCATTGGAAGTGGGCAGCGGAGTTGGCAGAAAGATTCACGCACACAACTGTCGATCCGGATCCAATCTACATACGTGATGGAAACACATATACGACTGCGGGGGTCACTGCCGGTATGGATCTTGCGCTGGCTCTGGTGGAAGAGGACCTTGGATCTCCGATGGCCCTAAAAGTCGCACGTGAACTGGTCTTGTACTTGCGCAGGGCTGGAGGTCAATCGCAGTTCAGCGCCGCACTTTCTGTACAGTCCTCCGACCGGAAACAAATCGAAGAGATTCGTTCCTGGGCCCTCGACAACCTGGACCAGGCCCTGCCGGTAGAAAGGCTTGCCGCAAAGGCAGGCATGAGTCCACGTCATTTTGCGCGTGTGTTCCTCAGGGATACCGGTACAACTCCTGCGCGATTTGTGGAGCGCCTGCGCGTTGAAGCTGCGCGGCGACGATTAGAGGAATCGCAAGACAAACTGGAAAAGGTTGCGGACGACTGCGGTTTTGGCTCCAGTCAAAGCTTGCGGCGATCGTTTCTTCGGGTTCTCCACGTTCCTCCGAACGACTATCGGCATCGGTTCGCGGAATTGACCACGAACTGAATTTCGGTAAGCAGCCATGGTTAATGCTTGGCGAAAACGAAACCCAGAACAGTTGCAGGATCGGAGACAGGAAGTGTCAAACAACACTGAAGGGATTCTATGAATAGAAGAGAACTGCTCAAGAGATCAGCAGCATTCGGTTTTGTGGCTGGAATTCCGTTGGCGGCAGGCAAACTTTTCGCCGGCGCAAGCACGCCTAGACCTGACAATAGTACGGACAAGGACAGATCCAGCAGGGCTAATCCGCTTGTCCCTCCTGCCAATGGCGCTATCCCCGTTGCCTTTGTTATTTCTGACGGTGCTGTAGTCATAGACTTCGCCGGACCGTGGGAAGTGTTTCAAGATGTTCATGACGCCCAGGGACACGGATTCTTTAATCTCTACACCGTCGCCGAGACCACCAAGCCTGTGACTGCGAGTGCGGGGTTGAAGATCGTACCCGACTACACCTTCCAAACGGCCCCGTCGCCCAAGGTAGTAGTAATCCCGGCACAGAATGGAGAAAGCGCGGCGATGCTGGAGTGGATTCGCAAGTCGGCGAGAACCGCGGACGTCACCATGTCAGTTTGCACGGGCGCATATGTGCTGGCAAAGACCGGCTTACTTTCAGGCAAAGCAGCGACCACACATCACAGTGCTTACTCAGAGTTTGCCATGCAGTTTCCGGATATCGAACTGAAGCGTGGAGCAAGGTTCGTGGAAGATGGCAACCTGGCCTCTTCAGGCGGACTTTCGTCCGGCGTTGATCTCGCCCTTCGTGTAGTTGAGCGTTATTACGGCCGCGAGCGAGCCGAGAAGACAGCCGACATGATGGAATACCAAGGACAAGGCTGGTTGAATCCAAATTCGAACCAGGTCTATGCCAAAGCACGCGTCTCCACCGATGCACACCCAGTCTGCCCGGTGTGCGAGATGGACGGCGATCCGGCGTTGAAGTCCGTCTATAAAGGTAAGAATTATTATTTCTGTTCGCCGGACCACAAGGAGAAGTTCGACAGGGCTCCCGCGAAATTCGCCGGAGCTTAGGAACAGTGACTTGGGTTGCGGACAGCTTCTATTCTTTCTTGGCTTGTTTGGCCTTGTCTTCGACTTCGGCCTGGTCGGCGGGATATTCGACACCCCTGCTGTGGGGTGCCCCGCTCATCGCGGGTTTTTGCAAGGGGCGGGCTTGGGTTTTGGCAAGGATTGGTTGACCGTCACATCTTTGTTGGGCGAACCAGATTTAACCTCCCTTCATGCCCACGGGTCTAAAGCGATACTAGGGCGCAGGAGATCTGCACTTCATCACCTGCAGTTGCTATCAAAGAAAGCCCTGGCTCGATACCCCCGAGCGGCGTGATCTGTTTCTGAAAGTTCTCGAAGAAGTGCGCAAGGAGCATCGCTTTGTTGTGCTAGGGTACGTGGTCATGCCCCGAGCGCTTTCACCTGCTCATGAGCGAGCCCCAGGGGGGAACACCATCGACTACGCTGCAGAGTGCAAAACAGCGATTCGCGCAGAGAGTCGTGCCAAGGCACCGGCAGCGTCGTCCGGCTCAACGCCCGCTCTCAGAACCGATGCCCGTCTGGCAGCCACGCTTCTACGATTTCAATGTTTGGACGGAGCACAAGCGAATCGAAAAGTTACGCTACATGCACCGCAATCCGGTAACGCGGGGACTGGTCGAGCAGCCGGCGCAGTGGCGCTGGAGCAGTTATCGAAGCTATGCCTTTGGCGACGCCGGTCTGGTTCGGATCAGTGATTGTGACGTGCTGGAGATGAGCGTAGATTCAGTGGCGTGATGCACACACACCCGCCCCTTGCACAAAACGCAAGGAGCGGGGCACCCCGAATTTAGCTTCTACTCTTTCTTGCCTTCTTTGGCTTTGGCTTTGTCTTCGTCTTCAGCTTGTTCGCTGGCGACGCCCTGCTGTGCTTCCGATTCTTCCATGGCCTTTTTGGCTTCGGCGGTACGCTTGGCACGAGCTTCGGCGCGCTTCTCGCGCTTTTCTTCCTGCAGCTTTTCGCTGCCCAGCAGCTCGACGAATGCTTTGTCGGCGCCATCGCCTTTCTGCCAGCCAGTACGGACAATGCGCAGGTAACCGCCTTCGCGATCGCCGAAGCGCGGGCCAATGGTGTCGAACAGCTTGTCCACGGCGGCGCTGGTCATGAGGTAGGCGTGCGCCTGCCGGCGCGCCGCAAGGTCGCCACGCTTGCCCAGCGTGATCATCTTCTCCACTCGCGGACGCATGGCCTTGGCCTTGGGCACGGTGGTCTCGATGCGTTCTTCGAGAATCAGCGAAGTCACCAGGTTCCGCAGCAATGAGCGGCGGTGCGCGGTGTTACGTCCCAGTTTCCATCCTGCAACTTTGTGACGCATGTGAACCTCAGTGTTCGGTGATCAAACTCAGCCGAGTTTCACTCGGCCTGGACGGGCGAGGGCGCCCGTCCCTACACGAGCACTACAGATCGTTGTCGTTGCCGTAAGCCGAAGCCGGCAGCACCTGATTTGAAGTCGGACCGGGCACGGCATTGCCGTGCTCGTCAATCTTCATGCCCAGGCTCAGCCCCATCGAGGACAAGATCTCCTTGATCTCGTTCAGCGACTTGCGGCCGAAGTTCTTGGTCTTGAGCATCTCAGCTTCGGTCTTCTGCACCAGCTCGCCGATGGTCTGAATGTTCGCGTTCTTCAGGCAGTTGTAGCTGCGGACGGAAAGCTCAAGCTCTTCGACGGATCGATTCAGATTTTCGTTCTTGATTTCCGGCTTGCGTTCGTCGGTAGAGGTCGAAGTCTCGATGTCTTCTTCAAAGTTGATGAAGATGTTCATGTGGTCCTTCAGCAGCTTGGCCGCCAGCCCGATCGAATCGGCCGGCGTGATGGAGCCGTTGGTCCACACTTCGAGGGTGAGCTTGTCGTAATCCGTGATCTGTCCGAGACGCGCCGCTTCCACCGTGTAGTTGCACTTGCGCACCGGAGAGTGAACGGAATCGATGGGAATAAAACCGATGCCGAGGTCTTCGTCGAAATTCTTGTCGGCGGAGACATAGCCGCGGCCGCGCTTGAGGCGCATTTCCATGTCAAGCTTGCCGCCCTCGCTGACAGTGGCGACGTAAACGTCTTTGTCGAGCACTTCAACGTCGGCGTCGGCCTCAATCATGCCGGAGGTCACTATGCCCGGTTGATCGGCGCGCAGATAGATCGCCTTAGGCGCATCCCCGCTCAACTTGAACGGAATCTGTTTCAGGTTGAGGATAATGTCGGTGGCGTCCTCGACCACGCCGGGAATTGATTGGAATTCGTGTAGCACGCCTTCGATCTTGACCGCGGTCACGGCGGCTCCCTCGATGGAGGAGAGCATCACCCGGCGCAGGGCATTGCCGATGGTGGTGCCGAAGCCACGCTCAAACGGCTGCGCCCAGAAGGTGCCGTATTTGTCGGTGAGTGAAGAGGTATCGACCGCGAGACGTTTTGGTTTCTGAAAACCTTTCCAAAGCATTTGTTTCTCCTTCGGCCATTTGGCTCAGTGCCGACTCCCTGAATCGGTCCGGATTCAGGTTAAACGTCAGCCCAGGCTGATCTGGCTCGAAATATTGGACCGAAAAAATCAGTCGTTGGTCGTTCGTCATGGGTCTTTCGCCAACGACCAAAGACGGACGACTATTTACTGTACAGTTCTACAATCAACTGCTCATTCACCGGCAGGTTGATATCTTGCCGCTTGGGCAGCGCCAGAACGCGGCCCTTGTAATTGTCGCGATCAATTTCCAGCCAGTTTGGCGAGTTCTGATGGCTGGCGAAATCCTTGGCCAACTCCAGAATCGGCAGCTTGCGGCTCCCCTCCCGAATAGCGATTTCTTCTCCCACACTCACCTCGTAAGAGGGAATGTTGACCTTACGGCCATCGACTTGCACGTGACCATGGCGCACCAATTGACGTGCCTGACGCCGGGATACGCCAAAGCCCAAGCGATAAACGACGTTGTCGAGCCGGCGTTCAAGTTGTTGCAGCAGGATTTCGCCGGTCACGCCCTTGGTCCGCGCCGCCTTTTCGAAATAATTGCGGAACTGGCCTTCCTGGGTGAAATACATGCGCTTGGTCTTCTGCTTTTCGCGCAGTTGCAGACCATAGCCCACGATTTTGGCCTTGCGGTCCTTGCCATGCTGGCCAGGAGCAAAATTACGCTTCTCGATGGGACATTTATCGCTGAAGCACTTAGTGCCTTTGAGGAACAGCTTCATGCCCTCGCGGCGGCAGAGACGACAGACGGGATCAGTGTAACGTGCCAAGTTTCTTCTCCTTATAGATGACCGGTTTACAGGTTTGGCTTCACCCTTCGTCCCGGACGAAATCAGTTGCTAGTGATTAGTGGTCAGTGACTAGAAGAATCGCCTTACTCGTCACTGGCAACTAGCAACTAGCCACTGCTCCTACACCCTTCTCCGCTTCGGCGGACGGCAGCCGTTATGCGGAATCGGGGTTGCGTCTTTAATATTGCGGACCTCGATGCCGGCGGCTGCCAGAGCGCGGATAGCCGACTCGCGTCCAGAACCGGGACCGCTCACCCGCACCTCGACGCTCCGCACTCCGTGATCACGCGCCATATTGGCGGCGTTCATGGCTGCCTGTTGAGCAGCAAACGGCGTGCCTTTGCGCGATCCGCGAAAACCCAGCGAGCCCGAGCTCTTCCAGGAGAGAACATTTCCCGCCTGGTCTGAGATGGTCACGATGGTGTTATTGAACGAAGCCTGGATGTGCGCCACGCCGTGTGTGACGTGCTTGCGCTCCTTCTTCTTGA
>JABCYV010000054.1 GCA_013290025.1 Acidobacteriota bacterium
AAGGCCCAGATCACGAGCGACCCGCCGAATCGGGCGGAAGAGCGAAAAAACTCAATCCGAACGCTGGCACGGGTATCGCTGAACACTTACTACCTCGAAGAACGGCCTTATTCAGAGTTTCCCTAGAATCATAAGTTCATAGTACACTTGCATTACTCGCATCGAGGGGTTACTGGTTGGAGCAATCACCAGTAGCACTTTATTCTGACCCCAAGGCCGCAACATCTCGTCAACTGCCTTCGTGGGATGCGGAACACCAATCGAAGCAAGGACAAAATCCGATGACACCGCAGGCTCAAGGGGAAGGTTTAGCGTGTCCCGCGCGACCGAAGTAAACAAAGCTGAACCCCCGACCCACACAAAGGCCGTTAACAGCGCGAAGACAAGGGCGCGAGCAATAGCGTTGCCGACCAAAGTGGAGTTTAACATCAGGTCAATCAATGCGGCATGTGATTCCTTGCATACGCGGGCCTTTGTTCAACCTGAACGCCTCGGAAAAGAGGACTAACACAAGGAAAGCACCCAAACCGGTCAATGCTAAGATTGAGTCGGGCATCACAGTTTTCGCTTCCATCAACGAAAATCGCAAAACAACACCTCGTTCTCTCAGTGGCTCAGCAGGTCTCCAGTCTTCTCTGTGCCGCGGCGCAGCACGATTGAAACACTGCCCCATCTATCCCGAGCGGAATCCATGACCGTAACTGCACCCTTTACGCTTACCGAGTTCTGTTGATAACGCAGATCGTTGCTGCAGCGAAAAATCTCATTGAATAGACCACAAGAATATCGAGAGGGCCAGATTTCTCAGCGCAACTACCATGGTACCAACCGTTGTGCCCAGGCTCGAGCATCGCGAACCCGATTCAACCATCTCCAACCCTTGCTATTCAAAACCGAATGCAGAGTAGCGCGCTCGTGTTGAAGCTGGGCTTCCAAAGATTTGATTTGCTGACCTTGCGAGGCTAGTTTTTCAGCCCGCTCTGGGTTTGGAAATCCGCTCTCGGTTCTGGTAGGGAGGCACCGGTTCGTCCCTTTTTTTCTTAAGAAGCCATTTGGATTAAAGGAGAGGAAAAATTTTTCGCGCGAACGATCCACACTGAACTCACTGGTCTCGCGCAAAAAGGTTCCGACAGCTTCCATAGGTCCCGGGCCGAACTCAGGAAAGACAGGGTGATTGTTGATATTGGTGTCCTCGACGACTAGATAATTGCCTGGCGTAACGAATCGCTGGTAGGTTCGCAGTTCCTCGAGTACATGATCGCGAGTGTGGTCATCGTCAAGGATGACCATAACAGATTCCCTTTCCTGCACTAGGCTTTCAAAGCGGGTGAGTACATCTGGGGAGAGCGTGTCCCCTTGCCAGTAAGACACACGCGGACACTTTGGTGAGTCTCTGGCTCGTACATCGATTGTAACCACCTCGCCATGTCCCACTAATTCACAAATCGAGGCGAGGAAGACCGCTGAGCCGCCGTCTGCGGTACCGCACTCGATAATCAGATCAGGTCGAAGTTCAAAAATTAATTCTTGATAGACGAAAAGATCAAAAGGACACTTCCGGGCTATCACGCCTAGCCACGTAGTATCGCGAAAAAAAGGATAATACAGCCGGTGGTACTCGTCGACAATAGCTCTTTCGCCATCAGTCAGTTTTGTTATATCGGCCATTGAATACTTCCACGTGCATACATGGTAGCACCGACGAGATTAGAAGCTCCGCGCGCAAAAGTCGGGGTATCACCTTGGGGGCGTCGGCGCGCCGAATTCTCCCCGCTTCAGTGAACTGGGTTGGGGGGGTACTCGATGAAAAGTGGCTGATGTGTGCGTCGAGGTATTAAAATATTTTGGTGCGAATGCTTGCGCATATCGCCGAGCGGATTGGAGACTGGTTCGTGAACAAGGAGCAAGGTGGGCCGACATCGTCTGCGGACGTATGTGCGTGCCTTTACATGCGGCTATTGAAACGTTGTCTGACTCGCAATCTCTTTCCGGATCAACGCTATGAATGTGGCACCTCAGCGCGTACAGCCCCCTATTCCAAAGAGTTGCGACAGAATGGCAAAGACTGGCCGACGGAAGCGGATACGATGGTCGGGATGAAAAGATTGGACAACGTCCATGATTGTTGCGGACCGCCATCCGCGAGTCAGTCCCGGGTGATTTTGTTGAGACTGGGATCTGGCGCGGTGGCTGCGGCATTGTGATGCGGGCCATATTGGATGCGTTAAAGGATCCACAACGAAGAGTGTGGTTGTTTGACTCCTTTGAGGGATTGCCGAAGCCGGATCCCGAATCCTTTCAGCAGGACAAAGATGACCCTCATTGGAGGTATGCATTTTGCCTTGCTGTACGCCTAGAGCAGGTCAAAGACAACTTCGAAAAATATGAGCTATTGGACGAGCGAACTCAATTTGTCAAAGGCTGGTTTCGCGACACGATTCCCCACCCGAGGTCACAAATATCTTAGTTCTGCGCCTGGATGGTGATATGTACGAATCAACATGGCTTGTGCTCAACCACCTCTATCCAAAAGTGTCGCCGGGCGGATTTATTATCGTTGACAACTACCGAGCCATTCCGTCATGCAGGGCGGCTGTCGACAATTTTCGTGCCCAGCAATCCATATTGTCGCCCATCTCCAAAGTTGATTGGACAGGGATCTTCTGGCGTAAGTAGCCGATGCGGCTCGAATCGACAGGAAATCAGAACAGCAGGAGAACTGCTCCGCTGTTCGGCAAGCATTGGTGCCTTCGCTGCTCAAAGAAAACGACTAGTCTCACGCAACACCGGACTTATATAGCGATAACCAAGTAACGACGCTGCTTCGTCAGTGCTAAGATTGGCACCGAAGGGAGTAGCTTCCGACTCACCAAAAGCAGATGGCAAACAACACCTCGTTCTCCCAGTGGCTGAGTACATCTCCAGTTCTTTCCGTGCCGCGGCGCACAACTTGGCGCGTAATCAACTGGCTGCTCGCGCAGCGCAACATGATGGCTGTTCCGATCACCGACAACACGTATCGCGCCACTGACTACAGTCTGATCCGCAACGTCATTTCCGAAACGGACATGCTCCTATTGAAGGACGAAGCTTATCAGGTGCTTTCCTGCGCCCGGGCCACCGCCAAGATACAAGGAGAGATCGCTGAGGTAGGAGTTTATCGCGGCGGCTCTGCCCGTCTTATGTGTGAGGTTTGCGGGAACCGATCGCTCTACCTGTTCGACACCTTCGAAGGTCTGCCGAGCACCGATCAGCTTGACTCTCGCTTTGGGGCCGGACAGTATGCGGCATCTTTCGAGAAGGTGCAAGCCTATCTCGCTAAGTTTCCGAGTGTACACATCTACAAAGGATTGTTTCCTGCAACCAGCGATCCGATTGCGGACAAACGCTTTTCGTTTGTACACCTCGATGTGGATCTATACCAGCCGACCCGCGATTCGTTGGAATTCTTCTACCCGAGAGTCAATCCCGGTGGAATGTTCTTGATTCACGACTATTTGTGGGCGGAAGGGGTGCGCAAAGCCGTGCAGGGATTCTTTGCCAGCCGTCCGGAACCTGTCCTGGAACTCGCTGGCGCCTATTGTGGGATCATCAAAGTGTAGGGGTGCCTGGGCGCGGAGGAATGCCTACACCAGTCTGCATACGCCAAACAATCCGATTCCGAACTTGTAGCGGTAGCATTTGATCTGGTGGGGTAGGAATCCTGCTTGCACCAGGAGCGGCCAAAAGTCGCGGAAATCATAGTACATTTTGTGATCATCCATTTCTTCTGCCGGGCTCGTCTTTAAGCGGAACGCCGAGAACTCCAGAAACCACTTCCCGCGCCAGGTAGGTACGCTAAGTAGGCAAGTGCCACCCGGCGCTAAGATACGACGCAGTTCCTTCAACGCTGCTAAGGGTTCCCAGACATGTTCCAGGACCGAGATGCACATAACCAGATCCTGCGATCCGGATTCGACGGCGCTCAGCACGTCTGGCAAGTAACCCTCTAACGGTTGGACTTTCGGATGAGCCTTCAAAGCTGGCGAAAGTGTAATATCGGCGAGCACGGCTGAACGGACGTCGTCGAGAATACTCTGCGCGAAAGTTGCGTGATAGCCACATCCAATGTCGGCTATACGAAGTTGATTGAAATTACCGACCGTGCGCCGGACCTCATGGCCCGAAAGCCAGATCCCAAAGCGATCTACCACGGTCAGCCTGCGCGAACTGGAACCGAACGCATCTCTCCGCACTGGCTCATTTACGGGAATCAGGTTTGACATCGGCTCAGTGAGACGCGGGGGATTTTGGTTTGACATACAGTGCAGTGGCGTGGAGCAACAGCGTGAAAGCGTAATTGATGAATGCAGCGCTAATCAGGAGAAGTCCTATCACCGCGAGATGGCTGAGGCGAAACAAAGCCTCTTGCGGAAGACGGAAACTCAACTTCCAATACTCGATAACCAGGGGCGCTATAAATGCCAGGCCTGCTAAAAATGCAAGACCGCTGCAGACCATGGAGCGGGAATAGCGAAAAACGCTAAGCCACCTTTTCGTGCTTTGTCCGGAATAGTCATACAGCACTTGTGCAATACAACCAAAACAAAAACTCTGCAGACCGAAAATAGTCAGCGCTAAACCAGCCAGCATCCAGTGCAGGGAAAAAGTAATTGGGCCGACCGTAACAGGGCCCCCGGCCAGCGGAAGCGTCAACAAGAGTCCTAAGCCGAGCAGAATCAGACCAGGCTTCAGAACAAAAAAATCTACCCCATTCACCAACATGGCCCGCAAGTTAATCCATCCTGCCTGCCACGGCGAGAACCAGCCGCTACGCTTGTGATGGCTCAAGCGGCCCTCTGAATCCCTGTAGAACCGGACTGGCACCTCGGCGGTCTTCAGCCCCATATGCACAGATTTCAGGACCATTTCCGAAGCGTACTCCCACGATTGGGACTGGAGGTCCATTCGGCACAAAGCATCCCGGGTGATTCCGCGCATTCCACAGTGGATATCGGAAAACCGGCTGGCATATAAAACGTTCAGCAGCCAGGTAGTGACGGGGGTGCCAAAATAGCGATGGAGCGATGGCATTGAACCCGGCTCAATGTAACCGCGGAACCGCGATCCCATGACGTATTCATAGCCGCTACGAAAGCTCTCTAAAAAGGGTTTTAGATCGCGGAAGTCGTAGGTACAATCCGCATCTCCCATAACGATGTAGTTGCCTCGAATAAAAGGAATCGCATCAATGTAGGCACGGCCTAGCCCCCGTTTAGGAGCCTTCAGGACCCGAGCGCCTTTCGATAGTGCCACTTCGGTTGTGCGATCGCTGGAGCTGTCGATGATGAGAATCTCCCCTCGCACCTTGGCACATCGCAAGCCTTCCTGGCACCATTCCACGAACTGTCCGATCGTAAGTTCTTCGTTGAGCGCGGGAATAACAATCGAAAGTTCTGGGCCCGGGACATCGTGGACCGGAACCAGTAACTTGAGTTCGCCGTCTTCGCGGTCGGCCTCTGCAACGGAATTAACCATCAATGAACTGCTGACCATGTCGTTTCTACAATTGGTACCCGGATCGGGATGCATCGGTATAGAACATCTGCACCGTGTCGAGAGAATAGTCGTGAAGATCTTTGCCGACTGTTTTGAGCTTTGCCAGGACATTGTCCGTGACCGTGATGATGTGACAACCGACATCGTTGGCCTGAAAAATATTCAGCAGCTCTCGCGGGCTAGCCCAGATTAGTTCTACATTGGGATACACAGAGACTAGTTCCACCGCCGCCGCCATCAGGGGTACGGGATCGCGACCCGTGTCCGCGATCCGGCCAGCGAAGACGGAAACCACGGCTGGCGCGCCACCGCCCAACGCCGCCGAGGCGTCCCGAACCTGATCTAGTGTCAGCACCGCGGTGACGTTTATCTGCACTCCCGAGTGTGCGAGCCGCTGAACAAGATCCAGGGAAGACTCGCGCCGTGTATTGGTCACAGGAATCTTGACGTACACATTCTCTGCCCAGCTCGCGATCTTGCGGGCCTGCCGCTCCATCTCGCTAAACTCGTCGGCAAATACCTCAAACGAAATCGGCCGGTCAGTGATAACTTCCAACACTCCACGCGCGAAAGCTTCGTAATCCCTGACTCCGGCGGCCCGCATCAGAGTAGGGTTGGTGGTAAAACCTTGAATCAGTGGGTTCGCTCCCGCCGCCGCGATCTGCGCCCGGTCTGCCCCATCAGCGAACAGCTTCACCTTCAGCTGCGACAGCGATCTCACAGATGGCCACCCGGTCTCTTCCCTATCCACGTGACCGATGCGCTCATTGGATACCTTGACGGTCACCTCAGAGAGAGCTTTCATGCGGACTCCTTATGTTACGTTCTGGCTAAAATCCAGTCGACCGCCTCCGGCAAGGATCCCACCCGGGCATCCGGAACCGAAGCTGGAGCTTGTTCCGCGTAACCACGATCGATCCAGACGGTTTTGCATCCTGCGTTGGAGCCGGCATCGACATCTCGCCACCGGTCGCCGATAAGATAGCTGTGGCTCAGGTCAATGCCATAGCGCTGCGCCGCGCATGTCATGAGGCCGGGGCGCGGTTTGCGGCAATCGCAGCCGTCCTGATCGTCGTGATAGCAGGTCAGCACATCGTCCAGTGGCAACTCCGCCCGCAACCGGCTTCCCATCTCCTCGACGGCCTGCCGCTGCTGAATACCTCGGGCAACATCCGGCTGATTGGTAACTACCAACAGAAGAAAATCTCGTTCTTTGAGGCGAGCCAGGGCCTCTGCCGTTCCCGCCGGGATGCGCATGTCAGCGGCTGTGGCGGGCGGGTGCGGTTTGCCGTTACGCACTACTGCCTCATTCAGGACTCCGTCACGATCCAAAAAGACAGCGCTGCGCAGTTGCGGAGCTACTATGGACTCCCACTTGGTAGCTGCTTGCTGGAGCTTGGGATGGGAAACCAGCAGGTGCCACACCACCGCCTGGAAAGCCTCCGCATGTGGCGTGATCCGGTCCGGATGAACAGTTGGAATCAGAACGCAAACATCGGCAACGCGCGCCGTGTATCCGCCGTCGCGGCCCACAATCCCCAGGATGCTCGCCCCTACTGACTTGGCATAATCGAGCGCAGCCACGATATTAGGGCTCACATTCCTTTCCACGCTCCCGCCGCCCACCGAAAAAACCAGCACGGCGTCGCGCGCCTGCAGATGGCTGACTCGTAACCAAGCAACAAACACCGTCGGCCAGCCTTCGTCATTGACCCGGGCGGTCAATTCCGACACATTGTCCGTCGGAGCATATGTCTCGATTCCCCCTAGCTTGCGAAAATCGTTTACCGCATGTGAAGCATTCGCCGCACTCCCACCTACTCCCAAAACGAATAGACGACCAGAACGCTGGCGAACCTGTACCAGGAGAGCCACCATTTTCTCGAGGACTGCCGTATCCAGCTGCCGCGCAATTTCTTGTATCTCAGCGAGAAAAGACGCTGAAAACCGCGTTCCGTCAATAGCTATAGTTGCCATCTTGTCCAGGAAAAATACAGCTTAACATAATCTTCCGGCTTGCCTGCGTTCAGGTCTCGAGGAGCAAAGGTTGGTGGTTCGCGGAGAGGAAATCTAACTGACATTACCGGCAGCTTTCAAAAACTGCGCGGTTTCCCGCAGTCCCTCAGGCGAGCCGATCTCATAAAACCGGTCCTGCACTTCGAAAGCCGCCAGATTGCCGGTGCTAAGCAAGTTCTGGTAGACCTGGGCCAAGTCATACACCTCGCCAGCCGGAATCGCGGCAAAGACGCTGCGATCAAAGACGCCTAGACCATAGTCAATATGGCGCATCCCGGGCGTCCGGTTGCGCTTGTCATACTTTAAGATCCGCCCGTCCTCGTACTCGACGTTGCTGCCGTCATATCGTCCGTCGTTGCGGTATACGGTCATCAACCCGGGGAGGCCGCTGCCCCGGAAAGCGTCTTGCACGGCGCGGTAGTCGCAGGTCAGATAGGAATCGCCATAAAGCACGAAGAAACGTTGCGGCAACAGATGCAGCGCCTGCCGAATCGCGCCTGCAGTACCCAGCAACCTGGGACCATCGAATGTATAGTCGATCCGGATTCCAAGTTCCGCGCCATCCCCGAATCGTTGCTGAATCCTTTCCCCCAGGTAACCGACCGCGAGCACGACATGACGAAGGCCATTGCTCCTGAGAAGTTTGAGTTGGTGCCAGAGGAACGGATGGCCAGCAACCTCGATTAGCGCTTTAGGAGTGTCCTGCGTAAGGGGCCGCAGCCGCGTCGACAATCCTCCAGCCAGGATGACGGCCGGCATGAGTTGCACCAGGTCACTCACACCAGGCCTAGTACGAAATGACCCGCGTGCCTTCGAAGTCAAAGCGAAACCTCACTTCTCTCAGTCCTTGTTCACGCATGGCGTGGCGCAGGCGGGTTTTGTCCCCCGCGTAGAACATCAGAAAACCACCGCCGCCAGCGCCAATCAATTTGCCACCCAAAGCACCGTTGGCCATGGCGCAATCGTACCATTGGTTGATTTTTTCGCTGCTCATTCCTGAGCTTCGGCGCTTCTTGTGCTCCCAATGGATGTTCATCAGCCTGCCAAACTCTCCCACGTCCCCTCTCTCCAATGCCTGCTTGCTGCGGAATGCCAACTCCTTCATATAGTGAAGGTTCGATATCATCTCTGGGTCAGCCACCTTGCTCCGGTCATGCTGTTCTTTCAAGATCGACGATGCCGACCGTGAGTAGCCGGTAAAGAACAACAGCAGGTTGTCCTCTAAGTTAAAGAGAGTTTCCTCGGAGATGGCTAGCGGCCAGGCCTTCACTGAGCCGTCCTTGGCGAATTCGAAACAAGTGATACCTCCGAATGCCGCGATGTACTGATCCTGCTTACCGATCGGCTCCTTTAGAATGTCGATCTCCACATGACAAGCCTGCTCGGCCAATTCATGCGGGTGGACCAGATTTTTCTTGTACGCGTGCAGCGCTTTCAGCAGCGCTGTCGTAAAACTGCCCGATGATCCCAAGCCCGTTCCCGCTGGGATGTCCGCCATACTTGTAATTTCCAGATTTCGCACTTGGATGTCGACGGCTCGGAGAGCCTCGCGGATTATAGGATGCTGGATCTCGTCGATCGCGAAAACCTCCTCCAAGTGCGAGTACTTCAGAAGGAACCCTTCGACGAATCGAGCGTGAATATCAATGTAGACGTACTTGTCGATCGCCCCCGCAATCAGAAAACCTCCATGCTCGTTAGAGTACGAGGGCAGATCCGTGCCGCCCCCCCCCAACGAAACTCGCAGTGGTGAACGTGTGATGATCATAGTTCGAGCATTGTAACTGTGGAGTGTACCTGTGCTCTACCGCCCTGATGGCAGAGACCAGCGTCTTTAGCGTTGTCGGCAGACCTGTATATAAAGGGCCGGCTGTTCCTAACGCCTAACGAAATGGACGAGGGGATTAAGCCGGGCACTTGCAACATCTGGATTTTCTTCCAAGTATTGTGACAGGTTGAACGAGGGGGTGGGGGGCACGTCCCTCGTACGCGCGCTCGCCACTGTGACGCGGTCACTGACATTAAGCGGAATCGATGCTACAACCGGCTCCATTACCGAGGTCAGGCGCGCAGCTTGGAGGCACCGACAAAAAGACTCTTCGGTCATCCAAAAACTTTTCGTTATCGATTACAAATTGAAACCAGGGGTGCGATTGATATAGTCTGGCGCTGATTGCATATGCGTCTCCGCTCTATTTTTTCTGCACCGCGCCGCTTTCGCGAACTCAATGAGACGATCGAGGCAACCAGGGCGGAAATCACGGCACTCCGCCTTCGCGAGCTCCCCGGAATGATCGAGTCCTTAAGAGCAGAAATTGCAGCACTCCGCGAGCAGATGAAACCCGTCACATGGGTTCCTCCCGGACATTACTATTCACCGCTCGTAGACCCTAATGACGATGTTGTGCAGCGCGTACTCGCGCACTCCGTAAGCACAGGCTTGCCCGATTCGGAGGATGTTCGCCTCGACGTACCGCTGATCCTGAGTTGGTTTGAAAAGATCAGTTATCACTACAAACAATTGCCGTTTCCTGAAGAACGTCAGCCCGGTTTCAGGTACTGCTACGAAAACGGAATGTTTTCGTATTCGGATGCAATTTCGCTCTTTGGCATCCTGCTGGAATTGCGCCCGCGTCGGCTAATTGAGGTCGGTTCTGGTTACTCGTCCTGTGTCTCGATGGATACAAATGACTTGTTTCTCAACCGAAGCATGCAGATGAAGTTCATTGAACCCTATCCACAGAGGCTGTTTGCGATCTTGCCGCCGGAAGACTCCTATCGCAGGTGCGTCGAGCAGGTTCGGTTGCAAAAAGCGCCCCTGGAGTGGTTCTCCAAGCTGGAAGCCGGAGACGTGCTTTTTATCGATTCATCGCACGTGGGGAAGCTTGGAAGCGACGTGAACCACTACTTCTTTGCGATGTTTCCCGTGTTGGCATCAGGCGTTTATATTCACATTCATGACGTCTTCTATCCCTTTGAGTATCCCGCCTCATGGATCATCGAGCAAAACCGCTCCTGGAATGAGGCGTACCTCTTACACGCGTTTCTCCAGTACAACTCAGCGTACGAAATTATCTACTTCAATGATTACGTGTTTCAAGAACACCGCGGCCTGCTGGAATCTAAAATGCCAAAGTGCCTGAAAAACGGCGGCGGAAGCATCTGGCTGCGAAAGAAATGATCCTGCGATTGCCTAAATCGGAATCGGGATCATTCACTCGTGGGAAGTGTTCCCGGTGCAAGGAGCGATTTACTTTTTTTAAGCGTAAGCGCTTGGATGCTTCAAGTGATAAGTGATGACTGGTAACAGCCCCTGCGTCGAAGGCATCTTGCGCACTCCCGTCTCCAGGCTACGACTCGTAGATGCTGATCTGCTTTGCTTTCCACACCGGAACCAGAGCACGCGAGGAACGAGTAAGAAGCCTACCTCAATATAGACCGGTCCGCTTTACCAGCACACATCCCGGGCCAGCCCCTGCAATTTGCATCCTTCCATTCGAAGAAAAAACAGACGGTAATAGGGGACCCGCGTTGGCCCATGATGAACTCCGGACGGATAGGTTTGTTGCATTCATCCGAGCGTGCTGGGATGTTATGCTGATGTCCACGCTGAAGAGGCCAACGCTTGGAAGGGTGGAAATGAAGTGGATAGCTCACCAGATCCGGCTTCCCAATTCATCGTCTACGATGGGTCATCAAGAAGGGCACAGCGAACGGGTCTTACGTCATGTTCAATTGGTCGCCGACGCATTTGCTAAGCCGCTGCCCCAAGTCCGGACTCTAGACTTAGCGTGCCTGGAGGGTGGATTCACCTTCGAACTTGCCCTGCAAGGAGCTCAGGCCGTCGGCTTGGAGGGCAGGAAAGAGAATGTTGATAAGTGTGAATCGGTCAAGGCTCAGATCGGTTTGAACAATTGCATCTTCCTGCAAGACGACGTGCGAAATCTGTCAAAACACAAACATGGCAGCTTCGATGTCATCCTTTGCCTCGGCATTCTTTACCACCTGACTGCTTCGGACGGTGTTGAGCTACTCAGACGAATGTACGACGTATGCCAGCGAGCAGTAATTATTGATACCCACGTCGCGCTGTTTGGCGAAGAGCAGGTGACAGTTGGATCTGAGCATTATTCAGGTCGCACTTACCGTGAGTTCATTCCGGGCACTAGTCCGGAGCGCAAGCAAGGAGCGCTGGCATCCTCTCTCGAAAATGAGGATAGTTTTTGGATGACAGAGGAGTCTCTTTGTCGGTGCCTCCAAGCTGCAGGGTTTACTTCGGTAGTGAAAGTCTTGATACCACCGATTCCGCTTAACGTGAATGACCGGGTTACGGTGGTTGCCTTCAAAGGGAGTCCCGTTGAACTTCACTCCTGTGACATGCCGACGAAGGGTGAATTGCCCGAACGGGCCAATCCTTCTGTGTTGCGCGCAAGCTTCACCGACAAAGAACTGATGAGTGTCTACTGGAAAAAGTCCTCTCCATCGGAACTGGAACGGATCGAAGAACTGCGCGCGCGAGTCGCTGGCGCTGACCTGAGAAACCAACAACTCCAGAGCCAGCTGCAGACAGCAAACGCAACTCTGGATTCAGTTCTGAATAGTAAGGGATGGAGGTTTCTAAACTGGTGTCGGCAAGTTCGAGATCGCCTGCGCCACATGGCCGGCCGATCTTGAGGTAGGCTCTACGGGCTGGGTCGGTTGCCCTTGGCGCGCCTAACGAAATGTATAAGCGGATTGATGTGGGCGTCCGACACTTCCGGATTTTCCTGCAAGTAACGTGCGATGTTGAAGGAGGCGGAGGGATTGCGCCCTTCGTACGCGCCAATCTGAATAAAATGGATTAGCGGGTTTAGTCCGGCTCGGGCTACATCCGGATTGTTCTCAAGATAGTAGGAAGTGTCGAACAGCGGATGTGGATCACGCCTTTCGTGAACGCCATAATGAATGAAATGAACCAAAGGATTCACAGTTGCCATGAAATGAATGAGCGAGTTGAATCCTCGGCCCTCAATATCAGGATTGTTTTGACGATAATACGATACGTCAAACAACGGATGGGGCTGGCGCCCTTCGAGTGCGCCGTAGCGTAGGAAATGGATCAGCGGGTTAAGGCCGAGTGTTTCGACATCCGGGTTCTCTTCGAGATAGTAAGAAGTATCGAACAATGGATGAGGGTTTCGCCCCTCGCACGCGCCCACCTCAACGAAATGTGTAAGTGGATTCCGGCCTGACTTTGCGACATTGGGGTTCTGTTGGAGGTAGTACGAAACGTCGAATAACTCGCTCGGATTGCGACCCTGGTACGCGCCCCACCGAATGAAATGAACAAGCGCGTTGTCTCGCGCACGCGCCACGTCTGGGTTATGCTCCAGGTAGTACGAGGTGTCAAATAGCGCGTGCGGATCACGACCCTCGTGCGAACCATGCAGAATGAAGTGGAGCAAGGGGTTAACCCTGTTACGCGCGACGTCCTGGTTTTTCTCAAGATAATACGAAGTGTCGAACAAGGGATGGGGATCGGCAGGCTGCTCGATGCCGTGCTCAAGAAAATCACTAACTGGATCAATCCCGATGTTCTTCAATTCTGGTTTCTGCTGTAAATAGTATGCGCAATCGAACAATTCGCTCTCCGCGATGACGCGGGCAAACTTGCGCCTCCGTAACTTCCTGAGGAACTGCCGTCCTGCCGAGTAGGCGATAGCGGGGACAGAGCGCAATGCAGTAAATGCGGGTCTCAATTTTGAAACGCGCGGCTCCATCGCCGTGCCGTTTAATCTATCCCGTTCCTCGTCGATTCGATCGAGTTCTTGTTCTCGCCCGGCGACTTGGTTTGCGAACTGCACTCTGAGTCGGCGTAGTTCAGCTTCGCGCTGCACCAGTTCATTGCTCAGCCTCTCTATCCGTCTGTCTCTGTTGACGATCTCCTGTCGTAAATGGGGAACGAGATGCTCAACATCTAAGGGAACATTTTCGCCACGCTGCTCCATTAGAGAAACTTGCGGCCCTTTCATTACGATCTGACTATTCTGTAGTTCGGAAGCTCCGCAGCCATTCTGAGCCATCAGTGCTTTGAATCTATCGGAAGAGCGGAGGAAAGCCGCGATCAGAAACTTCCTCCTCCTACTATCTGGATTGAAGCCGAAGAATGTCCACAGATCCTTCTGTAGTGCTTTGCCTGAGACAACTGGAATGAAGATGTGATATGTCCACAGAAATCTTAGATTGGACAAACCCAACCCCCAGAACCTGGTCAGCACATCTTTTAAATCAATCGCATCAAAAGGTCCCGAGAGATATTGGTAACCGCCCGCATGAGCGTCCACCGATTTCGCCAGTTCGACTGGATCGATTAGAACTGAAGAAGATGATTCCGCTAAGTTGTTGCGGAGAAAAAGCTGGAAAATCTGCGAGAAAGGGATTGATACATTTTCCCGAAAGCTGCCGACCCTGTACTTTCCGCGCCCAAAATCAAAATCCGGCAGTACTTGTGCCAAGAAATCAATCAAAATCTGATGTGGCGCTTCCCAGTTCCGAAATCGGCGCACTATAAGGTGATCCTTGCCAAATATGTCGGCAAACGGAGCGAGCAACACCGAATAATCTGGGGTTGGAGTTTGTGTGCACTCGCCCGCCGCGAAAAGTGCAAGGAATTCCAGAAAATCGAGACCGCAACCGTGACGAACGAGCTCCGCATATACCGATTCCGCATATTCCGCCTGCGGCCTTAGATAAAACAACACTTTTACTGCATAGTCAATTTCGTTCAACCGGGAGCGCAATGTGCGCAACGCTTCAGGATTTCCATACAGATACTCAAAATCTTCGGAACTTACACATACGCGCAGTGCGCCAACCGAGGAAAGTTCCGCCAACAGATCACTCAACGTTCCCCGGTTCGGATCGTACCGCGTATCGCCGGTGAATTCCCAAGCGATATTGTGATGACCGCTCGGGCTGACGCGCCCAGCAGTCGGCACATACAAACCTTCGCTGGCCAATGCGTATTCGTTACTCTGAAGAAAACTCTGAAGATAGGTAGTGCCCGATCTGTGAGTGCCGGCGTGCAGAAAGCAAATGCGGGACATGGTCGAAAACGAGTCGATGCGTGCCCAAGCCTCTCTGATGAGCTTTTAGGGGATGCGTTTGGCCGCGCAGCACATTCTATGAAGACGCCATCACGGATGCAACACTTTCAACATCTTGGACACCGACGTCATCCAGCGTCGGGGTCTACCAGAATTAGTAGGCCATTGCTGGCTGAGAATTCGTCAGTAACTCCTGGTACCGGCGGACAACGGTCGAGGGCTCTCCGTCCTCAATAAGCTGTCCATGGTGAACCAGAAGCAGGCGAGTGCAGAAACCACTCATTGTGGCCATGTCGTGCGAAACCATAAGAATCGTTTTGCCAGAATCTCGAAATTGCCGGATGCGATCAAGACACTTTTCTCGAAATCCACCGTCTCCGACACTCAATATTTCGTCGACAATCAAGATGTCAGGGTCAACTTCGGTGGCAACAGAGAAGGCAAGTCTCATGTACATGCCAGACGAGTATTGTTTAATCGGAGAATCGATGAACTCGCCCAGCTCCGCGAACTCAATGATCTTAGCTTCGCGGTGCTGAACCTGCCGCTTCGTCAACCCTAGAAGCAATCCGTTAAGAAGAATATTTTCACGACCCGTGAGCTCATGATGAAATCCAGCGCCAAGTTCGATGAGAGGAGCAACGGTTCCGTGGACCTCCACACGTCCCAATGTTGGAGCATAGACTCCTGCAACAAGCTTCAGAATTGTGCTCTTCCCCGATCCATTTCGACCGATGATGCCCACCACCTCTCCCTTCGAAATCTGGAAGGAGATATGCTTTACGGCTTCAAATTCGTGATAGGTGGTGCGGCGCCTGCTAATCTTTGCAAAGGCTTCCCGCAAAGTATCATGGCGTTCCTGAATCACCCGGAAGCGTTGAACCACATCGTCGAATTGAATGGGGTAACGGTACTGTGACATCGAAATGCTAGACGTAGTATACAAATGAGTTCTGGTACCGCCGAAAAATCGCGAAACCGAGCGCTAACGAAGCCAGGCCACAGGCCATGGACAATACGATGGACGGCAACGATGGCATAATGCCGTAATAAATGCCCAGCCGAAATCCGTTCAATGCGTACAACAACGGATTCAGCCGAAAAATCCACCGATATTTCGCGGGTACGAAATCCAGCGAGTAGATGATGGGCGAAAAGTAGAACCATGCTGAAAGAAGAATCTGCACGATATGGCTCACGTCACGATAGAAAACGTTGATGGTAGCGAAAAAAAAGGATGCTCCCAATGTGAATAAGAATAGTCCAAGCATCGGTACCGGCAAATAAACCCAGGTCCAGTGCAGTGGGAAACGCATTAGAACGATCAAAAGCATCAGAGGGAGAAGCGAAAGCAAGAAATTGATGATATTCGATATAACGGACGCGACGGGAAATACTAGTCGCGCCACTTTCACTTTCTTCAAAAGCTCTCCGTTTCCAACAATCGATTCCACGGAGTACGCCAACGATTGAGAAAAAAAGGTCCAGGGCAGCAGCATGCTAAGCAGGAAAACCGCGTAGTGGTCAATCGAGAACCGCATGATGGTGCCAAAAACCAGCGTAAGAACGAGCATCATGAGCGCGGGATTGAGCAATGCCCATAGAAAACCAAGAATAGAACGCTTGTAGCGGACCCGAAGTTCTTTTTGCGCGAGCGCCCAGATCAGCTCGCGATAGCGATAGATGTCCCGAAAAAACTCGCTAATCAACGGATAGAACCTCATTTCCAAAGGTATTGTGTATCTGTCGGGCTGTCAAACGAATGCCGCCGTTGAAAACGCGAACAGGCCGTTTTTTGGAACCGCTTTCGCGGAGACTCTAACGAGCTACACTGCTTAAAGCTATAATCCCATCCCATCATGCCCGTTGGCACCATTGTAATAGTAACTCACGATTCGGGCGGCTGCATTGGTGCGTGTCTGCAAGCGCTGGTGCCGTTCAGGCAATGGAGAGTTGTGCTGGTTGACAACGATTCAAAGGATGACACAGTTCGCCAAGCGCAGGCTATTCCTCTCGAAGTTCACACGGTGATCAATTCGCACAACTTCGGTTTCGCGGGCGCAGTGAACCAAGCTGTCAATATTGCCGAAGGCGATTTTGTTGTGATCCTCAATCCCGACGCCAGAGCGACGGCAGGCTCACTCGACAAACTGGTAGAGGCCCTCCGGGCCGATACCGTGGGAGCAGCGGGTGGCCTGTTGATCGGAAAAGACGGCCTGCCACAAAAGGGGTTCACCGTCCGCAGATTCCCTACCATTGGAAGCACGCTGGCAGAAGTTCTACTCCTGAACCGCATTTGGCCAGGCAATCCCTTCAACGTGCGTTACCGCTGCCTTGATCTGGACTATCAAACCGCTCAAGAGGTTGATCAGCCGGCGGGCGCTTGCCTAGCGGTGAAGCGCCAGGCGTGGGAGACAATCAATGGCTTCGATGAGAGCTTCTTCCCGGTTTGGTTTGAAGACGTTGACTTCTGTCGCCGTCTTCGCGACAGAGAATGGAAAATCGTTTATTGCCCAGACGCGATTTTCTTGCATGCGGGGGGGCACAGTGTAAACCGACTTCCGTTCCGTGAGCGGCAATCCTATTGGTACAGAAACCTTCTTCGATATTTTAGAAAACATCACAGCAATTCCGAACTTGCCGCGTTACGCGTGGCCATCACCGTAGGGCTGCTGTGTCGCGCACTGTTATCATTGCTTGGACTTAGGCCTGCGGGGACTTCGGTCACCGAAGCCCTGGAAGCCTACTGGCACGTTGCCTGGCAATACGCGATTAGACGCCGAGATGTGTAGTTCATCGTAAACCAGTCGCGCAGCTGAGTTTTGTGCGCTCAAAAGATCACAAATAGCCGTTCTCATGAAGATCGCAATCGTCGGCACTCGCGGCATCCCGGCTCGTTACGGCGGATTTGAGACTCTCGCCGACCAGCTTTCCGAACGCCTGGTGCAACGTGGACATGCCGTCACGGTCTATTGCAGACGACCGTTCACCAAGCCCGAAGATGTTTTCGATCACCGAGTTCGCCGGATCATTCTCCCCACCCTCGCGAGCAAGCATTTCGATACGCTGGTTCACACCTTCATTTCGGTCCTGCACCTAATCTTCACCGACGCCGAGGCAGTGCTCATATGCAATGTCGCCAATAGCCCGTTTGCATGGATTCCTCGGCTGGTGGGAAAGCCGACCGCTCTAAACGTCGACGGTTTGGACCGAAAGCGGCGCAAATGGAACTTCCTGGGGCAGTGGTTCCTCCACTTCTGTGAGATCCTTTCAGCTCTTACGCCGAGCAGAATCGTGACCGACGCGCGGGCGATACAGGACTACTATTGGGAGCGCTATCGCAAGCGGTCCGATATGATCGCCTACGGCGCTGAGCCCCCCATCACCAGCAACCATCTTGGCGACTTCGGACTTTCAAGTCGGCGCTACATCCTCTACGTGGCCAGGCTCGAACCGGAAAATAATCCGGAACTCGTCATCAAGGCTTACCGATCCTTGGGCACGGATTGGCCCTTGGTGATTGTGGGCGGCAATCCTTATCAACCTGATTACGTTCGGAAACTGCAATCCCTGGCTGATAACCGTGTCATCTTCACCGGCCCCGTCTACGGCGATGGTTATTGGAGCCTACAGAAGAATGCAGGAGTATTTGTCTTCGCCGGCGAGATTGGGGGGATCCACCCAGCGCTCGTGGAGGCCATGGCGGCAAACAATGCTGTTCTGTATCTCGATACCCCGGCGAATCGCGAGACTGCGCGCGATTGTGGGATTTCCTTTCATCCAGACGAGCGTGATCTGGCAACCAAGCTTGAACAATTGATTGTCGCGCCTGAGCGACTCAGAGACTTACGTGAACGGGCGAAGAGTATCGCTCTGGAGGTCTATAGCTGGGAGAGCGTCGTTGATCAGTACGAGCGACTCTTTGCAGAGATGCGCGCCTGAGAGTCTTCCTGGAGTTCAGTTTCCGAGGTTTCGGAGGAACTCAATTTAAGGCCGACGCCTCGACCGGAAAACCAGAATAGAAGCTCTCGGTCCGACACCCGGCGCTGCGCCTGGATGATCTGTCGCTTTCGTTTGAGTTCATGCCGGGACTTCCAAACCGCAGCCAATGCTGAAGCAAGTTTGCGATCGACCAGCAGACAATAGCCGATCACCTGCGCATCCCGGAGGGTGGTAGGGAAAAAACAACTGGCATAGACTCTCCACGAGATGTTCTTCGCCCGCATCAAAAACCGATTCTTGACGGAATGCCAGTTGATTTCTGTCGGTAGCGCGCTACGACGTTCTGGAGTCACGCGTCGAACGTGCCAGGCAATGGCGCGCGGCGTGTACAGACAGTGCCAGCCCATTATCTGCGCCCGCCATGCCAGGTCCGCGTCCTCCCGGTAGGCAAAGAACTGCTCGTCGAAAAATTCTCCATCCACCGAGACATCCTCGACCATGCTCCGGCGATATAGTGCCGCCGCCCCGGTAGCACCGAATACGTATTCAGCCCCTTCAAATTGCCCTTGGTCCGGCTCGCCCGCTCCACGATCAAGGTGCCGAAGATCGGGCTGGAAATAGATTCCAGTGGAGTCGATCACCTTGGTGAACTCGGGATCGGAACCTGGATTCCAGCGCAGGAGTTTGCCGCAGACGGCCCCAATCTTGGGATTCGGTTCTCCCATCGAAACCGCTTCCGCAATGAAATTCGTGCCGAGCACGACGTCAGGATTGAGCGACAGCAGCCAACTACCCCGAGCCGATCGTGCAGCCTGGTTCTGGGCCGCGGCGAAACCGATGTTGGTATCGTTATGGATGACCTTAATTCCCGCCTCAAGCTTTGAAAGCAGTTCGCGAGTGCCATCTTCCGAAGCGTTATCGACGACAATTATTTCGAGCGGCCGATAGGATTGGCGCTGCACTGAATCCAGACATCTCTCGATGAACTGAGCCGAGTTGAAGGTCGTGATGAGAATGGAAACCATAAGACCGGTAAGAACCGGTTGAGAAACGTGAGTTTAACTTACTCCGTTGCCGATGACAGATTCTTCCATTGTAAAGAATCTTAGTATCTCGGCCAGAGTGGCAGCGCATGGACTTCGTCAAGGTGGAGTGCCGGCGGTTCGCTGTCCACGACGAGTTGCGTAGAGGTTCACCGCATTTTGCTTCAGACATGCCAGTTTTTCTTTCAAGGCGATGTCGTTCGTGCCTGACCTGTCGGGCGAGTACCCCGAAAACGCTTTAGCGCCTCAAGCCTTCGGACGTGTCGCGTCACAGAAAAGTAACCACAAGAGCATGGACCACCGACGCCGCACAAAATAGGAACGTTCCGATCAAGATTGGGTGAGGCGAACTTGAATCTTGTGCGAAGTTACTGGGTTTGATCGTGAAGATAGGAGTATTGTTGATCGGTTCACCGCGTATCAATCACAAAGCTGTGCGCCCAGGTGGATCACGGCATGGCATCCTGCGCAAAAAGTGATCAGATTCTCCTCCGAGTCGTGCCCGGCCTGGCTGCGGAACTCCTTGTGGTGAACTTCAAGATTCGACATGGTGCCGCAACTCTGGCATCGCCAACCGTCTCGACGAAGTACGTGCTGACATGCTTGGTCGTACAACTCGGGGGTGAGTCGCAGCCGAGGGTTCTTAGGTCGAATTCGGTTCACGACGCCTTCTCAAGGGCATGGGCCACAAATGCCTGTTGTTGTTCGGCCGGTAGGAACCCAAAGCAGCGTGCGATCGAGTGCAAAAGCAGGTCGGGATTGTCCAGGTTGGCTCCCGCCAGGAAATCCGCGCAGATCATCTCCAGACAATAACCGCGGGATTTGTCGCTCCCCAGCATGAGAGCCGCGGTCTCGATCGCTTGCTCGACGACTGGGATCTGGCTCTTGTACAACTTGAAATAAACGATTTCCCAGGGTTCTGTTTCTCGCCCGGTCAGCTCCTTCTCGACCTCCCGTTTGAACTGTTCCTTCGGTAGCGAGCGGGCCTTGTGCAACCAGGTTGCACAATCGAACTCCTGCCTGTCCCGCCGCGCGAGCTTTGCCAATTCCAACCCCTTGGTCCATCCCACTTCTTTCAGTTCTCTCCGCACCTGCGGCGGTAAGTGCTCGTGGATCGACATCAGGTAGTAGGCTTTCCGCCGCGATTCCGGGAAGCGCCTCTCCAGAAACTCGTCGAAGGACTTGAGGTTCTCCAGCCGCCAGTACTGACCCGACCGGACTTCGCACAGATACCGGCCCAGTTCGACGAAACGGGTATCCCGCTCGGTTTCCGTCCGCCGTTCCCAGCTTAAGATCTCATCGATCTTGGTCAGTACGAACAGGGCGCGTCGACGATTGAGCTTGGGCGGCATGGGCGGATTCCTAGTACGTAAGCTCGTCAAGCCAGCCAAGGTCTTCTGCTCCTGGCCGCCTGATCAGGGCGGCCTCGACCAAATCCTGCCGTCCCAGACAGAGGCCCAGGTATGGGCAACTGCTACAGGGGTTCTGGGGAAATCGGATGCCGCTGTGAGGCAGAAACTCGGCCGACTCGATCCGCCTGATCGTGTCTTCGACCAGATGGCCGAACTCCTGCCGCTGCTCGTCGGTAATCGTGGTGTGGAGGTACTGAACCTCAACCAGCCGCTTGCGGACGAAGACGACCTGGGCGACCTCGGCAATGCCTGTCATCCAGGAATAGCAGACTAGCTGTGGGTCGAGGGCCAGCAGCCCATCCGGTTCCTCGGGGTAGCGACTGGAAGTGGTCTTCCACTCGAGCAGAGAGCGCGTGCCATCCAGGTGCCCGATAGCATCGACGTAGGCCACGAAGTCATTCTTCTTGGAGACTGCTCGGGTGAACTTGATCTGCAGATTGCGGCGGGGCTGGTGAATCTGGATGCGGTCGTCCTGGCAGAAACGTTCCAGGAGCTGAATCCCTTGCTGCAGCATCCGGTCCCAGGTATCGCCTTTGGAATACTGCAGACTTTGGTTCTGGCAGGCAGCCCATTCACGAAACAGAACGGCGGTCGAGTCTTCGCGGAGGAAGTAGGCCGCCAGGGCCTGTTCGAAGGCTCGGCCGAAGAGCATGGCGGCCCGGGTATCCTTTTCCCGCCAGCCGTCGAGGTAGCGATGCTTGTAGCGTCGCGGGCAGGTGAGGTACTGGCTGATCTGGGTGTAGCTGTAAGTCATGAAGACACCTCAGACCCACGATGATCACTGTCGGTAAAGACGGAGAGTTCTTCCCAACGCGCGGCCGGTGCAAAGCCATCGAAGTTGAGGACAGAAATCCCGTGCACCGTGACTTGGCTGACCTTTATCACACCCCAGAGGTCGACCAGGGCCTGGTCATCGATCTCATTCCTTCCTAGCAGCTCTGGGTCGTAGCCGAAGTCGCGCAGGAACCAACTCAGCTTCCACATTGCCCTGGGTGTGCAGTACAGGCGGCCGGTCATGAAACACCCGGTCAGATGCCTGGGCTTGAGGACAACGAAGCGGATCTCGTAATAAGGCTTCTGCTTGTGCCAGCGATAGTGCGCCCGATCCACTCGGACCAGGAAAAGCCCGTCCGGAACCGAGTGAATGGCCGACACATCCGCTGGGCGGAGAGACTCGAAATAGCGCCTCATGCTGCACCTTCCTTGCCACCGAGATAGCGGTTGAGCTGACAGAGCAGTGCGTTCCGGTCTTTGTCGGCCCAATCGGCCAGGTGGGCGACGAAGTTTTCTACCTGCTCACGAGAGGCTTCGCGGAGGGTCTTGGTCCCGCAGAAGTCGACAGCGTAAGACTTGACGAGGTTGGCATCGAGTCGGTGCTGGCGGATGAGCTGGCAGAGGCGGTCGCGGACCTTGGGGCCGCCGTAGTTCCCGTTGACGGGCTGGGGCGGAAGCTTCTTTGCCTCTCGAGAGGAAGAAGCCGGTTCGGCAAACGAACCGATCTCCTCAACCGAGCAGATGCCAATGCCATAAGCCTTGCGGAGGGCTCGGTTTACTGCCCGCGTTTCCGCCACCCGCATCTCGGCACCGTGGACTAGAGGAGAAACATTGGAGGGGTTGGCGTCGCCGTAGCCGACGAAGCTAGCCGACCTCGACCTGAGAACTGTCGCTTTGAACACCCAATACCCTTCGGCGGGGTTGGAAACGCCAGCCTGCAATTCAGTCTTGATCCCTGAGCAGCGCTTCCGCTGAGCTACCCGCAGAAGGCCTGAGTGAGTCACGTGCCACCTTCCGTCCAGCATGATCATGTCTCCGGCTGTTACTGAAAGTTGCTGGGTGCGGCTGACCTCACGCAGGAATAACAGTTGCATATCAGTGACTTGAGGATAAAGGTTCTTGACCGCGCGCAGGTTCTGACGTATTAGCTTTGTCTTAGGTATGCTGGGCATGCGACTCCTCTCGACACGATAGCTAAATGATATCAAAAAGCTATCACATTGTCGACAGGAAAATGTCTGCCCAAATCGATTGAATTAGATGCGGGAACCCAAGGCTTCGCTACTGATCAGAATTCGTGCGGATCTCAAAGCTCGGCTTGTGGATCTTGCCAAGCGTGAACACCGCTCAGTGAATCAGCAGATCGAGTTCCTGTTGGAGCAATCCTTTTCAAATCCAGCACGGAATTTATCGGACGCTCGCCAGAAGCCGGGAGAGAGGCGAAAACTCTAGGCTGCCTCCAACAGATTGGCTGCGCGACTTGAGGCGTGGCCGTTACGCATCATCAGGAGGGGACCGATATGCATCCGCGTCTCTTGCCATTCATACAGGACTCGGCTGGGGTTCATTTCGGGGGCCCCGGCTTGGGATCATTCGACCCACTCTCGCTAATCACGACAATGTGTGTGACGTTCTCATTGACGCCGGAGTAAGCAAAAATCGCTCAGTGAGACTCTTGCGAAACAAATCGCATTTTTAACGAATCACGTTGGTATAATCTGCTTGAGACAGGAGTGTGTCTGGGCCGGGAATATGTTTGTCTAGACTTCGGAATTGATGTGTTCAAGCTCGACCACACGGTCGAGCCTTTTTCGTTTATGGAGAAAATCTGCAGCCAGATGCGGACCCTTGCTTGACTCGAAGCGCGGAATAAACACTCGTGCGTTTTGTGCTGCGAGGATCCGGCGTTTTCTGAACAACGACGAAATGGTCGGCCCGGGATGTACTTCAGTGCCCACACCGGAGATTTCCTTGAACAGCGCTGTGCGGGCTAAGGAGACTCTGATTAAGCTCTCTGCTTTTCACAGTCGGTCAAGTTAGAGTGTTCTGAGAAATGAAACAGAGGACTCTAGCGATGATGACTGGTTTTGAGCAGTACACGAGGAAGACGCGGCGCG
>JABCYV010000055.1 GCA_013290025.1 Acidobacteriota bacterium
TCAGCTTCAGCACTGTGCCTTTGAGGACATTGTCCTCGCTGACGGCTTCTTCACTCTCGGTGGTGAAAGTTTCTAGTGCTGCGGCAAAATCTTCAGTGGCGGTTGGCATAGTTGGTTTTTCGTCGCGGCTCTGGGCAGGCTTGAGTGGCTCAGGCTTGGCAACGTCTGCGGAATGATCCTCGGGGCTCCCCGAGGGATGCTCAGCTACCGGCGTCGAAGTCGAGAAATCCAAGTTACGGGCGGCGTTGTCGTCAAACAAGATCAATGGCCTCTCTGCGGTATACCTCGCACTTCGTGCGGGGGACGGATGCGGGCTGTTTCCGCGCAGACTGCTGGTGTGAGTCTCAGGTTGTGTGGAGCTCATCCTGGCGAATGAGCTTAAACAATCCCAGCGGCCGGACTGCTAAAGCGAACCCGCGTCCAAAGGCGACCTGTTCGACTATAGCAACCGCTTCCGAACAGTGTCAAACAGCAAAAATGTAGGCGCGGGCTGTCCTGAGCGAAGTCGAAGGAGTCCCGCCCGTGCATCCTCCACCCCTGCATCTTCGGCACTTCTGAGGCCGTGGCCAGCACGAGCGAGACGCTCGCGCCTACACTGATCCTATGCGCAATTCGCACCGGTTCTGGTACTCTGCCGTGCGATGGATTATCTCTGGACTCCCTGGCGCTACGCCTATGTGACTGGTGGGGAAAAAGCCGGAGATTGCGTGTTTTGCGAACTTCCCAAGGCCGGGGATGACGCTAAGGTTCGTATCGTATATCGCGGCCAGAACTGCTATATCGTCCTCAATACTTTTCCCTACACTCCCGGGCACGTCATGATCGTTCCCTTTGCGCATTTGGATGAACTGCAGAAACTTCCGGTGAAGGCGGCGCAGGAGATGATGCAACTCTCGCAAAGGATGGAAGGAACGCTGCGAGAGCTATACAAGCCCGACGGAATCAATCTGGGGATGAACATCGGCAAGGCGGCCGGGGCCGGGGTAGCAGGTCACATCCACATGCATGTGTTGCCACGCTGGGTGGCGGACGCGAATTTCGTGTCGGTAGTGGGGGAAACCAGGACCTTGCCGGAGAGTCTGGAAATAACTTACGAAAGAATCAAAACAGCAATGCGGGCGGAAGCTTCATCTTGAGCCGCTCACCAACTTCCCCATTCCCTTCTCATCTATCACCTTCACTCCCAATTCTTTCGCCTTATCCAACTTGGACCCGGCGTCATCCCCGGCGACCACGTAGTCGGTTTTCTTGCTGACCGACCCAGTGACTTTTCCTCCGGCGTCTTCGATCAGTTTCTTAGCTTCGTCCCGGCTGTAGTGCGGCAGAGTTCCGGTCAGGACAAAGGTCTTTCCGACAAGCTTAGTACCGCGTTCCTTCTTTTTGCCGGCAAACGTGAGACCGGCTTTGCGCAACCGTTCTATCAGCTCTCTGTTCTTTGGCTCTTGGAAGAATTCCGCGATGCTCTGTGCTATGCGGGGACCAACTTCATCTACCTCGAGCAATTCGTCTTCTTTCGCATTCATCAGGGCATCCATTGATCCAAAGTGCTCGGCCAGAAACTGCGCTGTGCGTTCGCCGACAAAGCGAATGCCAAGCCCGTAAATTACGCGTTCGAGCGGCAACTTCTTCGAATTCTCGATCTCGTTCAGAATGTTTTGCGCCGACTTGTCAGCAAATCGTTCCAGGCTAAGCAAATCTTTCTTGGTCAGCCCATAAATGTCGGCGACATTCTTGACCATGCCACGCTCAGTAAGTTGGTTCACGAGCGCGTCGCCCATACCGTCAATATTCATCACGCCGCGCGAGGCAAAGTGCAGGATGGTCTCCCTCAGTTTGGCGGGGCAATTGGCGTTCACGCAGCGGTGATCAGCCTCGCCCTCGGTGCGCACTACGTTGCCCTCACAAACCGGACACCTCTCGGGCATGTGAAACGTCTTATGGCCGCGGGGATGATCTTTGTCCTCTACTACGCGGGTTACCTTAGGGATCACATCACCACCACGTTCAACTTCAACCCAATCGCCGATCTTCACTCCCAGGCGCTCGATTTCGTCCATGTTGTGGAGAGTGGCGCGGCTCACAGTGGTACCACCGATGGCAACCGGCTTCAGCACAGCCACAGGTGTTAGTTTGCCAGTTCGGCCAACCTGCACGATGATGTCTTCAATTTGGGTGATGCCGGAGCGAGCGGCATATTTGTAAGCAATCGCCCACCGCGGAGCCTTCCCGGTGTAGCCGAGTTCCTCCTGCAGAGCGGTGCGATCGACCTTAATGACGATTCCGTCAATCTCGTAGGGCAGCTTCTCCCGCTTGGTTTTCTCCTGCTCGATGAAGGCCCAGATTTCATCAAAGTTTTTCACCAGCTTTCGGCTTGGATTGACCTTGAATCCCGCGGTATCGAGGGCACTCAGGGTTTTCCAATGCCGCTCGAAATAGGTGCGCCCATTCTGCAGCAAGGCGTAGGAGAAATAATCCAAACGGCGCTGGGCGGTGATGCTGGGCTCGAGCTGGCGAACTGTGCCTGCCGTAGCATTCCGGGGATTGGCGAAGAGGGAGAGGCCTTTCTGCTCTCGCTCCTCATTCATCTTTTTAAACGCGGCGATGGGCATGAGCATCTCGCCGCGCACCTCAAAGGTCGCGGGAATTCCTGCCTCCTTTAACTTTTCTCTCGAGATGGAAAGCGGGATCGACCGTACGGTTCGCACATTCGGGGTTACATCTTCACCTGTGGTGCCGTCACCGCGAGTGATGCCGCGGACCAGCTTGCCGTCTTCATAGTGCAGGGCCAGCGACATGCCGTCCAGTTTCAGCTCGCAAACATACTCAATATCCGTTCGCCCACTCAGTTCGTGGACTCGCCGCTCCCAGTTTCGCAGCTCGTCTTGGCTGTAAGTATTGTCCAACGAAAGCATAGGAGAAGAGTGCCGGGCCTTTAAGACGCCCTCGCGTGCTTTGCCACCTACCCGCTGGGTAGGAGAATCGGGGGTAACCAGCGCGGGATGCTCAGTTTCCAGCTTCTTGAGCTGGTTCATCAGCACATCAAACTCGGCGTCGGCGATTTCGGGATCGTCGAGGACGTAATAGCGGTATTCGTGGTGGCGGATTTTGTCACGGAGCGCCTCGATTTTCTTCTCGAGGTCTTTAGTCGCAGTGGCCATGCCGAGAAAGATTATATTCGCCACTCAGGTTGGCTAGGGACAGTCGCCCCGTCAGCATACTGCTTAAAAAAGAAGAGCCGACTGGCGCCGGCCCTTTCCTATTGTCCCACCACCCGAACTACACCAGGTCTTCCATTTTCAGCGGAGTGCTGCCGCCCTTCCAGGACGCGGTGAACTGGCGTTCAACAAACTCAGCGTCGTATTGCTGCCCCTGGGCCGACAAAGCCTCATGCAATCCGAACAGCGAGCGCGGATTGCGGGGGTTGCGTTCCAGGTCGGCGCGGAAGACCTTCTCCGCCCCCGCAGCATCGCCCTTCATCAACAAAGTTGCACCTAGCGATTCGCGTACGGGGAAGAACCAGTCGGGAGGTTCGCCATATTTCAGTGAATCCTGCATGGTGATGGCCTCGGTCAGCATGGCGATTGCCTGGGTCGTATTCTTTTTCGCCAAGGCGATCTTCGCCCCCAGGACGTTCTCTGCAATCTTCATGACGTCTTTGGCTTTGTTGTTGACGGGCATAGCAAATACGACATCTTCTGGCGTGTTCTTTTCGGCGTCGGCGACGATCTTGTACTCGGCCTCAGCCTGGCTTACTTTGCCTGTTGCCGCCAGCGCCATGCCGCGGGAGAAGTGCCAAAACACCGTGGTGGTGTTCATGGCCGGATCGGGCTGCGGCATCTTCAGGATGTCGTCCCAACGGTGAAAGCGTACGTCCACCGCCATGGGGATGGTCATGAAGCCCTCGAGCGGCGGCATGTCTTTCACATGCGGGCCAACGTGCGCGGCCAGCATGTCAGCGTTCTTCTTGGCTTCCTCATAGTTTCCATCCATGGCGGAGCACATAGCGATGAAGTGCAGGTTGTGGCTGTAATACATCATCGGGTAGATGCCTTGGGCTCCGCTGGCCTGAATGTATGCCCGATCAACTGTCGCGGCTTGCTGGTTCGTCTTGACTGCCGATTCATAGTCACCGGTGCGGATGTAAACATGAGCCGGCATGTGCACGATGTGTCCCGCACCCGGGGCCAGCGAGGCTAACTTGTTTGCGCCGGCGAGAGCACGCTCAGGAGAGGGAGACGCCTCCACGGCGTGGATGTAATAGTGGACAGCGCCCAGGTGATTCGGATCGCGACGAATCACTGACTCCAGTGTGGCGACGATTTCTTCCGTGCCTTCTTCCGGAGTGCCGTCGTGATGCCATAAACCCCAGGGGTGCAAATTCATGCCAGACTCGGCGAAGAGCGTGGCGACATCGAGATCATCAGGGAATTTCTTCATCACTTCGCGCATCGCGTCGTGATAGGCCTCGGCGGATTTGCGGCGATCAGGGTTGGGCTCAGCCGGAAATCGCAGCGCCATGGCCTGGATATAGGCTCGTTCGCTAGCAGAGGCAGTGCCGGAAAGCTCAGTCGCCTTCTGGATGGCCTGGTGCGCCTGCTTGAAGCGGTCGTCGCTGGCGGGATCGTTATAGTTTGGGCCCACCGCCTCGGCTACGCCCCAATATGCAATGGCCAGCTTGGGATCGAGTTCGGTGGCGCGCTGGAAGGAACGAGCCGCTTCGTCATGATTAAAGGCAAAGATCAGCCGCAACCCCTGGTCGAAAAATTGCTGCGCTTCGGGGTTGCGGGTGGACACCGAATGGTGAAGATCCCCAAGTCCTGACATCAGCGTCGCCGGCTTGGATTGGTTGTGTGTGGAATGATCTTGGGCGAAAGTGGCAGCGCAGAGAAGCAGGGTCAGCACGAACGCGATCCGGTAGCGCATAGGAGTAGTCCTCCTTGATTCTTAAGAGTAGTGCCTATTGGCGGGTCGCACCTTAAGTGGATGTAGCTTAGCCAAAAGCGTTGGCCGGCGCAATCAGGTTGTCCGGGGCTGGTAATCTATTGCCCGGCATCGCGGAGACTAGACATGCCCTTGGGCAAATTTTGACATGACTCGACGGGGGTACCCCATCCTTCGCGTATTTTGCGAAGGGTGGGAGGCATTCCAGTCAGCACTGCCCTGGCCAAAGACATCGTCAGGCGCGCGTAACGAACGCCGCCTCCAGTACAATCCCCTGACTTCCATGCGAAAGGCCATCCTCCTCTACAACCCGCTCTCCGGCAGTCGTCGCGAGCGCCGGTTGGCTGACGTGGAAGCAGCTATGACGGTCCTTAGAACGGTCGGCGTAGAAGTTTCGGCGGAGCCCACAAGCGCCTCCGGAGACGACCGGCGGCAGACGCATCAGGCCATCACGGACGGCTGCGACACCGTCTTTGCATGCGGCGGGGACGGTACGGTCCACGACGTGTTGCAGGGACTGGTCGGCAGCCAGACGGCGCTGGGTATCATCCCGCTGGGGACAGCAAACGCCCTGGCTCATGATCTAGGACTGCCGCTCTCTCCGGCGGCCGCAGCTCGCGCCAGCCTAACCGCCACACCTCGGCGAATTGCGGTGGGCCAGGTAACGTATCAGAAACTTTCCAGCGGCTCGGGTTCACGATATTTCACGGTCACGGTGGGGGTGGGCGCGGATGCGCATCTGTTCTACAAACTGGATCCACTGGTAAAGAACCGGTTCGGCATGGCTGCCTACTACGCCAAGGCTACGCTGCTGTGGCTCACGCTTAAGCTGGAGAACCTTGCGGTGGAAATTTTAGACGAAGGCGGCGGACAGACCGGGCAGATCGAGGTTTCGCAATTATTAGCGGTTCGTATTCGTGAGTTCGGCGGCATCCTGCGCGAACTGGCACCGGGAGCATCTCTCCAGCGCAATGACTTGCGTCTGGTGCTCTTTCGTACTCGCAGCCGAGTGGCCTATTTGCGATACATTCTCCGCGGCCTTTTTGGAGCGCACTGGGACGTGAACGGGATCGAACTCCTGCACTGTACGAAGGTAAACTGCCACCCGTTAGCGGTCTCAGGAAACTCCTCAAAAGATTCGCGTATCTTCGTTGAGGCTGATGGCGAGCTGTTGGGAACCTTGCCGGCGGAAATCAGCATAGTGCCCGACGCGCTGACATTGTTGTTTCCTTCCGGTTACGGTTCCTAGCTATTGAAGATTTGACGCCGCCGTTATGAGAGACTGCATCGGAAGTCGCCGAGACCACATCTAACGCTCTTGCCCGCCGATGTTCAGCGTTATGCGCGGGTGTTTTTGCATGCGGTCCACAGAAAGAGATTCTGCAAACTTTGGAACCTCTCACTCACTTCCTGACCGGTGCCTGCCTGGGCCGGGCTGGACTGAATCGCAAGACCGCGCTCGCCACTGCTACCCTCACTCTGGCGGCGGAAGCGCCGGATATCGACGCACTTGGAAGTCTCCAAGACCCGGTATTTGGCTTCGCGCATCATCGTGGTTTTACCCATTCTGTTCTGGGGCTGGTGCTGGTATCCGCGGTGGTAGTCGGACTCGTCTACTTCGTCTGGAGGCTGCGCGGGCGCAGGATTAAGGATCCGAGTCTACCTCCGCGCTGGGGTCTACTTTTTCTCTACGCCTATTTCGCGGGGCTCACCCACATCCTGCTGGACTTTACCAACAACTATGGAGTGCGTCCGTTCTGGCCATTTTCCGAGAAGTGGTATTCGTGGGACATTGTCTTCATCGTGGAACCGGTCATTCTCGTCTTGCTGACTGCCGGTCTGGCACTGCCGGCGCTGTTTGCCCTTATCAATGATGAAATCGGTGTAGGCCGCAAAAGTCTGCGAGGCGGTGTGCCGGCGATTCTAGCGCTAGCCGGAGTGATTGTTGTTTGGGGTCTGCGGGATTATGAACATCGTCGCGCGGTCGGCGCCATGGAAGCCCGAACTTATGAAGACGCTGAGCCTCTGCGGGTGTCTGCTTATCCGTACTGGCTGAATCCATTTCGCTGGTATGTAGTGGTAGAGACTCGAGATTTCTTTGCCATGATGGCCGTGAATTCCCGCGGTCCAAACATCGACCCGGATGGCCAGATGAGAATTCGCCACAAGCCGGAGGAGACGCCAGCCACGTTGGCGGCCAAGCGAAGCTATCTGGGGCGCGTTTATCTGGATTGGGCGCAGTATCCCCTCACGGAAACTGAGCAGAGGATTCCGGAGCCGGGATACATTGTTCGCTTCAAGGATCTCCGATACGACTATCCCGGGCGGACAGGGCGAGCGGTTCTGGGAGCGAGTGTAGAACTGGACCGCAATCTGAATGTAGTGAGCGAGAGCTTCGGATCCCGAAAGCGGTGATGTAGGCGCGAGCGTCTCGCTCGTGCATTTTCGGATTGTTGCGGAATCGTGTGGAGACAGCCGCACTCGGCTTGTCGGAGTCGAGCACAGGCTCGACAGTCTTTGGCCGGGACTACAATCGCGGAGCGTTGCTCCGCTGGACAGCCGAGGGCGGCTGTCCCCACGCGCCTGCATAACTTGACGCCACCGCCCCCACGGGCCACAATCTTAAGTTCTAAGTTCGAGGTGAGATCATGCTGGCTTATTTGTTCGTCGTGCTGGCGGTTGCGGTCCGGTTCATGCCGCATCCCTGGACGTTCACGCCGGTCGCGGCGTCTCTGTTGTTCTTCGGCGCTCGGGGGTCGCGCCGCTGGCTTTTGGTACCGTTTGTACTGCTGGCTGGCTCTGATGTGATCCTGACGAAATTTGTCTACGTAATGCCGTTTTCCTGGGACCACTTCGTGACCTGGGGATATTACGCCGCAATTTTGTGGCTGGGAACGAGACTGCGCGCGAACGCCAAACCGCTGCGCGTGGTCGGAGCGTCGCTCGCCAGTTCGGTTTCCTTCTTTCTGCTGAGCAATTTCGCGGTGTGGGCGTGCTGGAATATGTATCCCAAGAACCTGGGCGGGTTAATGACGTCCTACACGTTCGCCTTGCCGTTCTTCCGTCAGGCAGTTGTGGGTGATCTTCTTTTCACGGCGGCATTCTTCGCCACGCCAGTGGCGGTGCAGGTGCTGTCTGAAGCTTTCAGCAAAGAAGGCGATCACACCGCGGCCGTTTGATTGTGTTTGACGAGTCACCGCTGAGACTGCTGAGTTGGTCTAGTCACCTGTGGGTTGAAATGCCCACTTGGATCAGAACCGTGGACGCCCCTAACGGAAGAAGCGTCCACGAGTGTTGACGTGAGTTCAATGCTTGATTGTGATCTTTACTACCTGCCCCAGTCCCATCGGAGGAGGACCGAAGCCAACGTTTGAGACATACAGGTTTCCATCCGGACCGAATGTCATTGCGGTGGGTACGGACAGACCCGTAGCGATTACGGAATACGCGTGCTTCCCTTCGATTCGCAAGACTTTTCCTGTGCCCGGGGTGGGAAACTGGTTCCCAGTGGTGTTCTCGAGCACGTAGAGACGACCTTTGCTGTCGAAGGCCAATCCCAGCACGGTGGTGAAATCGATGTTCACCGTGGTGAGGGTCCCTGTGGGCGTGATCTTCATGATCTTCGAGGAGCCGTCCCTGATGGGGAACGTGTTGAGGTTGCCGACAAGGAAATTCTGTCCGTCGTAGGCGATTGCAGTGGGCACGATGTGGCCCTGGATGTTGGAGATGTCGGAGACCCTGCGTATGCGTCCGCTGGTCGTGATCGAATCGAGTTCACCGTGGTTCGGCTCGATCGCGTAGAAGATGCCATTTGCGGTGACCATGCTGTACCACGTGCCATCGGGCTCGAAGTCATCGGGTTCTGGATTCTTCGTCGGATGATTTTTTTGGAAGGCGCTCAGATCTGCGATCTGAGTCGTGCTGCCATCGGAATTGACACGGATCACGCCGTTGCTTGTTCCCTGCAATCCATGGGAACAGCCCGCGCCTGCGATGAGCGCGTAGAGGTTACCGTCGACGAACGCCACATCGGCGACGCCACTTACCAGACTGCCGAAGGCCGGGCTGGTCTGGCTGGAAGGCAGGTGGTCGGCCACGGTCGTGACCACCCCATGGGCATCCACCTTGGAGATTCGTCCTGTGAAGCCGCCGCTGTACGGACCCGGGCCTGCCGGTGGCCCTGCAGCTTGCTGGCAGAATCCCACCGTCGAAAGAGAACCGCCGGCGCCTCCTTCGGCAACATATAGGTTTCCATCGGGGCCGAACTTCAGCCCGCGCGGGTTGTTGAAGCCGGTCGCAAAGATCGACACATTTGCCGATTGCGGCCAGGCCGAGCACGCGAGCAGCAAAACGGCGATCTGAATCTTAGACACACTGAGATAACGGTTCATCGCAATCCTCCTTCAGCACAGGGGCGGGGTTGGAGTTTGGATTTTCTTCACTCTCACACGAACGGTTACGAAAGTGAGCGAGGATTAAACGTTATTCGGAAACGGTCCGCGCTTGGCCTTCCCCAAACCGAAGCGCGGACCACCGTATCCGGCGTCTCCCTGCGTGCAAGCAGAACCCTGCAAAACGCCCCCGTCGTCGTGCGGTCCACCTGCAACTGGGGACATCCGGAAGCTCAGCAAAATCGGATCACTTGAAATGGCCCTATCGTCCGAATCGGACGGATGAATGCGTGACCCCGCTGTGGTCACTCACCGCTCTATTTGGAAATTTAGGTTCCTCTCAGATGAGGAACGTGCAGAGGAGTTCACGCAGCGGGCTTGATTGCCGGTGCGTCGCAGTTGATATCGATTCCACCGACGTGCGAATCCCGTCGCCCGTGCGGCTGAACGATCTCGGAAGAATGATAGAAATTCTGATAGGAGGCGTAAATTTCATCCATGGAGCAACAGGGATAGTTTGGTTAACCGGAGTGTCGATTTCGTTAAACGCAGTTTCGGGGTTATCCGCCATGGGCACGACGGAGATGAATGTGACTGCGGCGAGCACGAGAAGCAGAAATGTCCATTTACCGCGCTTTACCACGTTGCATACCCCGATGGCGTAGAACCCTACTGCGTCGGCAGTGCGTTGTCAAGGCCTGCTGGATGCCTCCTCGAGGCCGTGGGATGTGGGGAGCGTAACAAATGGATTGGTTGCGAGGAGCCAGGTGGCAGCCAGTTTGATTTACCGCCGAGATCGCCGAGTCGTACTGCCCAACCAGCTAGAAACCCAGGTTAGCGTCCAAAGAACGGACGCGAACCTGGGGCACCACGCTAGAGCGCCTTGCCACCCTAATCAAGAAGTCGAATCGGTCACAGCGTTCACGGTAGAGATGTCACTGAAGGGGAGCAAATAGGCTGGCTCCCGGTCAAACTTCTCATACTTGGATTCGTTGGTCGTGGAGAGCATATCGAAGACGATCTCCTCATCAAGGGGATCGACTAAAGTGATCTTTGCAACAATGACCTCCCCATCCTTGCACGTCAGCCGAACCACCTTCCCAATGCTTTGTTGAAGCAGTACAATCGCCTCTGGTGTCATATTGTATTCGTTAGAAATGCACGTGCAGATTTCCACCCGTCTCGGTGTTGGTTAAATTTATATAAGGATCGGGTTTGCCGGCACTCGTCCATCGAGCTACTTTGGTCCCGTCCGCACTTTGAAAACGGATCTGTTCGCCATATTTAAAAATTGGTTTAGCCCCATCCCCAACCCTCAGGAAAGTGAAGCGCTCGGGTTTGGCGCTATAGCAAGCAAAAACCCCGCCCAAACTCTTGTCATCTGCGTAGTCAAAGAGTTTCTGACCTGTTGTCGCATCGGCGACCGTGAAATTCGCACCCTCGCAATGGTCGGCCGAGCAAGACAGGCTAAATTCCACCGCGATGCGACCTTCTGCGACTCGCATATCGTACGGCATCTGGCCATTATCTGCGGGTTCGATGCTGAGCGTACGTAACAGATCCCCTGAAGAAGAAATCACATACACCGTCGCAGGAGATGTGCGACGCATCAGGTAGACGTTTCCATCTTCACCCAGTCGTACCGCGAAACTAGCCATCTGCTATCTCGTCGCCTGATTTCGACAATCATCACGGGACGCCACGCGAACGGTATTACACTGGGGACATGAGTGGGCCCGGCCCAGTCGTGAAATGGTTCCTTCTTGCGGCTTTGTTGGGCGTGGCTTTGATTTGCGCGTTCATAACGTTTCACAGTGATCGCCAAGAGTCGTTCTACCCATCTCTTGCCGAAGCCGATAAAGACGGCGCAATCGCTCGCGACTGGATACCGGACGACCTCTTGCCCAGCAGTTCTCGTGCGATTCATGAGGTCCACGATCTTTCGCCATCAACGGAGTGGTGTTCTTTTGAGTTTGTTCCAGCTGATTCGCAAACTCTTCGCAAGAACCTCAAAGCTGTTGGTGCGCTACCGCCATCCGTCAGGCGCGTGCCAAACCCCCATGTGTCGTGGTGGCCGAGCACTCTTAGGGGCAACCTTGACAGCGAGAGGATTCACAAGGAAGGGTTCGACCTCTACGTCGTCGAAAAACCGGCTACATCCGTCACAACGGATGTCCTGCTCTTTGCAATCGACTGGTCAAAGGGACGTGGATTCTTCTATTCCACGTCAAAGTCGAACGAATAGAGCAGAAACCCTGATACTTGGCGAAAAGTTCCCATTCAACAGTAACGGCAACCGGGCTGCTTCATGTGACAAGTTCTAGTTTCCCTCAGCGTTCTCTGCGATTGACGCCCTTGCCCGCACTCTCATTCTGCGCGCCACCAGCCACGCCGCCACCCCCACCACCGCCGCGATCAATATCCAGTAAGAATGTGTGTGGAAAAGACGGATCGCGCCTTGCACGAATCCCGGACCAAACTCCAGGGTCAGAATTGCAAGGACCAGAAACCGCACGCAGCGTCCGGAGAAAATGGCCAGTAGAAAGTGGCCAAACTGCATCTCGGAAACCGCTGCCGCCAGAACGAAGAGTTTGAACGGTGTAGGCGGCGGTAACATTGCCGGAAACATCAGACTCCAGAACGGATGTTTATCGAATGCCTGATGGAACTTTTCGAATCGCTCTGGCGAAATGCGCTTCCGCAACAACTCCTCGCCGCCTTTGTAGCCAATGAGGTAGATGACGATGCTGCCCACCGCCGACCCAGCCGATGCCATGATCACATACAACAGAAATCGGGCGCGGTCCTGGTAAACATAGGTCGCGACCACCACATCCATGGGTAAGCCTAAAAACGCGGCATCGATGGCGGAGATCGCGAAGACGCCCCATACGCCGAGCGGTTTCAGCAGCGCCCATAGGAACCCGGTATAGCGGGCAAGGATGTGCTTGATGGTTTTCAAGACGCTGATCTCGCAGGTAAAACTAGGAGTCTACGCGAAAACCTGGGGTGAGGTGATCGGCCACGCCTGGTTCTCAGTGGAAGGGCACGGCTTCAGCCGTGCCACAAAAGAGCCCGGAGGGCTCTGGCTTTAGCCCCGAGTAAGAATTTGCTCTGGTTCCGGCGATTTGTAAAGATCCTTCTGGCTCAAACCATTTGTCGAGGCGGCCAGCGGCGGGGCAGTCAGCATTGATGCCTTAAGTTGGGACTACTTCTTGGGGAAGTTCGGGTCTGCCTTCACTTCGTTAATCTGCTTGGTATGACGCTCGCTGTGGGCGGCGATAAATAGGATCCACTCATACGCGTCTAGTTTCTTACCCATTGGACCATCTATGGCGTGAGCCCGCAGATCATCATGTTGGTTCAGGAAATCCAGAGTTTGCTGGCGGGCTTCGACAAAGTGTTTCAGCGTCTCCTGCGGAGAACCGAATCGGTTGACCGGCTTGAGAGTTTCCGGCGCCTGCGCCTTGTGGCTCCGATCCGGGACCATAGTGATTATCGTCTCGTCGATTGCTGCCACGTCCTCTCCGGCCGGACGTGGGGGCGCGGTCATTACTTTATTGATGATCATCCCTCGGAGTAGGTCCTCCGCTGCGGCGATGTGCTCCGTTACCTCAGCCACAGACCAGCGATCAGGCGCTGATTTAAAATTCCATTGCGCCTCGGAAAGGCCCGCCGTCGCGTCTAGCACGCCCTGTTTCGTACTTTCCAGGTATTTTGTCGCCCGCTCCCTTTCGGCGGGTGTCAGTGTTTGCGCCGAAGCCAAAACCCCAACGCACAGAGTGAGAACCAAAACTGCTAAAGCTCGCTTCATAGATTTCTGTCCTCTGATTTTCTCGTTTAGGAACACAGACTTCGATTCAACGCTGATTTGCTTTGATTGGGGTCGGCCGATGGTCTGAAGATTGTACATGAGTGATGCTCACTCATGCTTCGTATGCCCGTCCAGCAACTCCAGAGCGTGGGGCACGAGGTCGATCACCGCTTGCAGTGCTTCGACCGATCCGCGAGGGCTGCCGGGAAGGTTCAGAACTAGGGATTTTCCACAGGTTCCGCAGACAGCCCGGCTGAGGGCCGCGAACGGAGTTGTCTTTGCACCTTCAGACCGCATGCGCTCAGCCACGCCCTCGAGCAGACGATCGCACACCGTCCGCGTGGCTTCGGGGGTGACATCGCGTTTCGTGATTCCGGTTCCACCCGTAGTCACCACGAAACGCGCAGCTTTCGTCAGGCGGAGAATCGCTTGTTGAATGGCGGGCTGTTCGTCGGGAACAATCTCGGTGGCAACGACCGAGAAATTATGCTGCTTGAGCACTTGCGCCACAGCTGGCCCGGAGAGATCGTCTCGCTCACCCCGCGACGAAGAGTCACTGACGGTAAGGACAGCGGCGGTGAGAGTCTCAGGAGTCGAGGAGGACATCGTCTTCCTCCTCCGCTTCGTCACCGTCCCGCTTGGCCGACTCATCGAGCAGGCGCAGGCCTTCCATCAGCAAGCCCTGAGTGTTGAGTTGAGTGGTCTGTTCGGAGGTCTTACCCTCGAAATCGATTTGGAAGTTGCCTTCCGTCCAGCGCAGCACCTTGAACACGGCTGGATCACCCACGAGCGAACCATAAACCGCATGTGTGACCTGTCCCTCGCTGACATACATTTCGCACTTCTCGTCTTTGTTGGTCAGGTTGAGCGCACAGCTCTTGCGGCCCATTTCCAGCGACTGTACCAGATCGATTACATTCATCTGCGAGAGGCTGCCGCGCAGAACCCCGTCCGACGCCACTGTCTTCGCCATCTTCTCCAACGCGATTTTGTCAATCACGCGCTTGATACGGTGCGTGGCTTCTTTCAGGAAGAACGGTTTTTCCACAAAATCATCGATGGGCTCATGGTGAGTGAGCTTTTCACTGATGTCGGCTTTGCTGGCTAAGAGGATCACCGAAATTCCCGCGGTATTGGGGCGGCTCTTCAGTTTTTCGACCAGTTGGTGGCCATCCATGCCCGGCATTCGATAATCGCTGACCAGCAGATCAGGAGGGTCATCCACTGCCTTGAGCAGCGCGTCGGCGGAGTCAGTTGAAGTAGTTACATTAGCCAACGGCGTCAGTGCGCCCCGCAGCAGCCCCAGAACCATGGGGTTGTCATCCACCAGCAGGACTTTGACGTTATTCAGCATGAAGGCAATGACTTCCTGCGAGCGCGGGCATAATCACCGCTCTTTCCTCCGGACTTACGCTCCAGCATGATTTCGCGGATTTCGATGCCTTTGTCCAGAGCTTTGCACATATCGTACACGGTCAGCGCCGCCACGCTGGCCGCCACCAGCGCTTCCATCTCCACTCCGGTTACCGCTGTGGTCGCAACTTTTGAGGTAATAGCGACGCCATTCTCGCACAGCCGCATTTCGACAGCAACGTGCGAAAGCGGCAGGGGATGGCACATGGGAATCAGATCGGCAGTTCGCTTCGCGGCCATAATCCCCGCCAACCGCGCCACTTCGAGCGGATCACCTTTAGGATTCTTGGGCAGCGCTTTCAGCACGGCAGGCCTTAAGACGACGAAGGCGCTGGCCTCGGCTTCGCGTTTGGTGGGTATTTTGGCGGAAACGTCCACCATTTTGGCGCGTCCGGCGCGGTCGAAGTGAGAGAGCTTTTGAGGCATCTCGAAGAACTATCTTACATGTGAGCGCGAGCATGTGGGCGCTAGCCTCTCGCTCGTGCGAGGTCGTCGCTCATGGCATCAGGCAAGACAGAGCACGCGGGAACTCCAGGACGCACGAGCGCGATGCTCGTGTCTACCTCATCAACACCGGAACCCATTCGCCCGCTGGAGTCCGCTCGCGGTCCGGAGGAATCACGATGTAGCAGTTCGCCCGCGCTGTCGCCGCAATATCACCAGAACCCTGCCAGCGGACGAGTTCTACTTCGGCCTGCTCAAATTCTCCCAACAGGATCGCCGGCAGGAATCGTTTTAGCCCAGGCTTGGTCTTGATTTCGGATTTAAGCTTCGCGTGCAGGAAGATCAGTTTCCTCGGTGTCATCCCGGCCAAGGCTTCCAGAATCGGCTTGGCAAAGAGTTCGAAGGTGACCATGGTGGAAACCGGATTCCCTGGTAGACCCAAAAAATATGCATGTCCCTGAGCGGATATAGCCCCTCCCTCTGCGCTCTTATCGGCACGGCTGAAGTCGTGCTCTTGCGCCTCGCGGGCGGGGGCGCCAGCATTAGATGGGACGCGCCCGAAGACGACTGGCCGGCCGGGCTGGATTTGTGCACCAGTGAAAAAAAACTCCGCCTGGAAATCAGCCAGCACTTGCTCGACGAGGTCGTATTTGCCCATGGAAACGCCGCCAGTCAGCAGCAGCAGATCGGACTCGAAGCCGTCGGCGACTAGCTCACGCAAACGGCTCGGTTCGTCGGGAGCGATGGGCAATAGAACGGGTTCTCCGCCCGCGGCGTGGATTTGTGCCGCCAGTGAATAGCTGTTGGAATTGCGAATCTGGTTGGGCCCGGGCGGGACCTCAATGTCTACAATCTCATCGCCTGTGGACAGCACCGCGACCTGCGGTTTGCGGTACACCAGCAAATGAGTTCTGCCCACCGAAGCAGCTACCGCGATGGCCGCATGATCCAAGCGTGTCCCGGGGGAAAGGAGGCGGACGCCGCGCTTGGCCTCCGAACCAATGGGTACGATGTTGTCTCCGGCAGAGATTCCTTTTGTGATCTCGACTCGACCGCCATAGCGTGATGTGTATTCCACCATCACCACGGCATCGGCGCCGGCAGGAGCGGGTGCGCCGGTCATGATAGCCGCGGTCTGGCCCGGTTCCAGCCTGATGGCAGCTTCGGGAGATGCCCCGGCCTTGATCTCTCCTACGACCTCGAGCGTGGCGGGAATCTGAATGAGGTCAGCGGCTCGCACGGCATAGCCGTCGCGCGTGGCTCGCGGGAAGGGAGGAAAATTGCGGTCGGCAGCTACTGGCTCAGCCAGGACCTGTCCGGCACTCTCAAGCAGGTCGACGAGTTCTTTGCCCCGCGGGCGCAGGCGGGCAGCGTGCTCCTCCACCAGGTGGCGCGCTTCTACGAATGTCAAAATTGACGAGGGTTCGGGGAGAGCAGCCATGCAGCCGATGATACGACAGGCGGGATGGCGAGGAACTAAACTTCCAGCGCTTTCTGGAGTCCGGGTGCGTCGGTCGCGTACGCCAGCGCCGTGTCTTTATCGACGATCCCGGCGCGTGCCAGCTTCTCGAGTTCGCCGTCGAAGTGCTGCATGCCATCGGAAGCGCCGTTCTTCACCGCCTGGAGCAGGCCTGAGTGGTCATCGCATTCAATGCATTGCGTCGTGCGTGCCGTTGCTTTGCAGACTTCGAGGGCAGCCACCCGGCCACCGTCCCGCCGCGGAACGAGGCGCTGAGAAATTATGTAACGCAGGCTCTTGGCCAGTCTGCCTCGGATCGACGACTGCTCCGCGGCCGAAAATGCCGCGACAATACGTTCCACCGTCTTGGCCGCATCAACAGTGTTGAGACTGGAGAGGATGAGATGTCCGGTCTCGGCCGCTTCCAGCACCATTTCCATCGTCTCGCGGTCTCGCATCTCGCCCACCAGAATCACTTTGGGCGCCTGCCGTAACGCTGCTCGAAGAGCTAGCGCGAAGTTCGGGGTGTCGCTATGCAGCTCTCGCTGATGAATCGTAGAGCGCTTGTGATTGTGCAGAAATTCGATCGGGTCTTCGATGGTGATGATATGGCAGGTTTGCAGTTCGTTGATCCGGTCGAGTAGGGTAGCCAGGGTAAACGACTTCCCCGATCCCCGCGGGCCAGTCACCAGTACGATGCCATCGCGAAGGCTCCCCACTTCTCCCATTTGCGGCGGCAGACCCAGAGACGAATATTGCGGGATAACGGTTGGGATCACACGCATCACCACGGCGCAACTGCCGCGCTGAATGAATACGTTCACGCGAAACCGAGCCAGTCCGGGCAAACCAAAGGAAATATCACAGGATCCTTGCTCGCGCAGCACCGTGAGTGCCTGTTTATTATTCCCAATCAAGTCGGAAGCAATGCGACGAGTGTCGTCGGCGGTCAACGAGCGCAGTCCGGAGGCTTGCACCTGAATCAATTGTCCATAGACTTCCACTTGTGGCGGGCGTCCGGGCGAGAAAATCAAGTCGCTGACGTGATCCGTAGCGCGCAACATCGCCGTCAGCAGAGTGTGGGTAGCGATTGGGCCCGAGCCGGAGCCAGCTTCAAGCGTTACCTGGATAGGTGCGGTTCCCGGTGCTGCCATAGGGTTTGCCTGGACGGCGGCGCGAGTGATGGGGGAGGGAAAAATTCAGGAACGGCCGCGGTCATCGTCTATATCGTCTTTTCGGAATACCAAAGCTAAGCTCCACTCTAACGAAAAGCGGCGGGTGGTTCTAGGAAGAACGTCAAGTGCATGGACCTTCGTAATGTCTGGCGCAATTCCTTCCCAGGACAGCGCCACAAAGAAAAAGGCGGCCGAAGCCGCCTGACTCCATTACTCGAACGCAATCGAATTCTAGTTCTTTGCACCTTTCTTCTTGCTGCCAAAACTGGTTTCGACTGTGCTGCCGATATACTGCAACATGCCTTTGGCCCCTTCAGCATAGGGTCCGTTGGGCTGCAGTTCCAGGTATTTGTTCAGCGCTTCCTGAGTTCCCGGGGCCGGCGTCACCTTGCCCGTCTTGGGATCGGTGGTCGCCTTCGCGATCAGAGCCACGCCTTTCTGGTAATACGCGTCCGCCTTGGTGGGGTCGGCGGCGATAGTCTTGTCAAAGGCAGTCAGCGCTTCATCGGTTCGACCTGCATTGGTCAGCACCGCGCCCATGTTGTAGTTGTAGGTCCCGGCATTGGGCGGATCCAACTGCGCCGCCTGGGTGTACGCTTTTACCGCGTCATCAACCCTTCCGACCCTGGAGTAGGCTTCAGCGACGTTGTTGTAATACGGAGCCAGCTTCTTGTTTGCGTCCGGGTCCTTTTGCGCGGCGGCAGAATCCTGCCGCATTTGAATCGCTTTTTCATAAGCCTGGATGGACTGTTCATAGCTCTTTTTTGCGGCTGCATGGTCCGTCTTGTCCAATTGCCGGGCCTGGCCGCGATAGGCGTCACCGAGCGTTGCCCAGAGTGGATCACGAGTGGCATCGAGGGTTGTGGCTTCAGTCATTAGAGCGACTGCCTGGTCGAAGTTGCCGCTACTGATGTCCTGTCGGGCGGCACCCAGCTTTTCATTGAGGCTCTTGACCGTGCCGGCTTCTTTCTCGGCCTTTTCTTTCTGGGCCTGCATCTCCTTCAGCTTTTCTGGATTAATCCCTTGCTGCTGCGCGGCCTGGACCTGCGACGCCTTCAAATCGAAGTCGAGGGTTGCCTCATCCACCCCGACCGGAAAGTTGCCAACCTTGTCCAGTTCCTTACCGTCTTGGGTCAGCGTTACCCGGTATTTTCCCGGATCAATACCGAGCGAAAAATACTCGCCTTTTTTGTTCGTCTTAAGCGCGTATTTGCGTCCGTTTTCTGTGTTGAACCACTCCACCGTTGCGCCCACGATCGGCTTGCCTTCCATGTCTTTGCACACGCCCTTGACTGTACCCGTTGCTTGGGCGAAGACTGGAGAAACACACAGTCCCGCGACTAGCGCGAGCAGGATCAACACCACTGAACATTGCTTCATTTTGGCCTCCCGGCTAAACCTGAATGTAAGATTTCCGGTTTCGATTGATACGTCCAACTCCCGTCAGCTTGGCGAAACTAAGAGTGGACAATCGGAAATCGAGATCCTAAGCGCCCTGCAGTGCTGCGGCATATGGGATCGGGTCCACCGCTCCCGCCTCCCGGAACGCGCGCAATCGTAACACGCAACTGTCGCACGATCCGCAGGCGCTGTCTTCCCGGCTATAACAAGACCACGTTAAATCGAAGGGCGCATTCAATTCAAGGCCAAGCCTTACTATCTCCGCCTTGCGCATGGCAATCAGCGGCGTCACGATCTCAATCCGGCCTGCCTTCGTTCCCGTCTTTACTACCTGGTTGAAGGCCTGATAATAGGCGGGGCGGCAGTCGGGATATCCTGAACTGTCCTGCTCCACGGCGCCAATGTAGACCTTTTCGGCGTCTAGCACTTCCGCCCAGCTAACGGCTATGGAGAGAAAGTGAGCGTTGCGGAAGGGCACATACGTGACTGGGATATCGTGCCCGACGTCGTGCGATTCCGGCACAGCAATGTTCGGGTCAGTCAACGCTGAGCCGCCAATCGCCCGCAGGGCCTCATTCCTTACCAGCAGCCGATCACGGATTCCCAAGTGATCGCAGATCGCCGAGAACGACCGCCGTTCACGTTCTTCAGTGCGCTGACCATAGCTGATATGCACCGCTGCGGCCTGGTGATCTCGCGCCGCCAGGCTCACACAGACGCAGGAGTCCATACCGCCACTAAGAAGTACAACCGCGCGTGATTCGCCACGACTCATGCCAGTCCCATGATTAGACGCCTTTGAGCGCCGGGTCCCAAATGAACTTATGAATCTGCAGCCCCAGCCGCGCGGCAATGCCATCAGCCAGCATCCATTCCGCCAGTTCGCGCGGGTCCAGCAGGCAATGCGAGGTATCGCGTCCTCCGCCCGCATCTTTGCTGAAGGCAGGTGAGAACAGAACCGCGTTCACCCGTCGGCCCAACTGATGACGCCCCACGAAGTCGCGAGCGAATTCGTAGTCCGTGCGATCACTCAGCACAAACTTGACTTCATCCTGCGAATCGAGCGTTTCCAGGTTTTCCATGTGGAAGGTGTCGGGCTCGCCAGAATTTGGACACTTCACATCCACGATCTTAACCACACCCTTGGGCACCCGCTCCAGTGGGCGCTCGCCACTAGTCTCCAACAGAACAGTGTAGCCCGCATCCAACAGGCGTTGCATCAGAGGGACCACCTCGCGCTCCTGCAACATAGGCTCGCCGCCAGTAATCTCAACCAGCCCGCCATCCGGGCTAAGTTGCGCCACTTCTTCCAGCACTTGTTCGAGGGTCATGCGATGGCCGCCGGTAAATGTGTACTCACTGTCGCACCAGGAGCAGCGCAAATTGCAGCCAGTCAGACGGACAAACACGCACGGCACTCCGGCATGCGTTGACTCGCCCTGGATCGATTTGTAGATCTCAGTAATCTGCATGGCGCCTGTTTATCCGTCAGCTGTGCTCTGGCTCCGTTGTCATCCTGAGTGACGTTATGGTTTCGCTTGCGAACCATAGGCGACTCGAAGGACCCCTAAAAGCGAAGTCCTGTCCAATCGTAGGCGTTCCTCGAGTCCTGCACTGCCCAGGCGCGGTTCAGCGTCGCTCGGAAATGACAGTTACTCCGAATAGGTCGCCGTCGTCGTATCCGTCTCGAATACAGTTACGTTCTTCACTCGGACTCGGCCGCTGGTCGCGCGATCCAGCTTGACATTGGTCTCATCATAAAAATACTTGGCCAAATTCTCTGCCGAGGGATTCAATACCGTAAAAGGCTCCAGATCGTTGATCATCTGATGATCGAGGCGATCGATGACGGCTTTCATCACATCCCGTAGGTCCTTGAAGTCGAGCAGCAGACCAGCCTTATCGAGTTCCTTGCCGGCAAGCGTGACCCGCACTCTGTAGTTATGCCCGTGGGGATTCTCGCACTTGCCTTTGTAATTGCGCAGGTAGTGCCCCGCGGCAAACGAATCGTCAACTGTGACTTCGAACATGGACCCCTCGGCGGGCCCTAGTAAACACAGGCCGGGCCTCACCCCATCAATCTAACTACTTATTCTACCGCGAGCCGCGCTACAATCTTCGCATCATTCAAGTTCCGGGCCCAGTTCTCCTGCCCCTCACGGAGAAGACGGAAGGCACAACGGAAGGCTATGAACATCCTGTTGCTTTCAATGCCGGACTCGTTTGAGCACATGCCTGCGGTCGCCGTTCGAATGCCGAACGGAGCTCTGACCTCCCTAGCCGGTAATGTCGATCCCCACCATCGCGTGGCCGTGGCCGACCTGATCCTGGTACAGCGCCGCTCGCGGGAAACCGTCACTCGGCTGATGCGCGTTTTCGACCCTGAAGTGGTCGGTCTTTCTGTGATGACGTTTCAACGTCGGACGGCGGTGCGCATAGTTGAGTTGGTCCGTTCTCTGAAGCCGAAGGTTCGAGTAGTGGTCGGTGGCTATGACCCGAGCCTTGCGCCTGATGCCTACGCTCCGACGGGGGTGGACTACATTGTGCGCGGCGAAGGCGAACTGACTTTTCGCGAGCTGTTGCGTGCACTTGAGCAGGGCGGCAGTTTCGATCGCATCTGTGGTCTGTCTTATCGAAACGGGGACCAGTGGGTGCACAATCCCGACCGACCGATTCATCGACTCGAAGATGGCGAGGTGAAATTGCCCAATCGCAGGGCGCGTGTGCTCAACGGCTACACGCTACTTGGGCGTCAAGTCGACGTGATCGAAACCTCACGCGGTTGCACCTACGATTGCAGCTTCTGCTCGATCATCGAGATGCGCGGCCGAAACTTTCACACCTACTCGTTTGACCGAGTTATAGCGGACATCCGCGATGCCCGCGACCACGGTGCGCGCACCATCTTTCTGGTGGACGACAACATTACCCTCAACGTCCACCGATTTGAGGCGCTATGCCACGCCATCATCGACGCGGGACTGAACAAGCTGGATTACTTTGTCCAGGGCATGACTTCGGCCATCGCCAATCACGGCGAAACGCTCGCGCCGCTGATGCGACAAGCCGGATTCCGCTACGTGTTTCTGGGGATTGAGAACATTCTGGAAGGTGACCTTGAATTCCTGCGTGCGGCCGCCAAGAACGCAGCGCGCGATAACGGCCATAACGCTGGAAACGCGACCCTGAAAGCCATCGAATACCTGCATCGCAACCAGATGTACGTGGTGGGCGGACTGATCGTTGGCAATCCCGACGATACCCGCGAGTCCATCGAAGCCAATCTTGCATTCGCCCGACGCTACGTCGACTGGCCCTACATCCAGCATCCCACGCCTTATCCGCGCACTCCCATGACCCAAGCCTTCCGCGATCAGGGGCTGATCATGAACGAACGCTTCGAGGAATACGACGGCACCACTGCGGTGGTGCGCACAAAACACGTTTCAGCCGAGGAGATCGAATACCTACGCTGGAAGTCGGAGCGCTGGATGAAAATCCGCCACATGCCTGCGGCCTTTCGCCATGATCCCTGGTTCATCTTGAGCCACGGGCCGCAAATGTTGGCTCACACTTTTCGCGGAAGCACGCTGCGCTCCGTGTTAGGGCTGGAATCGGAGAAGAAGACGTTCGGACGGTACAAGGCGATTCGTGAGGTCGAGCGGGAATACGCATAGGCGGGGTCGGTCTCCGTATTTGACCTGCCCCGGGTTTCCTTACTAAAATGTAAGGAATCAGTATAAGGGAAGGGATATCTCAAACTTGGGGAGCGCGACCGTAACTTCAAAGGGGCAAATCACTATTCCGGCGCAGGTCCGCGCTGCACTTGGGGTCGACGCCGGGGATCGCATCGAGTTCGTCGAAGTGGAAAAGGGCCAGTTTGCCATCATTCCCGCAACTCGCTCGGTACGGGAGCTGAAAGGGCTGTTTCAAGGCAAGCGAAGCAAACCGGTATCGATTGAAGAGATGAACGCCGCCATCGCGCGGCGCGCATCCCGGTCCCGCTGATCGGACTGTCGCTGTTCGGACCATCAACGATCGGCCTCGACACCAATATTGTTGTCCGCTATCTTACTCACGACGATCCCGCCCAAACGACCGCAGCTGTGACTGTGATGGACTCACTCTCCTCGGATTCACCAGGATTCCTTTCCATGATCGTCGTTGTGGAACTGGTTTGGGTGTTGGAGACTTCCTACCGTTTCAAGAAGAAGGAAGTTGAGCAAGTCCTGGAGACCTTACTGCGAAGCAAAGAACTGGTTATTGAGCGAGCGGAAATCGTCGCGCAGGCATTACGAAAATTCAGCACCAGTCGCGCCGATTTTGCCGACTGCCTCATCGAGCGGAGTGCCCAGGCCGCTGAATGCCAGCACACTGTAGCTTTCGACCGGAACGCCGCAGCGGCAGGCATGAAGTTGCTCGAAGTTTGAGGTGCTACACATCGGAGTTATGGTTCGGCACGCCGAAGAAGGCCTCCACAGCTCCCAGCTCAGTAGTTTTCTTGTAATTGGGTAAGCTCTCCACGAATACGCGGCCATATTGCTTCTTCAGAATGCGGTTATCGAGAAGACAGAGCAGGCCGCGGTCATGTAGCGAGCGAATCAGGCGTCCGAAACCCTGTTTCAGAGTGATCACCGCCGCCGGCACTTGATACTGGAAGAAGGCATTGCCACCTTCGGCGTCGATTGATTTCACGCGCGCGGCCACGATCGGGTCGGTGGGCACGGCGAACGGCAGGCGATCGATGATCACGCAACTAAGCTGCTCACCCTGCACATCTACGCCCTGCCAGAATGACGA
>JABCYV010000056.1 GCA_013290025.1 Acidobacteriota bacterium
TGACTACATCGACGTCAGTCCGAAGCAACTGGTGTCCGTGGCGGCATCACTCGTGCCCTTCCTGGAGCACGACGACGCCAACCGGGCGCTGATGGGCGCCAACATGCAGCGCCAGTCTGTTCCCTTGTTGCGCGCGGAAGCTCCGATTGTTGGTACGGGGATGGAAGGCGTGACCGCGCGCGATTCCGGCGCCGTCATTCTGGCCAAGCGCAACGGCATCATCGATTCGGTGGACTCGGAGCGGATTATTGTCCGCGTCGAGGGCGAGCATCATCCCGGACAGCTCTCCCGCGAAGTGGGCAGCGACATTTATCAGCTCACGAAGTTTAAGCGTTCCAACCAGAACACTTGCATCAACCAGAAGCCGATCGTGGTGAAGGGACATCGGGTGGTGAAAGGCGAAGTGATTGCGGACGGTCCCTGCACCGACCACGGCGAGCTGGCGTTGGGACGAAACGTGCTGGTCGCGTTTATGCCATGGCGCGGCTACAACTTTGAAGACGCGATCCTGGTCTCGGAAAAACTGGTGAAAGAGGACTACTACACCTCAGTTCACATCGAGGAGTACGAGATCGAGGCCCGCGACACCAAGCTGGGGCCGGAAGAGGTCACCCGCGACATCCCCAACGTCAGCGAATCCATGCTGCGGAATCTGGATGAAGCGGGCGTGATCCGAATTGGCGCCAGTATTAAACAAGGCGACATCCTGGTGGGCAAGGTTACGCCCAAGGGTGAGACTCAGCTCACTCCGGAAGAGAAACTACTGCGCGCCATCTTCGGCGAAAAGGCTGGTGACGTCCGCGATGCTTCGCTCTACTGCCCGCCGGGCATCGAGGGCGTAATCGTCGATGTAAAGATCTTCTCCCGCAAAGGCCAGGAGAAGGACGAGCGTGCGAAGGCGATCGAAGCGACGCAGATCGCAAAGCTGGAAAAGAATCTTTCCGACGAGATTCGGATTCTTACCGACGAGCGCCTCAAGCGTCTGGAGAACATCCTGGGCGGCAAGGAGGTGCAGGCGGATCTGCACGACGAGCGCACCAACAAGCGCCTCCTGACCAAGGACACGATCCTCGACCGCGATACGATCGAGCGCATTTCCACTCGGAACCTGAAGCGTATCAAGTATGCCGACAAAGATCCGCGGGTGAATGAGCAGATCGACGAGATCGAAGAGATGACCTCACGTCAGATTGACGTGCTTAAGAAGATCGTCAACGAGAAGAAAGATAAGCTGACCAAGGGAGATGAACTGCCCCCGGGCGTCATCAAGCTGGTCAAAGTCTACATCGCCATGAAGCGCAAGCTGAGTGTGGGCGACAAGATGGCTGGCCGTCACGGCAATAAAGGCGTGATTGCCCGCATTCTGCCGGACGAGGACATGCCCTACCTCGAAGACGGTACGGCGGTGGAAATCGTCCTCAATCCCCTGGGCGTTCCTAGTCGTATGAACGTGGGACAGATTCTCGAAACTCACCTGGGGTGGGCGGGACACGAACTGGGTAAGAAGATCACGCAAATGCTTGCCGAGAACACGAAAGAAGAGGCTATCCGGCGCGAACTCAAAGCCCTGTTCAAGGACACGACCCTGGCAGAAACCATTGCTGACCTAAGTGATGACGAGCTGATGGCAGTGGCTCCAACCCTAAGCCGAGGCGTGTACATGGGTTCACCAGTATTCGACGGATCGCGTGAAGGTGAGATTAAAGCGTTGCTTAGGCAGTCGGGATTGCCGGAATCGGGCAAGACCTACTTGTATGACGGCATGACCGGCGACAAGTTCGAACAGCCGGTTACGGTCGGATACATCTACATGCTCAAACTCTCGCACCTGGTGGATGACAAGATCCACGCTCGTTCGATCGGACCGTACTCGCTGATCACCCAGCAGCCGCTGGGAGGTAAGGCGCAGTTCGGCGGTCAGCGCTTCGGAGAAATGGAAGTTTGGGCGCTTGAAGCCTATGGCGCAGCTTTCATCCTGCAGGAGTTGCTGACAGCGAAGTCCGACGACGTTTACGGCCGCACCAAGATCTATGAGGCCATCGTCAAGGGCGAAGCTGCCATGGAGCCGGGCGTGCCGGAATCGTTCAACGTGCTCATTCGTGAGCTGCAGTCGCTTTGTCTGGATGTGGAATTGATTAAGGCCGGCGAGAAGAAGCCGGTGGTGGCGGCAGCAGCGGATTAAGAAGTCGCTGGTCGTTGGCCGTCCGTCATTGGCGGCCAGCGCGACGAACTGAAGACGAGATTTTGATACAAGATCCACGTGCTCGCTCTTGACACTGTGGATCAAGAGATTCGCTAGCGACGAACGCCCAACGACTAGCGACTGATTTCAGGAGCCGCCCGCGGCGGCGCACGGCCGCAGGAAGCAGAGGAACACCTTGTATCGTTCGAGCCCCTTTGACATGGCAAATCCTATCGCCGATTTCGATGCTATCCGCATCAGCCTGGCTTCCCCGGAAAAAATCCGGAGCTGGTCGCACGGCGAAGTTACCAAACCGGAGACTATCAACTATCGCACGTTCAAACCGGAGCGCGATGGATTGTTCTGCGCCCGAATCTTTGGCCCAGTAACCGATTGGGAATGTCTCTGCGGCAAGTATAAGCGGATGAAACACCGCGGAGTGATCTGCGACAAATGCGGTGTGGAAGTAACGCTGTCCAAGGTCCGCCGCGAGCGCCTCGGCCATATTGAGCTGGCGTCGCCCTGCTCGCACGTGTGGTTCTTCAAAGGATTGCCCAGCCGCATTGGCCACCTTCTCGATATCTCGCTGCGCGATCTCGAGTCCGTTCTCTATTTCGAGGCCTATGTGGTGGTCGAGCCCGGTGACGCGCCAGTCAAAGACCACGAAGTCATCAAGGACGAAGCGAAGTACCGTGAACTGGACCAGCAGTTCCGGCCTGCCGGCTTTAAGGCCATGATGGGCGCGGAGGCGATCAAGGAGCTTCTCAAACGCGTGGACATTGAAGGCTTGTCCAGCGAACTTCGCGAGAAGATGAAAAATGAGAGCTCGCTGCAAAAGCGGCTCAAGTATGCCAAGCGCCTGAAAGTGGTCGAGGCCTTCCGCAAGAGCGGCAACAAACCGAACTGGATGATCCTGGACGTTATCCCGGTTATTCCGCCCGAACTGCGCCCGTTGGTTCCATTGGATGGTGGGCGTTTTGCTACCTCTGATCTCAACGACCTCTATCGCCGAGTAATCAACCGCAACAACCGGCTGAAGAAGCTGATGGACCTGCATGCGCCAGAAGTGATCGTACGCAATGAAAAGCGCATGCTGCAGGAGGCGGTAGACGCCCTGTTCGATAACGGCCGTCGCGGCCGTGTGCTGCGTGGCGCCAATAATCGTCCGCTGAAGTCGCTCTCAGACACACTAAAAGGCAAGCAGGGACGCTTCCGCCAGAACCTGCTGGGCAAGCGCGTGGACTACTCAGGACGTTCTGTCATCGTGGTCGGACCCGAGCTCAAACTGCACCAGTGCGGTCTGCCTAAGAAGATGGCCCTCGAGCTGTTCAAGCCGTTCATCTACCACCGGCTGGAGCAGACCGGCCACTGCACCACCATCAAACAAGCCAAGGAAATGGTGGAGCAGCAGGAATCCATCGTTTGGGACATCCTGGAAGAAGTCATTAAGGACCATCCGGTGCTATTGAACCGCGCTCCCACCCTCCACCGCCTTGGCATTCAGGCTTTCGAGCCGGTGCTGGTCGAGGGTAAGGCGATCAAGATTCACCCGTTGGTGTGCACGGCATTCAACGCCGATTTCGACGGCGACCAGATGGCGGTTCACATTCCGCTGTCTCCGGAAGCTCAAGTTGAAGCCAGCGTGCTGATGCTGTCGTCACACAATATTCTGTCACCGGCCTCGGGACAACCGATCACTGTGCCTACGCAGGACATGGTGCTGGGTCTCTACTACTTGACCAAAGGCAAACCCGGCGCCAAGGGCGAGGGTCGCGCTTTCGCCAACATTGAAGAGGTTCTGCTGGCTATGGAAGCAGGCGAGGTGGAAACCCTGTCGCCCATTCGTTTGCGGCACACAGGTGAAGTCATCGACCTGACCGCCGCCTATGACGATCAGGAGATCATCCATACCGAGCCGGTAAAGTACGAGCGCAGCTTCCTGAATACTACGGTCGGCCGCGCGATTCTGAACGATCACCTTCCCGAAGGCATGCCCTACATCAATGGCCTACTCAAAAAGAAAGGTATCGGGCAACTGGTCACGTATTGTTACCTGCGATTCGGACTGGAGACCACGGTCAAGATGCTGGATGAGGTTAAGGACCTGGGATTCCGTTTTGCCACCAAAGCGGGCCTGTCGATCGGCATTGATGACATGGTGATCCCGGACAACAAGAAGACCTTAGTGCGCGACGGCGAGAAACAGGCGGTGAGCGTTCAGCAGCAGTATCTGGACGGCGCCATCACTAACGGCGAGCGCTACAACAAGGTCATCGAAATCTGGTCCGCCATCACTGAGAAGGTCGCGGACGAGATGTTTGGCCAGATGCAGCAGCGGGACAAGGAAGGCTTCATTAATCCGATTTACGTTATGGCGGACTCCGGCGCCCGCGGATCCAAACAACAGATTCGCCAGCTCTCCGGCATGCGCGGTTTGATGGCCAAGCCCTCCGGCGAAATCATAGAGAGTCCGATCACGGCTAACTTCCGTGAAGGACTGACGGTGCTCGAGTACTTCATCTCTACCCACGGTGCACGTAAGGGTCTGGCTGATACGGCGCTGAAGACTGCCGACTCGGGCTACCTTACCCGTCGTCTGGTCGATGTGGCGCAGGACGTGATCATCAGCGAGTACGACTGCGGCACGGTCGACGGCATCTACGTCGAAGGTATCGTCGAAGCCGGCGAGATCATCGAGCCCCTGCGCGACCGGATTGTGGGCCGCGTATCGCTCGAGAAGATCAAAGACTACGACGGCAACGTGATCGTGGACATCAACCAGGAGATCACGGAGGAACTGGCTAGCTCCATCCAGGCGGCAGGCATCGAGCGGGTGAAGATCCGTTCAGTGCTGACCTGCGAGTCCAAGCGCGGCGTCTGCGTGATGTGCTACGGCCGCAACCTGGCCTCGGGCCGGCTGGTCGAGCTCGGCGAAGCTACTGGCGTGATCGCGGCGCAGTCTATCGGCGAGCCCGGAACCCAGCTCACCATGCGTACCTTCCACATCGGTGGTACCGCATCGCGAGTCTCCGAGCAGTCGCGCCTCGATGCCAAGAACAACGGCGTGGTGCGCTTTATCAATCTGCAAACCGTGAAGGCCAAGTCCGGCGACTTGGTCGTCATGAACCGCCAGGGTTCGATTGCCGTGGTTGACGAAAAGGGCCGCGAGCGCGAGCGTTACGCGGTGGTTTACGGCGCCAAGGTAAAGGTCAACGAAGGCGACCAGGTCCAGCTTGGACAAGTTCTGGTCGAGTGGGATCCTTACACCTTCGCTATCCTGACCGAGATCGGCGGAACGGTGCAATTCAAGGACCTGCAGGAAGGGGTCACCCTGCACGAAGAAGTGGACGAGGTTACCGGATTGTCGCGTCACGTGGTGGCCGATTCACCCGACGAGAAGCGCCAGCCCGCCATCGTGATCAAAGGCAAGAGCAGCAAACGCTACTTGATGCCTTCACGCGCCCACCTTATGGTCCAGGACGGGGACACGGCGCATCCTGGCGATGTTCTGGCCAAGATCCCGCGTGAAACCACTAAGACCAAGGACATCACGGGCGGTCTGCCGCGCGTGGTGGAATTGTTCGAGGCCCGCAAGCCGCATGACACCGCGGTCATCAGCGAGATCGATGGCACGGTCAAATTCGGCGAAGTGGCAAAAGGCCAACGTAAGATCTACGTGGTGGCCGACAGCGGCGCCGAGAAGGAGTATTCAGTGCCGCGCGGCGTCCACGTCAACGTGCAGGAAGGCGAACGCGTCCGGGCGGGCGAACCGCTCATGGATGGCCCGCTTGACCCGCACGACATTCTGGCCGTGCTGGGAGAAAAGGAACTGCAGTCGTACCTGGTCAACGAGATCCAGGAAGTCTATCGGCTGCAGGGCGTCAACATCAGCGACAAGCACATCGAGGTGATCGTCCGCCAGATGATGCGTTGGCGCAAGGTGGAAGATGTTGGCGACACCAAGTTCCTGCTGGAAGAGCAGGTGGACAAGTTCCACTTCGCGGAAGAGAACGATCGTGTGATCAAGGAGGGTGGACGTCCTGCTACTGGCCGGCCGCTGCTGCTGGGTATCACCAAGGCGTCGCTCTCGACCGACTCTTTCATCTCAGCGGCGTCGTTCCAGGAGACCACGCGAGTGCTCACCGAAGCCTCCATCAACGGGAAGGTCGACCATCTGCGCGGCCTCAAGGAGAACGTCATCGTCGGACGGCTCATTCCGGCTGGCACGGGCATGGAATATTACCGCAACGTGCGCCTCTCGCCGGAGATGGAAGAGGCAGCCGCCAAGGTGCAAGAGGAGGTCTCGGCTGCGTACGAGGAGGCCGAGCGCGCGCTCGAATTGATGCGGCACGAAGGCGAGACTGAGGAACTGACAGCGGAGTAAACTACCCAATGAAGGGCGAGGGGCGGGCAACCCGCCCCTTCGCTTTTCTCATTTCTCATGCACGCCAACCCACAACGATTGCAAGATCAGGAACGCATCGGCATTTCCCAGTTGCACCCGATGCCGCGGCGCAATACTCTGGGGCCATTGCTCCTGCGTTTCCTACGCCTGCTTCGCCTTGCATTCTGGCGCGCGTTTCAGCATGACGCGTTTGCCATCGCCAAAGCCTCGGCCTATTCGTCAATTCTGACATTTTTTCCATTGCTGCTGGTGCTGGGTTCGGTACTGGCGACGTCTCATAAGACCGAGGCTTATCTGCGCGAAATTTCCTATGCTCTGGGCAGAATTCTTCCAGCTGGAAGCGGCGCAGCGCTGGCCTATCTGAGAGGGACAGGAGAGCGGCCGGTAGGCCTGCTGATTACGGCTTCCCTGATCACATTGTGGACGGCTTCAGGCGTAATGATTTCCTGGATGGAAGGTTTTCGCCGTTGTTACGAGTTGCCCAAAATCTGGGGCTTGGTGAAGGAGCGGTTCATCGCGTTCGCGCTGGTGATTCTGGCGGGCATCCCGCTGACCTTCGCGACCGTGCTGGTGGCCTTTGGCAACCGCATCGAGACGCGCATCCTGTTCAACCTTGGCCACGAGTTCGGTCCCTTCATTCTGGTGATGTGGACGGTAATTCGGTGGTTTATTGCCGGACTCACCAGCATCGCGGTGATTTCGCTCATCTATCACAACGCCGTACCCCGCACCCAGCCCTGGCACAGTGTCCTGCCGGGCGCAACGCTGGCCACCGCCCTGTGGTTCGCGGCCACCATGCTTTTCGGCTGGTATTTGCAGAACTACGCTGACTACAGCATCATCTATGGCTCGTTGGGGGTGGGCATCGCGTTGCTGGTGTGGATGTACATGATTTCGCTGATTATTCTGGTCGGCGCGGAGTTTAACGCCATGCTTTTCCCGCGCGCCACGCTGGGTAAAGAGCTGGTTGCCATGGGTAACTCCAGGAACTCTACGCGGAAGTAAATCCGCCCTGTTATTAGGTTCTTCTCCCACCGTGAGGATTGGTGATGACGCGTTGAAACCCCGCAAGTCAGATTTAGTTTCTGGCGATCTCCCCATCGAACCACTTCCGGTCGACCGCCGCGCCAAAATCATCTGTACCATTGGTCCGGCGTGCGATACCGAAGAGATTCTTCGCGATCTCATGCGGCGGGGCATGGATGTGGCCCGGCTGAATTTCTCCCACGGATCGCATCCCGAACATGTTCAGAATGTCTCCCGAATTCGGCGCGCCGCCGAAAAGGAAAACCGCAGCATCTGCATCCTGCAAGACTTGCAAGGTCCTAAAATTCGCACCGGACGCCTCAAGGCACATACCCCCGTCCTCCTCAAGACTGGCTCCCGCGTCAGCATAACGCCCCGCGACATTCTGGGCACAGCGACCCTAATCTCGACCACATTTCAAAGCCTGGCGCAGGAAGTCCGACCCGGTTCTCGCGTTCTACTATCAGACGGTCGGATTGAGTTGCGTGTCCTGAGGGTGCGTGGCGATGAGGTCGAATGTGAGGTCGTGAATGGCGGATTGCTCGGCGAACACCAGGGCATCAATCTGCCCGGGGCTGCGCTCTCCATTCCCGCGCTCACTCCCAAAGATCGCGCCGACCTTGAGTTTGGTCTGAAGCACGGCGTCGACATGGTGGCAGTGTCATTTGTGCGCTCCGGCCTTGACGTTAGCAGCGTTAAGGAGGTGATTGCAGCACATGGCAGCGACGTGCCCGTAATTGCGAAGCTGGAAAAGCCACAGGCGCTGGAGCAGTTGGAGGGAATCTTCGAAGCCGCTGACGGCGTAATGGTGGCTCGCGGCGACCTGGGTGTCGAAATGCCGCCGGAGAAGGTCCCGGTCATTCAGAAGCACGTAATCCGCAGGTCGGCCGACTGGCGCAAGCCGGTGATTATTGCCACGCAAATGCTGGAGTCAATGATCGAGAATCCGCGTCCCACCCGCGCCGAGGCCAGCGACGTGGCTAACGCGATTTTCGATGGCACCGACGCTGTTATGCTCTCCGCCGAAACTGCCACTGGCCGCTATCCGCGGGAGGCAGTCGCAATGATGGCAAAAATCGTAGTCGAGGCGGAGAGCAACATGGCAGAGTTCACCCAGCCGCGGCGACGTCAGCACAGCCGCCTTTCTATTGCGGAGACCATCTGCGAATCCATTGCCCACGCCGCCGAAGACTTGCGTATGGGCGCCATCGCTGTGTTTACGGAGTCGGGAAATACCGCGCGAATGATTTCCAAGTATCGTCCGCAGAGCGAGATTTACGCTTTCAGCCAGGCCGTCCCCGTTTGCAATCGCATGAACTTATTTTGGGGAGTGCACCCGGTGCGCCAACAACAGACTTACAGTGCCGACGACATGGTTTCGGCCGCAGAGAAGAGCTTGTTGCAACTAGGCCGAATCAAGGCAGGAGACGTACTGGCGGTGGTGGCGGGAACGCAGATGGCATCAGGCTCGACCAACTTCATGCGCTTGCATGTAGTAACGCCCGTAGTGACCGGGACCCAGAAAGCTTTGCGCGGACGCCGCTCAGCCGTGGCCAGAAAAGAATAGTCCAAGCATGGCCTCTAGCGACGAGCACTTTGACGACACATCCCTCGATCCTCCCGTCCGTGGATTCCTCCACCGCTCCGACAGTCCCAACGATGCTGGCCTCGTTCTAACCCACGGCGCGGGATCAAATTGTCGGGCACCCCTACTGCTCACACTGGCAGAAGCCTTTGCCGGCGCCGGTTTCACGGTGCTTCGTTGCGATCTGCCCTACCGTCAAACTCGGCCTTATGGCCCTCCCGGGCCGGGCGACGCCAACCGTGATCGCGACGGCTTGAAGCACTCTGTGTCCACCATGCGTAGGCTGGTCTCGGGACGCATATTTCTCGGCGGGCATTCTTATGGCGGACGCCAGGCGACCATGCTTTGTGCCGAAATACCGGAAACCGCGGATGGACTGCTCCTATTCTCATATCCCCTGCATCCGCCACGAAAGCCAGCGCAGCTGCGCACGCAACATCTGCCCAAGTTGCTGACTCCTGCTTTATTCGTGCATGGCACCCGCGATCCCTTTGGATCGATCGAAGAGATAGAGTCAGCGCTGCAGCTGATTCCCGCAAAAACGAGACTCTTGCCCATAGAGGGGGAAGGGCACGATTTGGGATTCAAAGGCAAATCGCGCCGGGATGGCCTGGCAGACGAGGTGCTGAAAGCATTTCAGAGCTTTTTCTAGTCTGGTTTACCACCTGCGTCGCCTGTAGTACCCTCGCAATCCAGAACTTCGCACCCTCCTCATGACCGAGTTGGAGACTACACAGCGCCAGACGCCGGACTCCCTGATGCTCTACGGCTTCTGGTATCGCGCTCTGCCCAGCGATCAAGTCGGTAGAAAGCGTCTACACAAAACCATGCTGCTGGAGACGCCTCTAGCCATCGGGCGCGATCGCCAAGGTTTGCCATTTGCTCTGCATGATGCCTGTCCACACCGCGGTATGCCGCTTTCCCATGGCTGGTTCAACGGCCAACGTGTGGAGTGCAGCTACCATGGCTGGCAGTTCGATTCTCATACCGGCCAGTGCCAGCTCGTTCCATCGTTGACCGCGGACCAGAAGCTACGAGTAGATCGCATCTACGCCGGCAGCTATCCCTGTGAAGAGCGCGACGACTACATCTGGGTCTATATCCCGGAGCCTGGACCGACTGGGGCAGGTTTCACGAAAGCTGTGGACCCGCCGATGCCAGCGCCTCGCGTTCCAACCTTCAGCGACAAATATAAGATTGCCCATCTTTCCGCCGAACTGCCGTGCACTGTGGACCACGGCATCATCGGGCTCATGGATCCCGCGCACGGGCCGTTCGTCCACCAAGCCTGGTGGTGGCGGAGCCGCCACAGCATCCACGAAAAGCAAAAGAATTTCGAGCCTATCCCCAACGGCTTCCGCATGAGCGCGCACACCCCGAGCGCAAACAGCGCGCCTTACAAGCTGCTGCGTCTCTATGCCGACGTCGATTCGATCACCACAGCCATTGATTTCGTCCTGCCCAACCTGCGCTTTGAAACCATCCATGCCGGCAAATACTGGTTTTCCAGCCTGACCACGGTTACGCCTATCACTCGCGACCATTGCCGTATTGATGTCGTTGCGGCCTGGAACATTTTCCGCTGGGTACCTTTCGGACCGAGCCTACTCAAATTCGTGTTTGCGAAGTTCGTTGAGCAAGACCGGCAGACGATGGAGAGACAGAGCGAAGGGCTGAAGCACAATCCTCACCTGATGCTGATCGACGACGCCGACCGCCCCGCGAAGTGGTACTTCCAGCTAAAAGCAGCTCACCTGGAAGCCAAGCGCAGCGGCGCAGAAATAAAGCATCCGATGACCGGACCAGTCACGTTGAAGTGGAGGAGTTGAGGCGCTTAGCGGGCGTCTGAGCCCGCTGCCGAAATCCCGAGGCAGCCGAGGGATCTGCTTCTTTCTACTTACTACGAATAACGCTGCCTATTCTTCCACCAGCCAGTCCATAGCTTCTTCACGGGTCTTGAAGCTGGGGAGCTCGCGCTGGGAGAAACTCTTGAAATTTTCGTAATAAACCTTCGGCAGACTTTCCGTTCCCACCCAAGCCGCGCGCTTCACGTACGGACGATTTAACACCAGCAACTCCTTAACTCGGGTGGCTACAACCTTGTCAAAGTGTGCGGCCGTGAAATCAGCGAGCGTGAGCACGGAATTGTGCGGATGTTTTGCGATCTGGCGTTGCACTTCCTCAGCCAGCGTCAGTATCTCGCGAGGCGTGCAGTGACTGATATCAATCAGCAGAATCAGTTTTCCACGGTGGCGGACGAAGCGAATGCGGTTATCCATGGGAACTCCCGTAAAGGCGAGTCGACTCCTACCGCTTCCAGGTCCAATGGGACGGGCCTAGCTTCCTAACACCGATTCCACGACGGTATACACCTCGGCGAGCGCCGAGTCCAGTGCCTCGGGATTCTTGCCGCCCGCTTCGGCTAGATCAGGACGACCGCCGCCCTTGCCGCCGACTCTCAGCGCCACAGGGCCGATCACTTTGCCGGCCTGAATGCGGGAGGTTAAATCCTTGGTCACACCGACGATAAGTGACACGCTTCCATTCGACGCCGAGCCCAGCACCACTACGCCGGAGCCCAGCTTGTCGCGAAGCTGATCGACCAGAGTTCGCATCTGAGATCGTTCAAGATTGTCCACGCGATGGGTCAGCACCTTGACGCCACGAACGTCCTTAATCCGGTCGCTGACCGACGCCACGGTTGACGATGCCGACTTCATCCGCGCTTGATCGAGCTCACGGGCCAGGCGCTTGATCTCCGCGTCTTTCTTGTCAAGCTCGGCTCTCAGCGCCTCAGCAGGAGACAGAAGGGCCTCTCCGGTTGTGGAGGCTCCCTCCCCAACCGAGGGTGCCCCATCCTTTCGCGGTTTTTGCGAAAGGGTGGGACTAACGAAGCTTGAGACCACAGTCTCCAGCTCATGATCTTTCTGGAACTGATGCAGTGAACCCTCGCCCGTCACCGCTTCCACTCGGCGTACTCCCGCCGACACGCTGCCTTCCTTCAGAATCTTGATCAGGCCGATCTCGCCGGTTTGCGCCGTATGTGTGCCGCCACAGAGTTCGGTGGAGAAGGCTCCGATTTTGACCACGCGCACTCTGTCACCATATTTTTCGCCGAACAGTGCCATGGCGTGATATTCGTTGACGGCCACATCAATCGGAACGTTCTCGATGACCTCTATTTTCTGGTTGCTCAGTACTTCTTTGTTAATGAGGTCTTCGATATCTTGCAGTTCTTCGTCTTCAACCGCGGTGAAATGCGAGAAGTCAAAGCGCAGATGATTGGGCGCAACTAAGGATCCCGCCTGCTTCACGTGTTTGCCCAGGACCTCGCGCAGTCCGGCATGAAGCAGGTGGGTGGCCGTGTGGTTGCGCATCGTGGACTGGCGGATTTCAGTATTGACGACCGCGTCCACTTTGTCGCCCACACGAAGGGTGCCCCACCCTTCCGCGTTTTTTGCGGAGGGTGGGAGTTTCATCACTACCTGGTGTGCGCGCACGCCCTGGATCGGGTAATAGGCACCCTTCACTTCCGCGACGACGGTGTTGTGATCGTCGCTGTAAAACCATCCGCGGTCGCCCACCTGGCCGCCTGACTCAGCGTAGAACGGCGTGTGATCGAGGATGACTTCGCCCTCCTCGCCTGGTTTGAGTTCCGGTGCGCCCTGGCCGTTGCGGATGATGGCGAGTACTTCGCAGGCCTCAGAGCGGGTCTGCCGATAACCTTCAAATTCTGATTTCGGCAGCTTCTGATAGGCGGGATTGGCAGTCTGCTTGGCGGCACCCTTCCAGGAGGCGCGAGCGCGCTCGCGCTGCTCGGCAAGTGCCTTGTTGAACCCTGCCTGATCAAAAGCCACGCCCTGATCGCGGCAAGCGTCAATAATGAAGTCCAACGGAACACCAAAAGTGTCGTAAAGCTTGAAAGCCTTTTCGCCGGAATACGTGAGGGAGGCCTTGGAATCGTACCTCTTAGGATCACCGGCGGTGCCTGGACCGAGCATTCTATCGATGTCCTCTGCGTTTGCGCCGATCAACCGAGCTAGGTCGCGATTTTTGACTACGTCGAACAGATCTCTGCCGAGCCTATCCAGTCCGGGTCCAAGCGTATGAGCAAATCGAGTTTCCTCACTTAGTATGACCTTGGATGTTCGATCCGCGGATTCTTCGATTTCCGGATAGGCATCCTGCATCAAATCGCGGACGGCAAACACCATCTCATGCAGAAACGGCTTCGTCTGTCCAAGCAGTCGTCCGTGCGTAATTGCGCGGCGGATGATCTTCCGCAGAACATAGCCACGGCCTTCATTCGACGGCAGCACCCCATCAGAGATCAAGAACGTGGCAGCACGGGAATGGTCGGCGATGACTCGTAGCGAGGCAGCCGACTTATGGCTGGCATTGTCCACGTGGGGACGGCCGCCCTCGGCTGTCCCGCGGAGCGCAGCTCCGCTGCTTTTGAGTAAGGGCGATGCCGATTTCTCCGAACCACTTGCCGAGCTTTGCTCGGCCGGACGGCCGGGGGCGGCCGTCCCCACGTGAGCATTGGTTGTCCCTGTCAACTCCGCCGCCCGCATGATCAACGGCGTGAACAAATCAGTCTCGTAATTTGAGATCACGTCCTGCAGCACAGCTGCGATCCGCTCCAGTCCCATGCCTGTATCAATTGAAGGCTTGGGCAGAGGATTCAGCATGCCATCGGCATCGCGGTCGAACTGCATGAAGACGAGGTTCCACAGCTCTACATACCGCCCACAATCGCAACCGACGGCGCAATCCGTGTGCCCCTGATCTGACGCTGCCGGGCCCATGTCATAGTGAATCTCACTGCATGGGCCGCAGGGGCCAGTCTCGCCCATCTGCCAGAAGTTTTCCTTAAGGCCCTTCTCACCAGAAAAATGGATAATGCGCTCAGTGGGAACTCCAACCTTTTCCCATGACTGCCTTGCCAAGAAGTCCGACCCGATTTCGATATCCGGCTCCATTCGGGCGCCGCCGAAAATCGTCACGTATAGCCTGTCTTTTTCGATTCCGAACCAATCCTTCGAGGTCAGCAGCTCCCATGCGAAGCTAATTGCTTCTTCTTTGTAGTAATCGCCGAACGAAAAATTACCCAGCATCTCGAAGAACGTGTGATGCCGATTGGTAAACCCGACGTTCTCTAGATCGTTATGCTTCCCTCCCGCCCGCACGCACTTCTGCGAACTCGTCGCTCGTGTGTAATCCCTTTTTTCCAGCCCGAGGAAGACGTCCTTAAACTGATTCATTCCCGCGTTGGTGAAGAGCAGCGTGGGATCGTTCTGCGGGACGAGCGAGGACGAATGCACCTCGCGGTGTCCCTTCTGAACAAAGTAGTCCAGAAATTTGCGGCGAATCTCAGAGCCGGTCAGCATTGATACTTCAATTCTAAATGAAAGGCAAACCATAACCACACGGATACTGCGGATTGCTTCATGCAAATTAGTTATGTAATCCTCATCAGTGCATTTGGGGCAAGATTCCTTGCCGGGGGTATCCAATGGCTTGCGATCCAGAAGTTCTGCGACAGGTTCCGCTCTTCGCCTTACTCGACGACGAAGAAGCCTGCGTTTTGGCCGGCCAGGTCGAAGTCAAGCGGTTCGCCGCTCGGCAGCGAATCTACAAAATGGGCGATCCGGGTGGCCAGGCTTACGTCGTGGTTTCGGGGACAGTCCGGGTAACAACCGTCGACGAGGATCACCAGGAAGTCGTGGTCGATGAGCCCTCGGAGGGAGAGTTCTTCGGTTTTGCTTCCATGCTGGAGGAAACCGTCCATCAGTCGAGCGCGATTGCTCTCCAGGAGACGGTTTGCCTCGAAGTGGACCGCAATGATATTGCGGTCCTGCTGCAGCGTAAGCCCATGGCGGGAATGGATATGCTGGCCGTGCTCGGACGCCAGTTTCACGCTTCACAGAAACTGGTCCGGGTGCGCGCTGCCCGCAACCCAAACGAAGTCATCGATGAGAAAGAGACGCTCGGCGAACGTGTTGCAGACCGCGTCGCAAGCTTCGGGGGCTCGTGGATATTTATCACTTCGTTCTTGATCGTCCTGATTGCGTACGCCTCCATCAACGTAGGGTTGGCCGCGCGCGCGTGGGATCCCTATCCCTTCATCCTTCTCAATTTGTTTCTCTCCATGTTGGCAGCGATTCAGGCCCCCATCATCATGATGAGCCAGAACCGGCAGGATAAAAAGGACCGGTTGCGCGGCGAACTCGACTACCAGGTCAATCGCCGCGCGGAAACCGAGATCCAGGGCCTCGCGCACAAGATTAACCTGATCGGAGACAAGATCGGTGACGTCGAGGACTTGCTCCGCACCCGGATCGAAGGTTGAACGCCCGGACTATCGCGACCGCGCGAATTACTTCACTGCGTCCGCGGTCTTGTCAGCGCCTTTCTTAACTCCGTGACCGACGCCCTTCACGCCCTTGGTGACGCCGTGCCCTGTCTTCTTGGCCGCGTGACTGGTGTCCTTTGCCGCGTCTTTGGTTACGTCCGCAGTTTTGTCAGCAGCTTTCTCCGTACCTTTCGCAGTTTTGCCGGCCGCTTTCTTCGTAGCGTGGCCAGTGTCTTTCGCCGCCTTGTTGACATCAGATGCCACGTCTTGAGCGCACACAGCCGTCGCTAGGCTGAGTGAGATTGCCGCCAGAATTATCGCCCACTTGGATCTCATGTTGCCTCCAGACTAGATTGAAAGGATTCGTGGAGTATCCAGCATTTGGAGGGGAAACGCAACCCGCTTCAGTCAAGCGAAATTCTTCCTAAACGCATCAACCACCAAGGAACACCAAGTCACACGAAGGCGTTCGTCCTGAGGCTTTCCTTCCTGAGTGTTTCCTTCGTGATACTTTGTGCCGTTCGTGTTGATTTGGCCGGAGCTTCTCATTCCAACTCCCCGTCCAGGGCGCTCAGAGTTTCGTCATCCACGTCCCACTTTTTGAGAATGATGAAAATTGTCTTCGAGCCAAATCCTGCACGGGCGAGCTGACGGAAGACCCGGGCGGCTTGTTTGCGATCCTTTGGTTTTTGCAACCGCTTGCGGCGCAAATATTCGCGAGCTTGCTTCTCTTCATTCACTTCATCGTAGACGGAGGCCACTGCCTTCTCGATCACTTCGCCGTGGACTCCCTTGACCTTCAGATCGGTCACCACACGTCTGCGTCCGAATTTCTCATTGTCCCGGCGGAAGGAAGAATATGCGGTGGCGTATTTTGCGTCGTTGAGGTAGCCCTGGTCCTTGAGACGCCGGATCACCAATTCGACGAGCGTCCGCCCGTACTCCGTGTCGGATTCCACCCGCGGCCGCAACAAACGTTTAAGCTCGGCGATCGAACGCATGCGGCGCGCCAGCGCTCCCACAGCGTATTCGTAAAGCTCATCTTCCGAGGCGGTCTTTTTCGGACGAGGGAAAGACATAACTTGGTTAACCTTACCCCACGACTGGCTTTTGCGGGTAACTTCTCATAACGTTTGTTTACATCTATTTACATTCTTTCTGATGACATTGGAAACTTTCCCCCGTCTATTTGCGTAGATACCAGAGAGCGAGGGAGTCAGTCATGCTTACCATCGATACGGAAAAAATGGGCGATGTAGCAGTGGTGAGATGCAACGGAAGAATCGTTCGCGGCGAAGGAATCCGCACCCTGAGGAATGCAGTCGTGTCCGAAACAGACACCCGCATTGTCGTGCTGGACTTGTCAGAAGTAGAGTCGCTGGATGCGGGCGGACTGACGGCGTTGTTGTCTCTGCATCACTGGACGCGGAGCCACGCCATCCAACTAAAACTCGTGAATCCCTCGAATTTCGTCCGCGAAGTGCTGGAACGCACGCGGCTGGATCGTGTATTCAACATTTCCTCGCTCCACGATGCTCTACAAGTATTGGGTACCAGGGATTGCAGACAGCATCACAGCGTGGATCGCGCCTTGCTTAGCGCCTGATTACACACCGGTCGCCAACAATTGAACATAGAAATGGCGCGCCGAGGCGCGCCATTTCACTTTCAAGGATAAGATCTCAGCGGCCGCCGAAGCCCGCCTGTTGCATGGCATTCCGCGAAAGATCGCTGGTCGAAGAAATGCCCTGCATGCGCAGCTTGAAGTCATCGGCATTGGACGCATTTTCCAGAGCGGTTTCGTAATTGATCAAGCCGGCCTGGAATAAATCCCACAACGACTGGTCGAAGGTCTGCATGCCGTACTGCGAAGTACCTGCGGAAATGGCGTCGCGGACGGCTCGCGTTTTTTCCGGCACCAGAATACATTCCCGGATATACGCGGTGTTGATCATCACTTCCACGGCAGGCACGCGGCCGTCGCCGTCACACCGTTTTACCAGGCGTTGACTGATGACGGCGCGCAGCACGGCTGCGAGCTGCAGGCGAATCTGCTTCTGCTCTGGAGGAGGGAAGATCGCGATGATACGGTTGATGGTTTCTACCGCGTCGAGAGTGTGCAAGGTAGAAAACACCATGTGGCCAGTTTCAGCGGCATGCAGCGCCGTGCCGATGGTTTCCAGATCACGCATTTCGCCGACCAGGATGACGTCCGGATCTTGTCGCAGGGAAGCGCGCAATGCCGCCCCGAAGGAGGGTGTATCCACCTCCACTTCGCGCTGGTTCACGTAGCCTTTTTTGTCGCGGTGCAGGAATTCGATTGGGTCTTCGATGGTGATGATGTGTTCGGCACGGGTGGAGTTGATGCGGTCCACCATGGCGGCTAGCGTGGTTGATTTACCGGAACCGGTGACGCCCGTCACCAGAATCAGACCGCGCGGCATATCGCAAACCTGCTCCACGATTTTGGGCAGATAGAGTTCATCAAGCGCGCGAATCTTGGTGGGAATAACGCGCAGCACCAGTCCTACGTTGCCACGTTGCTGGAAGACATTGACACGGAAGCGGCCCAGACCGGCCACCCCGTAGGCCATATCGATTTCGGTAGTTTCTTTGAACTTCTGCTTCTGCCGCGCCGACATCATGCTGAAAGCCATGGTCAGCATGTCCTCAGCGCTGATGCGGGGCTGGTCGGTGAGCGGAACCAGTTCGCCATCAATGCGCAGGTGCGGATAGTTGCCGACCTTCAAGTGCAAGTCCGAAGCCCGGCGCTCCATGGCGATACGCAGCAAATCATCAATGTTCATTCGACACTTCCCCCAGGGACTCTTCATATGATGAACCGAAAAGTCACCGCGCCCAAGATGACCTAAGTAACGGCGCGGCACGAGGTCGGACTAGTTCTAAGGGCGTCAGCATTTCGTCTGAGATAGGCTTCTTATGGGCGCGACAATCGTCCCCGAAGGCGATCGGGCCTATGGTTGACTTAGTCCGCAGACTTAGTCTACATTGGACCCATGGAAGTGAACATTCATCAGGCCAAGACTCATCTCTCGCGTCTTCTGCAAAAAGTGGCGGAGGGAGAGGAGGTAACCATCGCGCGTTCGGGTGTTCCCGTAGCGCGGCTAGTGGCCATCGAACCGAAAAAGAAGAAAGTCCGACCCTTGGGAATGGACCGCGGTCGCATTTGGATAGCGGACGACTTCGACGCGCCCTTAACCGATGACTTGCTGAAAGAGTTTTATGGGGGTGAACTCCCCAAACTGCAGCGCCGGAAGCCTAAATGAAGTACCTGTTGGACACGATGGTTTGGCTGTGGAGCGTGGGATCGCCGCAGAAGATCGGTGAAGTGGGACTTGAGATTCTTAATAACGGAGAACAGGAGATTTACTTTTCCGCTGCGAGCTGTTGGGAATTAGCAATCAAGGTCAGGCTGGGAAAATTCCGCTTATCGGAGGATCCAATTCGTTATGTTCCCAAAAGATTAGCTGAGCAAGGCATTCGCTCACTTTCAGTTACTCAGACTCACGGCCTTAAAGTATATGACCTGCCATTGCACCATGCTGATCCGTTTGACCGCTTGATCATCGCTCAAGCCTTAAGCGAAGAAATGGTAGTTCTCACTTCCGACCGCGCCTTCAAGAAATATCCGGTTGACATCTTATGGTGCGGCACGCAGTAAATCGCACCACTTCAAGTACAAATCAAGACAAAGAAAAGCTGCCCTTTAGGGCGGCTGATCTCTGGCAGGCAGTTTCCTATACCCCGCGATCTAGACTCCCACCGGCTGCTTGCTGCCCACCGGCACTGGCGTCAACCAGTTGAACCGGTCGGCCTTCTCGCCGCGAATAATCGCGTAGAATTCTTTCTGGATTGCCTTGGTGATGGGGCCGACCACGCCTTTCCCGATGCTGATCTTGTCCACGGAACGGATGGATGTGACCTCCGCCGCAGTGCCGCTGAAGAATGCCTCATCCGCAATGTAAAGCAGTTCGCGCGGAATGCACTGCTCGACTGTGGGAATCCCAAGTTCACGCGCGATCCGCATCACCGAATCTCGTGTAATGCCTGGCAGAACAGAGTTGCCCAGTGGCGCAGTTATTAGCGTGCCGTTACGGACCACGAAAATATTTTCCCCAGAGCCTTCACTCACGTAGCCGTTCGTATCCAGCGCAATGCCTTCCACGTAGCCATTGATGATGGCTTCCATCTTGATGAGCTGCGAGTTCATGTAATTCGCACCCGACTTGGACATCGCCGGAAGGGTGTTGGGAGCAATGCGCGTCCACGAGGAAACGCATACGTCTACGCCTTGAGTGGCATCACTGCCGAGATATTTCCCCCAAGGATAGTTGCAGATATAGACCTCGGTAGGCGAGTTGAAAGGATTGACTCCGGCTTCGCCGTAACCGCGCAGCACGATGGGGCGAATGTAGCATGGCCAAACGCCGTTACTCTTCACTACGTCAACCATGCCCGAGACGAGATCGTCGCGGGTGAAGTCCACGTCGATGCGATAAATCTTGGCCGAATCCAGCAGCCGCTGCATGTGCTCTGGTGCACGGAAGATGACCGGTCCAGTTGGAAGCTGATAGCAGCGGACACCCTCAAACACCGACGAGCCGTAGTTCACCACGTGCGACATCACGTGCAGTTGGGCCTCATCCCAGGGAATGAGCTTGCCGTTGTGCCAGATTTTCTCGGTTTTCTGAATCGCCATGGACACTCCTTAGAGACGAACAGATTCAAAGCCGCTGTTGAGGATGCAGTTTTGTTCGCTTCACCGCTTCACGTAGAGGCGAATTCGCCCGCCGACCAGGCGAAATAGATTACACGTAATTATAACCGAGGTGTTGTAACGTCAGGCTTCGGAGCATTAGACAGTACAAGCGGTCCGTGTTTCCTGGCCGGAAGTGCCCTATTACTGTTTCGCTGCTGGGACCGAAGAGAGTTCGGCGTGAGCTATGCCCGGCAGCTCATCTCCGCGCAGATACTGCCCTCTGACGGCCCGCATCTCCGGCATGGCAAGAAAGGGTTTGCTGTAGTCGTTGGCGGCATTCCAGAACAGAAAGCCGATGCCGCCCTTGTTCTTCGCGGTCAGTACCTGCGTCTCGATGTACTTCGGGGAGTAGGTCCTGGTGCGCCAGCGGAAAGCCTGCAGCCAGGGACGAATCACCACGCCGCTGCCCTCGGTAATCTTCTCGAACCGTTCCATGGATTCACCAATAAAGTGCTCAGGCGCATCTCCGGGACGAGCGATTCCGTCCATGCCGAAGAAGTGCGATGGATAGATCATGGGCGAAAGCACGTCACAATATTTCGCCATGCCAACGATATCCTGACCCGTGTGCGCCAAGTCCACCGGACGCTGCCAAGCCATGATGCCGAACACGTCCAGCGACAACAACACGCCTGTCGGGTGTAATTGGGCATAAGCATGCTTCAGGAAGTCGCTAATCACGTCAGTGCGATGCCACTCAGGATGTGCGCTCTGGAACTGGAAGCTGGCATCCTTCTGATCACCTTCCGCGGGAAAGCGCACATAGTCAAACTGAATTTCGTCCGCGCCCGACTCTGCCGCCTTCTTAGCCAGCGCGATGTCATATTCCTGCACCTTGGGCTGCGAGGGGTCGGTCCAGACCAGTTTCCCGTTCTCGCGCCAGGGTTGACCACTCTTGCGTGATTTCACGGCCAGTTCCGGATGCGCCGCCACTAACCGCTGGTCGCGAAAAATAGCCACTCGAGCGATGGCGTGCATGCCCTGAGAATGCAGAAATCGGGTGAATTTGGGCAGGTCGCGGATGACCGGCCTGGGTCCACCCGCGAGAGCGTGATCGAAAGGAATATTGATTACTCCGTCGCTGTCCTTTACGTCAAAGACCACGGCATTGCCGCCTAATTCGCGCCAGCGGCGGATGATGCGCAAGCCGCGATCGCTGTCCGCCATCACTCCAGTCAAATACACTGCCCGAACTTCAAAATCGGATGCAACCGGAACCGATTTCTCAACGATCGGAATCGCCAGAATGCCGGGAATCACGACTGGCTGGCCAGCCTTCAAGAAGCTGCCGTGCAGATCGTTGTTCGCTTTACGGATGGCCTCCGTCAGTTCGCTGGAAGTCAGATAGGAAGTCTGAGAAATGTAATGGCGCGCTACCAAGGGAATACTGTCTCCCCGCTTGGCTACATACAGTGCGCTCCCCGGTGGAGCTACCGGAACCAGCGCAGGTGGCTCCAATGCTTTTGGACTAGCCGGAATGGTGGTCTTCGTCGTGCGCAGAAGCTGCGGTTTCTGCGCCGACTGAGCGGCCGCGGAAGGGACGCCCACGATACACCAGACAATGAAAGTTAAACTCAGGCAGTAGATAATGGCGAAGCAAAAGGGGCCCAGGCGGCGCAAGAGATTCTCCGTGAAGCTGTTTCACGGATGCTAGCGGGGAGCGAATTCGCGGGCTAGGTTACGTCGGGTCAGCCCCAGACGGTGAGTTCCGTATTTCCGTCACTGCGCCAAAGAAGATTCCAGGATACGCAAACTATTTCTCTTTACCGGATTTCGCCGCAGAACCTAGGGTGTCTCTTCTTTGTCCCTATATGCATCTAAGACTTATAGGAAATTGGTGATGGGCAGTTCGAAACAGGATGGCGAGTCATTTGCAGCAACCAACCGACGGCGATGGATGAGAATGACAAAATTTGTCGCCCGCGGTAGTCGATTGACCCGTTCTCCCAGGCAGCAATAAGGGCCCAAGAAAGGAAAGGGCCAAGACCCTATGAAAAACGTCCTCAACGCTATGCTGGACCCAACCCGCCGCAGCAGTGATGCCAAGGAATTCGAAGGCGCTCTCCGCCGTCGCATTGTCGGACAGGATCAGGCTGTCGAAAAAGTGGTGGAGATTTACCAGATGTTCCTGGCGGGACTAAATCCCCCCGGGCGGCCGGTGGGCAACCTCCTGTTCCTTGGCCCCACGGGTTCGGGGAAGACCCGCGTGGTGGAAGCTATGGCCGAAGCTCTATTCGGCGACGCGCGCGCCTGCATCAAGATCGATTGCGCCGAGTTCCAGCATTCGCATGAGATCGCAAAGCTGATCGGTTCGCCTCCGGGATATCTTGGGCATCGTGAGACCCATCCCCTGCTCACCCAAGAGGCGTTGAACCAGTGGCACACGGAGAAACTCAAGCTATCGATTTTGTTGTTTGACGAAATCGAAAAAGCTTCCGACGCGCTTTGGCAGTTGCTGCTCGGCATCCTGGATAAAGCAACTTTGACCTTGGGTGATAACCGCCGCGTGGACTTGTCACAGTGCATCATCATTATGACCTCGAACCTGGGCGCCAGCGAGATGAGCAATCTGGTTGACGGCGGCCTGGGATTTGCCCAACGGCCCACCGAAGTAGATTCGAGTCTGGATGAGAAAATCAATCGCACGGCGGTCGACGCGGCCCGGCGTAAGTTCAGCCCTGAATTCATGAACCGCATTGACAAGGCGGTGGTGTTCCGCACCCTGCGTTCGGAGCACCTGGAGCAAATTCTGGAGATTGAATTGGGGATGGTGCAGCAACGCATTCTGATGGCTGCGGCCGCGAACCAGTTCGTCTTCAGCTGTACTCCCAAGGTGAAGAGTTTTCTTCTGCACGAAGGCACTGATCCGAAGTACGGCGCGCGGCACTTGAAACGTGCGATCGAGCGTCACATTGTCTTTCAATTGGCCAATCTGGTGGCTACCAGCCAGGTCAAACTGGGAGATTTTATCCGCATCGACATGAGCGCGGACGGCAGGCTCACTTTCGTGAAGGAAGCAGAGAACGCGATGGTCCCCATGCTCCTAGAGCGTTATGGCGCGGCTGCCGGAGTGCTTCCAATGTCAGCTCGTACCGCGCGACCGGTTGCTTCTCGCCGTGAGCTGGGTGCAACCGGAACCACCGACAGCAAGTAGGTTCTTTGAAATGCTGGAAACTAGAAGCGCCGGGGAACTGGCGCTTTTTTTGTTGTTCCAGTGGGGCGAATTCTGAAGACTGAGGTCCGAAGCCTGAGGTCCGAAGTCGGAGTCCGGTTTTTATCCTCCCTGCTTCAATTCCGTCAGCACTTGCCGGGCGATTTCCTTCAGCGTCTCGAACACCCCCGGGCCCTGGAAGGCCACGGCTTCGATCACCGGCTCATCTTTCCGCCGTAGCTCTTTGGCTAGGTTCTCGGCGGGCAGAACATTGGGCAGGTCGCGTTTGTTGAGTTGCAGCACGTAGGGAATCTTGTGGAAATCGTAGCCATGCTCCTTGAGGTTGGCCA
>JABCYV010000057.1 GCA_013290025.1 Acidobacteriota bacterium
CTTTCAAGTAGTGTCGCACCCCATTGCGATTCGTGTCCGTACTGGACAGCGACGGGTTGGACAAGAAACGGCGCAGCCATTCGGGATCGACGCGCGCTCCTTCGGTCAACAGCTTGGGAGGCAATTGCTCCTGGACATCCTGATAGCGCTTCATCCCCATTAGCGTGGTGCGCTGTCCTGGGATGAACTGGTGGCATCCCATGCAGTTGTATTTCTTGACTATCCACCAGCCCTCTTGGATGTCGCGACGCGAATCCCCGGGCTTGTACTGATAGGTGCTGGGCAGAGAGGTTTCCTGACTGCCTAGCAGGAAAGTGGTCAGCGCACGAATCTGGTCCGAACTGAGGTGCAGATTCGGCATGCGAAGTGCTTCCGTCTCCGACTTGACTTTGCCTTTGTCGTAGATTTCGGGCTCAGCCAGCTTGTGCTCGAAGAATCCCTTGTGGTCGTACCATTCGGTCTTCGCGGGACCATCGGGCAGCCGCTGCAAATCCTCCGGATTCGCGATGGGCTCGGCATTCTTGCCGCCGCGCTGTGCAACTTCGGTGAACAGAGCGAAATCGAGACGTTCGATCGGTTTGCTTCCTTCGTAAGTCAATTCGGTGCCGATGCGGCCTTCATCCTCGAAGCCGGAAATTTCGTGGCAGCCGGCGCAGCCGAAGTGACGAACCCATTTCTTGCCTTCATCCTTCAGCTTGGGATCATCCATGAAGGAAGCGTCGGCGTACGACGACGGCTCCTGCTTCTTCTGCGTCATCAAGTAACTGGCGATGTCCTGCGCGTCTTCGGGAGACAAGCGCAAGCTTGGCATCACCGTCATATTCTGCACCTGCAGTTCGTGGCCGTCGTTGGGACACTGGCTGTGCTGCAGATCGAACTGGTAAGGCAAGCGTTTCTTGGCGTAATCCTCCGGGCCAATGTCTTTCTTTTCGTACGGGCAGTATGGACGGGTGCGTTCGCGAGCGTTGTGAATCCAGCGGACCAGATAGTCGTAGTTGGCCTTTTCTCCCACGCGAGTCAGATTTGCGGCAAACGTCCCGCCTTGTGTCTGTTCGCCTTCGCCGATCGAATGACAGGCAAGACAGCCACGGCTCTCAAAGAGATCCTTGCCGTGTTCGGCGTTGCCCGGCTTTTGTTTGGGTAGTTGATCCGTAAATGCCGACTGCCATAAGTAGGCCGAAATTGCCTGGATCTGATGATCGTTCAGCCGGAAGTTCGGCATTTTGGTGGTAGGACGGAAATCGGTCGGCTTCTTCAGCCAGACGGGAATCCAATTCTTGTTCAGCTTGAGGCGGATGTCCTTCAGATTGGGGCCGACCTTCTTCATGTCCTGCATCAAGCTATGCGACTGGAAATCGAGTTGCTGGATACGGCCATCAACTTTGCTATTTACAACTCTAAGAGCCACGGCCTCGTCATTTAACCGATTGGCTTCTTCGTTGGTTGCGGCGGTATCCGCCTTTTTCATCAGATCAGCACCAATTTTGGAGTTTTCGATTTTCTGCTGCTCCAGCTGCTTGATCTGCTGGCTGACGGAATTTAAATCCTCGGGTTCTTTGTCATAACCCTCGTAGCGATGGCACCCCATGCAGCCCTTCTGGCGGAAAAGGTCTTTGCCATCGTCAATGATTTTCCATTCTGTACCGCCGCTAGCCAGCACCATGTCGGCGGCATGGCAGGTCTGGCACCCAGCCTCCACGTTTTGTTTAGGGAAAAGGGGCCACAGCCAGTGCTCGTAATTTCCGTGGGCCTTCTCGACGCTGGTGGTGGCGCGTCCGTTGCCCTGATGGCAAGGCGAACAGCCAAACTTTTCAGGATCATGGATCTGCAGAAGTTCAGGCTCGGTATGGCTCACGAAAGCCTGGGCGTACTCATCCGGCTTCTTCTCGCCCTTCGCCATCATCACCGCGGGAGTGATCTTGATGGGCTCACGGATTCCCATGTGGCACGATTCGCAACGGTCCACGATGTTGGCGTCTGCGACGTTGATCTGGACAATCGTCGGATCCCATTCTTCGGTCTTCTTCCGCAGACCATCAATCTGGGTAGGGGTGAGGTCCACCATATGGTCCGAGATGTAGGTGGACATCTTGGTGTTAGCTTCAGTGACCGGCTTGAGAACATCGCCCAACTCGGCGCTTATCTTGGTGCGTTCATCCTTAAGTGCGTTGTACTTTTCCTCTAGTTGGGCGAAGTTGTATTTCTCTCTATGACCGTCAGGATACTCAACAGTCCAAACTTTCTGCTTGTAGTCTGCTAATTCCTTCCGCTTGCTTTCCTTGCCCGAGGCGCTGGTATCGGTCTCCAGTTCGTAGGTCAGCGCATTCGCATACGCACGCTTATCCGTGAAAACATTCTGCAGCGCCAGAATCTTTGAGTTCAAGTCGGTGATTTGCTTCTGAAGTTCGTCGCGTCGCGGCTTGGCCCGTTGGTAGGCTTGCTCGTAAGTCTGCTGGAGTTGCTGATAGTCGGAATTTTTCTCGACTTGCTGTTCAGACTGCGCCGACGTGGACTTGGCGGTTTTGAGAAATGCGGTGTAGCGCTCCTTCCACTGCTGCTGAAAGGCTTTCCACGGACGTTGTCCGAAAGACTCGTCCCATAGCGCCCAGAATAACGTGATCATGAGCAGGACCATAGCGACCACATAGTGCAGCGCGTAGGACTTGCTTACAATCGGGTCTTGCTCGGGAACGGGTTGCTCGGGCACCAGATCCTCCCAGTTAGTCGTTGGTCGTTCGTCCTTGGTCGTTCGTCGCCCGAATTTGCCAACGACCTACGACGAAGGACCAACGACCGCCTCACACATTGAACCAGGGCGTTATCCACACGTACTTGATGTGCCACAACAGTCGCAAAAGCATCTTGGCAGGCAGTCCCACCATGGTGAGCAGGAAGAACATCATGATGGAGTACTGCAACAGGCTCATGCGCTTATAGTCTTTCGGGTTGTAGCGCCGGAACAGCGCATGTACCACGAAGCCGCCCAGCAGGTAATAACCTCCAACCACTATCGCGCCAAAGATCCCTTTGGCCAGATTGGAGGTGATTCCGAAGAGATCGGGCAAGTCGCGGTTGACCTCATAAATCAGGCGATTGTGGTCCCAGGTTTGCCCGGGCCAGAACCATTGCCAACCAGGTCCGCGGATGAATGTCCCAATAATGATCATCGCCACCCAGAGAATGATGAAGCCGAACAGAAATGTTCCGATGGAAAATTTGCGCTGCTTCCAGGTGTAATAACCGCTGCCCAGCGGATTGGTATCAATGTAGGGAATCGCCATCAGGCCGATGATGATCAGCGTGGGCATCACGACGCCCGCGATCCACGGATCGAAGTACACCAGCATTTCCTGCAGCCCGAGAAAATACCAGGGCGCCTTGGCTGGATTCATGGTGAGGTTTGGATTCGATGGTTCCTCGAGCGGCGCGCTCAGCGTGATGGACCAGACCATCAGGATAATGCTGACGATCATGGCGGCAAGAAACTCGATCCGCAGAAGAAACGGCCAAACGTGTATCTCTTTTTGCCAACCTGGCCGGAAGGGCCAGCTCTTGCGATGGTGCGTTTTCGCCATCGCGGGATTGGTTTCCAGTTCAGCGATGAGCTCGTCGTTCGCCTTGGCCTGTTTCCATGCCAGATAGATATAGAAGATCAGCAGCGGAATCAGACCGACGATGGGTACGTTGTCGGGAGCAGAAACGATTTCCCAAAGTTGTCGCCAATCCATAAAATCTCCACCTGGTTCACCTTACTTCTTCGGTTCTTTCACTTCTGAAGCCAGCATCACCGGGGCCGGTCCAGAGATGCCGCCATCTTTCCTCACTCGCCAGAAGTGAACGATCATGAAAATCGACGCCACAATCGGGATGCCGATGCAATGCCAGATATAGGAGCGCAACAGCGCATTAGCATCCACTATTGAACCGCCGAGTAGGCCAAAGCGCACGTCGTTGTACGGAGTCATACCTAACATTTTTCCGAACGGGCCTTCGTGCCCCAGCAGCGGCGTGGCGCGGGCCATGTTCGTGCCCACGGTAACTGCCCAAAACCCCAGTTGATCGTCCGGAAGCAGGTAGCCAGTGAAAGAGAGGAGCAGAGTCAGCACCAGCAGGATTACGCCCACATTCCAGTTAAACTCGCGGGGTTTCTTGTAGGACCCGGTCAGAAACACCCGGAACATATGTAGCCAAACCGCGATCACCATCAAGTGCGCCGCCCAGCGATGCATATTGCGCAGGAGTTTGCCAAACGGAACGTCGTGCTCCAAATACAACACGTCGCGAAATGCCTGAACCTTGCTGGGATGGTAATAGAACATCAGCAGCACGCCAGTGAAAGTGAGCACGATAAATAGGTAGAACGTGATTCCACCCATACCCCAGGTATAGCTGTATCGGACGGCGTCACGATTGATCTTGGCCGGATGCAGGTGGAGGAAGACGTTCGAAAGCACTCCCAGGGCGCGGTTCCGTGGAGTGTCATCGTGCTTGTGACGGAAGATGGAAGTAAAGACCTGAGTCTTCGTCGGATCTTTTAGGCCCTCAATCTGCTCCTTGGCTTTGACCGGAAGATCGCTCTTGAGTGACTGGACATCTTCCTTAACGCCGGCCTTTACCCGTTCCAGTAGGCCGACCCGGTTGCCATTCTTGCCGTTCTGATTTTCTTCAGCCATGGTTTCCCCGCTCAAGCTGCTTACGCCGGTAGATATGCTCCGTCGTCGTTAAACTGGCTCGGCTGTCCCTTGGGCCATTGGTACAGACGCGAGACATCCACCTGAATCTGGCCGTCTGGAGCTATTTGTAGGCGGGCCCGATCCATCGGACGCGGCGCGGGACCTTCGAAGTTGACGCCCTCGCTGTCGTATCCGCTGCCGTGGCACGGGCATTTGAATTTGTTCTCGCTGGGCTTCCAGTCCGGAGTGCATCCCAGGTGGGTGCAGCGAGCGTAAATCACGAAGATGCGATCCGGCGTGCGGTCCACCCAGATACGATATTTCTGCTGCCATTTGGTGTCCACGCCCAGACCGTAGTCCGCCGGATAGCCAATCTTGAAGCTGGTCGCCGGCTCGAACAAAGTGCGCGGCAGAAAAAAACGAAAAAAAGCGAGGAACCATGCGGTCAGAAATGCAGCCACTGCAGCCCATGCAAATCGCCGCCGCGACTGGTTAACGTCACTGTTCTCCGGTCCAACGGATGCGACACCTCCGGCTGCGGCTGCCTTCGATGTTCCGACCGCCGGAGTGCCAACGTAACTCGTCGATTCGCCGCTGCGCGCGACTGAAGAACCGGTAGACACGGCCGCAGCCTGCGGCCGTGTCGCAGCGGCGGGCGCCTTCGCGGCAGGGGCGGCTGCGGAAGGAGCGGCAGCAGCGGGCTCACCCAGCAACGCAGTAACTTCCGCGTCGGTTAAGGCGGACAGCCCCTTGCGACCACGGCGAGCCTGTTCCGCGGCGATGGCGGACTTGCTCCACTTCTTTCCTTCCGCAACCCACTTGGCGACGTCGGGGCTAAGAGCAGTTGAGGAGGCACTTGCTGTTGCTGGAGGCGGGGCGGCGGCGCTCGGTGGTGCGGCCGCGACAGGGGCTGTCGGTGCCGGAGCAGGCGCTGAAGCAGCTGCTCCACCTTCTTCCCACGGCATCGGCTGACCGGCCTTGAGCGCCTCAATGTCGGCGTCACTTAGGAGCGGCAAGCCTTTCCGTTGCCGGTAGGCTTGCTCCATCCCGATGACCGAGTTGTTGAGCGCCGGGCGCGGCAGAGGCGGAAGGTGCCCCAGCACGCCCTTGGATTCGTTTGCCATCCGTTCTCAATCCTTAATTCTTCGCAACAGCTGAAGGCCGATCCTCGTCTCACAACTTTGCTTAGTCCGCCGCCACCAAGCAACCGGTTTCACGCGCTTTCGTCAAATCGATGCCCGATGCCGCAGCGACCAGGTCGGCCAGCGCCGCAATAAAAGTCGGCGAATCATTCAGGCCTGAAGTCATCTCAAATCTTTCGATTCCTAGCGTGGAAGCCTCCGCGCGTGCTTCATGATCGATCTCGCCCAGAGTCTCTACGTGATCGGAAACGAACGAGATCGGCACCACACAGACTTCTCGAATTTGCTCTGCCGCTACGTCGCGCAACGTGCGCTGAAGAGAAGGTTGCAGCCACTTGCTGGCACCGACCTTACTCTGGTAACAGAGCCGATAATGGTTTGACCATCCCCCGCGCTGCGTCACGAGCTCAACGGTTTCTTCAATCTGACGCTGATAGGGATCGCCCTTCGCAATCACTGCGAGGGGAACACTGTGAGCGCTGAAAACCAGCTCCGGCCGCGCCGGGCTCGGGAAGCGGCACAGCGTTTCATCTATTTTTTCTACCAGGGCTTCCAAATAAAGTTCATGGCGGTAAAACGGTTCGACACAATGGACCGGAATGTCGTCGCGAAACTGCCGCCGCCACTCATTCAAACTGCTCCCGGTAGTGGTTTGGGAGTATTGCGGGTACAGCGGAAGCAGGACGATCTCATCGCGTTCTGCTATCCGCAGTTGCTCGATGGCCTCGGAGGTAAAGGGATGCCAGTAACGCATGGCCACGAAACAACGGGCGTCCAAACCGGTTTCTCTCAGCCGTAATTGCAAGGCGCGAGCTTGCTGCTCCGTGAAACGCCGGATGGGCGAGCCACCGCCAATCGCCGCGTAGTGGTGCTGGACCTTCCGCGCTCGAGTGCTGGAGATCAACTTGGCCAGGGGCTTGCGACCGATGCGGGCGAAAGGAAAATCAATAATGTCAGGATCGCAGAAAAGATTAAAAAGAAAGGGCTCAATCGCTTCCAGCATGTCGGGGCCGCCGAGCTGGAAGAGGACTACACCTACTCGCCGTGTTGGCTTCGCCATCCCCCGGAGTTCCTTGAAGAACAAACGATGTTACTGAAAATTGTCAGGGTCGTCAACGCGAAGTGCGGCATGGAATCTGAGAACGGCCGCGAACGCTCGCTTCACGCGCGGGAAATCTCGGCCGTCGTCTCTACCGTGGCAGATGATTCCATAACCTCGATGACGGAATCGGCGAACTCCGAGGTGCCGGCTTTGCCGCCGACGTCACGCGTCAGTTTCTCCCGCGTGCGGTAGACCTTTTCCAGAGCGTGACGGATTCTGTTCGCGGCATCATGTTCGCCAAGATGCCGCAGCATGAGCAGAGAACAACGGATCACTGCGGTTGGGTTCGCGGTGTCCTTCCCTGCGATGTCCGGAGCTGAGCCGTGGACGGCTTCGAAGATGGCGCAACTTTCACCCAGGTTGGCGCTCGGCACCAAGCCAAGACCGCCGACGAATGCGGCGCAGAGATCGGAGATGATGTCGCCGTAAAGGTTCTCCATCACCAAAGTATCGTACTGGTAGGGATTCATCACCAACTGCATGCAGGTGTTGTCGACAATGTGTTCGCCATAAGTGATCTCGGGATACTCCTTGGCAACGTCGCGGCAACAGCGCAGAAAAAGACCATCCGACAGCTTCATGATGTTCGCTTTGTGAATAGCGTGGATCTTCTTGCGCTTATTCTTGCGAGCGTATTCGAAGGCGAAGCGCGCAATCCGCGTCGAGGCTTTCGCGGTAATAATCTTAATGCTCTCAACCACTCCCGGGACGACTTCATGTTCGATTCCAGAGTAAAGGCTCTCCGTGTTTTCGCGCACAATAATCAGATCGACATCGGGATAGCGCGTGGGAATGTGCGGTAGGTTACGGATGGGCCTGAAGTTGGCGTAGAGTTCAAACTGCTTGCGCAGTGCGACATTGATACTGGCAAAGCCGCCGCCAATAGGCGTAGTGACCGGTCCCTTCAGTCCGACCCGCGTGCGTTCAATAGATTCTGTCAGCTCTTTCGGAATATACTCGTGGTACTTTTCAAAGGCCTCAGCGCCCGCCTGAAAACTCTCCCATTCAAACTTGATTCCGGTGGCTTCGAGAATGCGCACGGCCGCCCGCGTGACTTCGGGGCCAATGCCATCGCCGGGGATAAGTGTGATCTTGTAGGCCATGCTACTTTCGTTGACGGGCTACGGCTCCGCAGGGGCTAAAGCCCAGTCTGATTTCAGGCTCTCACGGCACGGCTAAAGCCGTGCCCTTCCACGGTATCTTCCCGCCGTGCCTTTTCCACGGTGCGTTTCATCCCCCGCTCCACGACAACCCGCCAGAGCAATTCAAGCGGGCCATCTTCGGCAGTCTAGTCCTTGGCCGCGCTCTTGCTCCGAACCTCTGGCGTTTCCTTCGTCTTCAGCAGGTCTTTCAATTCCGTCATGAATTCTTTCACATCTTTAAAGTCCAGATATACCGAGGCGAAGCGGACGTAGGCAACTTTGTCATGGCGCCGGAGGCGGTTCATGATCAGCTCTCCGAGTTCACTGGTCTTGCGCTCCCGCTCCGGCGACTCGATCACGAAGCCTTCCGCCTCATTCACAATTTGTTCCAGCTTGCTGATTGGTACGGGACGCTTCTCGCAGGCCCGCAGCAGGCCGTTGAGCACTTTCTGGCGGTCGAATTTTTCCCGGCGACCGTCTTTCTTCACCACCATGTAGGGAATTTCGTCGATGCGCTCGTAGGTGGTAAAGCGCTTCTCACACTTCAGACACTCGCGGCGGCGGCGTATGGAATCGGCTTCCTTGCTCTCGCGCGAATCCACGACTTTGTCATTTGCGAACCCGCAAAAAGGACACTTCATTGCGCTTGAGGACCGATTGCATTGTAGCAGCCGTCAGGACGTGGTCGGCAGGCGTCACGTATCGGTCTAAGGTTCCAGATCTTCGTATACAGCCGGATGGCGGAGACCACAGCCTGAGACCGGACGGACAGGCCTATGTCGCGGCGGTCGACTCCTCCGCAATCTGACTTTCTTTAGAAAGCTTGCGGAAGGAAAGCCGTTCCAGGTGCGCCAGCAAAAGCCCCAACGGCACAACCGACACGAATGTGACCAGCCAAAGCATGATGCCGCAACTTGCAGCCAATTCCTTGGGGACATCAAACCAGCGCTGGAGCGCGGTGATCGTCGCCAGTTGGGAGCCGCCCCCGATACCGGGCAACTGAATCAAGGAACCGACCATGCTGGATCCCATTAACAAGAGTAGTTGAGTCTGCGGAATTCTCAACTTTTCACCGTATGCAATCGTGACTTCCTTGTAGGACAGCGCGATCATGCACCACATGAACACCGACACCACAATCAACTGCACGAGACACCACGGGCTATGAATCGTATCCAGCCCGCCATGAAATTCGCGGATCCGGAGCGCAATCCGGTGTCCAAGGTTAGCGCTCAAGTGTGAGAAGCGGCTCTCTATCCAATTGGCCAGAGCCAACCCGTTTCGCCTGATGATAATCGCAACCGTGACCAGACCAATCACCAGAACGGTGAAGGCGAGGCCAACCTCCCGAAAGCCATCGTAGTAAGCAAGCCTCTTGGGCGCCTTGGCGAAAAGTACAGCGAGTACCAATAGAACCGTGAAGGCGCCGATATCGAAGATGCGCTCCACTGCCCAAACCCCAAGCTGCGAGGAGAAACTCAAGTCTTCGCGCCGAGCGATGAGGTAGGGACGAATCAACTCGCCCGGACGTCCCAATAACGCCAGACCGGTGAACCCGATAACGGTGGGTGCAACCAGTTTGAGCACGGAGGCGCGAGGCCGTACCGGACGTAGAAAGATTTTCCAGCGAATGGCTCGGATCGCATACCCGATATAAATATAGGCGATGGCATGAATGAGATGGATCGGGTTAACGTGTTGGCTCCAGAATGTGGGCCAGTCGAAGTTTCGCCAGGTGCGAAACTGGAAGTATACGAGCACCCCAAACACCAGTAGGAACAGCGCGTAAATGTAAAGTCGTCTCTTTTCCATTTACTCGAGGAGTCCCAAGCCCCGAAGCAGAATATAGCAATATTCCATAAAGCCCTCTCTCAAAGTAAATCACGCGGAGACAGGGGTCAACGCACACGGTTTGCGGTTCTGATGCACTTTGACAGGGAAGCGAGCCAAAAGCGCGATGATTCGGTTGCGAAGAACGTGACACCTTGCGCGGCTCAACCAAATCCCTTGCTGTGCAAAAACGCCTGCTCAGGATAGACGGGATGGCTTACGCTCCCCGCTTCGTCTTTAGCTCCGCCAGCAACCGCTCGATGCGATCTTCTTTCTCGAGCGCAGCCAGGCGTTCTTCCATGTTGTCCGAGGCGATTTCTGACTTGGCTTGACTAGTGGCCTCCGCATGCGCCACTTTTCGCTTCATCCGATCAAAGGCGGCAGCTTTCGAGCCGTCGCCCATCGCCATCTTGGCGTCGCTGGCTTTGCCAACAGCCCGGGCCCGGCGATGCTGCGCGATCAGCAAATCCGACTTAGCTTCGGCCTCCGCCAGCTTTTGTTCCAATTGACGCAAGGCGGTCTTCAGATTCTCCACCTGCGCCTTCTGGTCGGTGACCTGCCGGGCAAAGCCTTCGCTTAAGTCACGATAGCTTTCGACGCGCTGTAAAGAAGCGCGTGCCAGGTCGTCGTGCTTTTTGTCCACCGCCAGTTCGGCTTTGCGCATCCATTCGGCGACTTTGTCTTCGTTTTCTTTCTGCTTCTTCTCCAGCAGGTGTTGGTCGGCGATGGCAATGGCGACCTGCGTCTTCACCTGTAGAAGCTGGTTCTGCATGTCCAGGATTACCTGCTTGATCATTTTCTCCGGGTGCTCGGCCTTGTCGATCAGGTCGTTGAGGTTGGCCCGGACCAATGTCGAAACTCGCTCCAGTAGTGCCATGATAGGGCTCCTTTTTAGCGATCAGCCGTCAGCTCTCAGCTTTCAGCTTCGTGTGTTTTATGAACTGCATCGCACTCGGCGCATCTGGTGCCACGTAAATTGTTTCCGATTGCGACTCCGATTGCGATTCCCACGGCTAGCCAGACAGCCATGTGGCCCGCAAAGACACCCATTGCAGCGCCGATGCCGGCGCCGAAAGCGATGCCAAGAGCGATCTGCGTCGAAGGTTTCTTCATGTTCATTCACCTCGAAGATCTCCGATGCACCTACTTCCCTGCTCCGTCGCCGGGTGGCAACACGTCGGACTTGGGCGTTTTGTCGCCGATCTGACGCACCTTACCAAGCAGTTCGCTGATGTTCATGCCGGACAAGGTTTCGAATAGCGCGGGCACTTGCGCCGCCATTTTGGTGATGTCGCCGGTGATCTTGTTCATCCCCGCAGCATCACCATTTCCGGTTGAAACGATGGTGATCTTGTCCACATTGGCCAAGGGACTAGCCAACGCCCTGACCAACTCCGGCATATTGGTAAACAGCTTGTCGATTACTGCCGCCTGGTTGTACTCCTGGTAAGCCTCCGCCTTGACGTTCATTGCCTTGGCTTCCGCTTCACCCTTTTTGAAGATGATCTCGGCCTCAGCCTCGCCCTGGGCACGAATCGAAGACGCGTGACCCTCAGCTTCGGCGATCAGCCGCTGCTTTTCAGCCGCCGCCAGTGTCTCAATCCGTTGACGCTCGATCTCGGCTTGCTTCAGAACGGTCGCGATCAGTTCCTTCTCACGACGGTTGATCTCGGCTTCTTGCACCTTGACTTGCTGTTCTTTCTCTACTTGCTGCACCTTCACCTGCTCTGCGATGACCTGCTGCTGCATGATGTTGGTTTGAATGTCATAGGCTTTATCCGCCTGCGCCTGCTGCCGCTTGGTGACTTCGACGTATTGCGCCTTCTTGACTTCCAAATCGCGCTGCGCTTCGGCCTGCTTGGCCAGCGAAAGGGTTTCCGCCAGCACTCGCTCCTGATCCGCTTGCGCTCTTGCCACAGCTGATTCCCTTTGCGCTAGCGCCCGCTTGATGGCGGTGTCGCGATCGGCTTCGGCTGTCGCCACGTCGGCGTCGCGCTTAATGCGCGCCACGTCGGGCTTGCCCATGTTGGTGATGTACTCGTTCTTGTCGCGAACTTCTTTAATGGTGAATGAGATGACCTCGAGTCCCATCTTGTTCATGTCGTCGGCGCAAGTGGAACGCATGCGGTCGGCCACCATCTCCGGCTGTTTCACGATTTCCTCAACCGTGAGTTGTCCTATGATGCCGCGCAGATGCCCTTCCATCACAAGGCGGATCAAGCCCTCGCGCTCCTGATCCGTCTTGGTGAGGAATTGCTCCGATGCGGTCAGGATCGATTCCATGTCTGATTTCACTTTGATCTGCGCCACGGCCTCGACCGTGACCGCCACGCCCTGCTTGGTGTAGAGATCTTGTTGCGGGGCAACATCAAACGACATCAACTCCAGAGATAGGCCGCGGCAAACCTGGACCATGGGGAGAACAATGGTGCCGTGGCCTTTCACCACGCGGGTTCCGCCGACGCCGTACACGATCAACGCCTCGTGTGGCCCGGCTTTGCGGTACAACCTGGCAAACGCGCTCATCAGCAGCATCGTGGCCAGTACGATGAGTCCTACGATGACCCAAATCTCGATTGCTATCCCGAACATGTCGCCTCCTAGTCACAATTCCGTTTGACCGCTCTAATGTGAAAACTGCCTTATGAGATCCAAATCCTGAACAATGCGCTCGGGCTCATTGTGGCCGAGAAAAACCTCTCCGTCCGTGGTGTGGATGCGGACACCTTTGTTGCCCCAGACGTACGCTCGCTTGTCGCCGATGCCGCGGATTCCGTACCCACCAACTGGGGTCCAATGGTCGACCGCGTAGGCCTTGATGTGCTCAGTAGGAATGGAGCGCAGGCGAAAGCCCAGAGTGCGAATCTCTAGTCCTGCCTCGGTAAAAAGGTAGTGAAATCCACTCCAGGCCAGTGCCGAGGCCCCCAACAAGATGAGCGCAACCAGTCCCATTGCGAGTCGCGTTGCCGCGTTCGGAATCGCAGCAAGGACCGCTAGCTCGGCGACAACTGGAACGAAGAGGACCACGGCCCATAACCGGCCAGTGTGTACTTCCTCAGCGAGTAGGGGACCGGGTGAGAGTCCGCTATCACGTTTCGCGCCTTGCAATTCGCGATTCATTGCGTGCCCTTCTGTCGTGCGACAGTTCTCCTTGTTACGAGTTGAGCTTGCCACCTTCGATCGACGCCGCTTCTTCTCCTGCCATGTCTGTCCACAGGCGCACGTACGCAATTCCCTTTTCGTAGCGGGTCACAACCACTTCGCTGCCCTTCGCGATCGAGTTCCCCATTTCAGAACGTGCACCGCACGTGCGGCGGGTGCCGGCTTGAGAGTAGATAATTTCCCCCGTCCCGCCTTCGCGAATGGGCACCGAGGTTCGGCCGAGCACTCCGGTCATTTCAAAATCTGAGGGGTCGAGGTTCTCTTCGTCTGACATCAGGACTCGGCTCAGAAAAAAGAAAACGAGGGCCGCGCCAGCCAGCCCGCTGAGCAGGGCAACACCCAGTCCAATGACAAACCAGATGCTCGAATAGCGGCTGAGCAGATAACCGGTCCCGCCGAACCATGCGAGGAACGCGCTCAAAGTAACCAAGTTGAACGGCGAGACTTGCACACCTCGCACTGACGCTTTCCCGCCGCCCGCGGAGGGAGTCGGCGTATGTCCGCCACTGGCTACCGGGCCATGGCCAATGTGAATGCGCGGCCCCAGATGCAGGTGGGGAAGATGAGGCAGATGCCAGTGCAAGCCTCCAGCCAGGAACATCAGCACACTGAATGCGAAGCCTACGGCAAAGCAGATGAGATAGAAATCCGCCCAAGTCATGGCCGCCGTCTCCTTTCACCCGCATGCTGCGGCTTTGCCGCTTCCGGCTTGAGTGCTTCCAGTAACCGCTCTGCCAGGCCCGGCGTATCGAGGATCGCGCCCAGCAGCAGGAAACAACGTCGCGTGTCCTGATGGCGAGCCGCCTTTAATAAGGCTTCACTAACCTCAGGATCGCCCGCAAACCGCTCGGAACCTTGCAACAGCCAGACGTCCAGTTTGCCTTCGGTCGTACGCAGGTCGGAAACCAACTCAGTGTGATATCCCTCCGGATCATTCACCAGGAACCCGGGATGGACCTTAAAGAACTGAGCCAGCAACGTGCGAGTGGATTGCGTCATGTGTGGCCGCGCGCCGCCTTCGATCTGCGAAACGTAAGACTGACTGATTGTCTTGCCACGTTCCTTGCCTACGGCACGAACGAGTTCCAGTTGCGTCATGGGACGTCCCATCCCGCGCAGCGAGCCTTCCACCTCGCGCAAGTAGCGTAATTTCTCTCCCAGAGTCATATCCCAATTAGCGATATTAATATCGCAATCTGTTATTACATGTCAAGCAAGTAATCTCTTGTGTTTAGAGTGACTTGGAGGAAAGCGCAACACCGAGCCGCAAGCCCGTTGCACTTAAAGCAAAGCCACGATTGATATTGTTTTATATTTCCGCTAATATGGAAATATGTCGATCGCGTCAGCCAAAAGAACCACATACCCGGTCGCAAAATATGCCGACATGTTCTCGGCCATGGGGACCGAAGCCAGACTTCGGATCATGCAACTGCTGCTGAAAGCACATCCGGAGGGTCTCGTGGTAGGCGAGATTCAGGAAGAGTTGGAGATCCCAAATTCGACGCTCTCCCATCACCTTGACAAGCTAAAAAACGAGGACCTTGTGAATGTCCGCCGGGAGAGCACTTTCTTGCGCTACACAGCCAACACTGAGGCTCTTCAAGAGTTGCTTCAATTCCTCTATGCCGAGTGCTGCACGCGAAATAGAGCTCTAAAACCCCAAGCCATCGTTCAGATTTGCAAGTAGGGAGACGCAGATGAGTACCAACCGCATAAAAGAGATCGTCAAAGAAAAATATGGTCAGGCCGCGCTCCGCGTGAAAAGTGGCGGAAGTACCTGTTGCGATGCTTCGCCGTCGACTGTCAGTGGATGCGATCCTATTACATCCAGCCTGTACGACTCTTCGCAGGCTGAACAGATTCCTGAGGAGGCGATGCTGGCTTCCCTGGGGTGCGGGAATCCGACTGCATTAGCGACGCTGAATGCCGGCGAAGTGGTCCTGGATTTGGGATCGGGCGGGGGCATCGATGTCTTGCTCTCAGCGCGCCGAGTAGGCCCAACCGGCAAGGCATACGGTTTGGACATGACCGACGAGATGCTGGCGCTCGCGAACGAGAACAAGCGCAAAGCGGGCTTGGATAATGTGGAGTTCCTGAAGGGCGAGATTGAGAACATCCCGTTGCTGGATAGTTCGGTCGACGTGATTATCTCGAATTGTGTGATCAACCTATCGGCAGACAAAGACAAAGTGTTGCGAGAGGCCTTCCGGGTACTCAAGCCGGGCGGGCGGTTTGCGGTCTCCGATGTTGTCACCCGGGGTGAAATCAGTTCCGCAATTCGGCAAAGCGCACTCCTCTGGGTCGGCTGTGTTGCTGGAGCGCTAGAGGATCGCGAATACCACAGCAAGCTCGCGTCGGCCGGCTTCGAGCAGATTCAGATCGAGCCGACCAGAGTTTATCGCGTGGACGATGCTCGCGAGTTTCTGTCAGGCCACAACATCGATGTGGATTCACTGGCGCCGCAAGTGGACGGCAAGTTCATGAGTGCTTTCATCAGAGCAGTAAAACCTATGGCGACGCAATCCTGTTGTCCTCCGACTTGCTGCAACTGAGGACGAGCGATGAAGACCCACTACAACGTCTTATTTTTGTGTACTGCTAACTCGGCCCGCTCGATTATGGCTGAGGCAATTATGAATCTTAAGGGCCGACCGCAGTTCACCGCATATAGTGCTGGCAGCCACCCTTCAGGAACGGTACGTCCCGAAGCATTGGGACAGCTTCAAGTGGCGCACATTCCGACGAGCGGGTTGAGGAGCAAGAGTTGGGAGGAATTCTCGAAACCAGACGCACCAAAGCTCGATTTTGTCTTCACCGTCTGTGACAACGCTGCGAAAGAGGTTTGCCCCGTGTGGCCGGGTCAACCGATGACGTCGCACTGGGGTGTCCCCGATCCCGCAGAGGTTGCAGGGACACCGGACCAGATAGAAAAGGCGTTTCGGGATGCCTTCTTTATTCTGGATCGGCGAATCAGCCTTTTCCTCTCTTTGCCTCTGGCATCCATAGACAGCCTCGCGCTCAAGAAAGAACTCGATAGCATCGGGCGCCAATGAGATTCAGCCTGCATGTCCGTATCACCGCGGAGTTTGTTGGAACGGCATTCCTGCTGATGGCGGTAGTCGGTTCTGGGATCATGGGCGAGCGGCTCTCGGGAGGCAATGTTGCAATCGCCTTGCTCGCCAACACGATTGCGACAGGAGCAGCATTGGTAGCACTCATTCTCACCTTTGGCTCGATTTCGGGAGCACACTTCAATCCCGTCGTCACACTCGCAGACGCATCACAGCGCGGCATTCCTTGGCACGAAGTTCCCGGTTACATCATCTCTCAGATTTTGGGTGCGTACGTTGGCGTCATCTGTGCCCATTTAATGTTCGCGCTGCCGCTCTTGTCCCCATCGCGACATGCCCGCGGTGGCATCTCGCAAGTCTTCAGCGAATTTATCGCGACCTTCGGATTACTGTCGGTGATATGGGGCTGTTCGCGACTACGCTCGTCCGCGGTGCCCTTTGCTGTCGGGACGTACATCACAGCCGCGTACTGGTTCACGGCATCGACTTCATTCGCTAATCCGGCTGTGACTCTGGCAAGAGCGGCAACCGCCACATTCAGCGGCATCCGTCCCGCAGACGTTCCCAGCTTTATCGCGGCCCAGCTTTTCGGTGCGGCAGGGGCAACGGCTCTGTTCCGCTGGCTCGTTCCGGCCCTGCCTGTCATCGCACCGACGTTCTCGTCCCGCACGCCACCGACAGTCGGGAAAGACTGTCGGCCCAGAAGTAAACAGGAGTATTAGAAGAGGTTTATCAGAAAATACAAGAATTTCTTGACAAGCTTGAATCCCCAGTAGCAGCATTCCTCCCGGCCTTGGCGGATGACCGGCGGCGCTCTGAGCCGAGGGGAGAGGCCAAAGGCAGCCCTGGGTACGACCTAGCGCTGCTCCCTATCTTCCTATCCGGCGTTGCACGGCTGAGGCTTCCAGGAGGAAACAAGATGATCTCCCCAGCCACGCGCACTTTCCTTTTTGTAGGTCTACTGATGTCATCTCTCTTGGCATCGAGCCAGGGCGTTCCAACGCGGTTCAACGAAGCTACTGTGGCCCAACTCCAGGCGGACATGGCTGCCGGCACACTCACCTCGGAGGCGCTAACCAACTATTACATCGCCCGCATCATTGCGCTGGATCAGAATGGCCCCGGGGTCAACGCCGTAATCCAGCTGAACCCCGACGCGCTGGCCATAGCACGCAACATGGACGCGCTGCGCAAACAAGGGCACGTGCTAGGACCCTTGCACGGAATCCCAGTGCTGCTAAAGGACAACATCGACACCGGCGACAAAATGCAGACCACCGCGGGCTCGTTTGCCTTATTCGGAAAGCCGGCGCTTCAAGATTCCACCGTGGCCGCCAACTTGCGCGCCGGCGGCGCAGTGATCCTCGGGAAGACGAACCTATCGGAGTGGGCTAACTTCCGCTCCTTCGAATCGGTCAGTGGGTGGTCGGGGCGTGGCGGTCAGACCAACAATCCCTATGGCATTGCTCGCAATCCTTGCGGATCCAGCTCCGGCTCGGGCGCCGCGGCGTCCGCGAACTTCAGCACCATATCGCTTGGGACCGAGACGGACGGTAGCGTCGTCTGTCCTGCCAACGCGAATGGTGTGGTCGGCATCAAGCCCACCGTCGGCCTCACCAGCCGTGCCGGCGTCGTTCCCATCACACACATCCAGGACACAGTCGGGGTCCATGGACGGACAGTTGCCGATGCGGCGGTGACGCTGGGCGTGATCCAGAGCCGCACTTTCGATGGACGGGACGCTGCAACCGGAGGTGTCCCACTGGGCTGGCAGGGAACCGGCAAGACACGTCCAAAGAACATTCCCACTGATTACACCCAGTTTGTCGACCCTAGTGGTCTTAAGGGCGCGAGACTCGGCCTGACTCGAATCGGCCTGAGCGGATTCACCAACGTGACTACGCCGCAGCCGGTAGTAGCGGCGTTCGAGGCTGCCTTCAAGGCGCTCACCGATGCGGGGGCGACCGTCATTGACCTGGATGCCGCGGGCTTCACATTTCCCAATGGCGGCTCGGGCCCCGGTGAGCTCCTGATCTTGTGCTTCGATTTCAGGAATGACGTGCAAGCGTACTTCGCCACGCGCCTCGGGGTTCCCATGGCGGGCAAGACTCTGAACGACGCCATCGCCTTCAACAACGCCCATGCGAACGTCGAGATGCCATTCTTTAATCAGGACATCTGGGACTTGATCGCCACCATGCCAACCGGACCCGACGATCCGCAGCCAGCTTTCGGCAATATGACCTACAACCAGGCGCTTAAAGCTGACCATCAGTTTGGGGTGCACGGCATTGACGCCGCGCTGAGCCAGTTCAATCTTGACGCCGTGGTCACCGCTACCGACAACCCGCCGTGGGCCACCGACTTGATCTTTGGAGACCACTTTATTTTTGGTACGTCGGGCCTGGCGGCGCCGGAAGGTTATCCGATCGTGCAGGTGCCGGCGGCCAATGTGTTCGGGGCCCCGATGGGGATCAGCTTCTTCGGGACAGCGTTCAGCGAGCCCAAGCTGATTAAACTTGCCTCCGGGTTCGAGGCGGCCACTCAGGTGCGGGCCCACAACCTGCCCACGTTCGTGCGGACGGTGCCGTCCGATCACATTTCCGGCACCACTTTGCATCCGCCGAGCAGCGTGCCACCAGCGGACAACAGCCAAAGCCCGCTGGCCACACCGCCGGCCGCGGGGCGGGATCAACAACAGGAAGAGCACAGGCGGCCGCACCACCTGTGATTATCCTCGGCTCCTGCCCCGCCTTGGCAGTACGGCGTAGAAGCCGACGTGCGATATCGTCCTGATCAGCGGACCTATGGTTCGGTCTTCTGCGTGACCGGATTGTGCCAGAGCGCTCGCTGCGCTGGCATCGCGCCAAAACAAAAACGCCTCCATTTCTGGAGGCGTTTTTTCTGGCTTACGCTTGCTTACTGATGGCTGGCGTTATGCTTAGTGTGGTAGATCTGGCGTGATTCCCTGTTCTGTTGGCGGTTGACCTGGGCCTTCTCCGCTCCGGTCAACTTGCCGCCGTTCGCAGCGCGATCGTTGCGAATTTCCTTATTGATATTGGCCTCATTTTTTTCCACGTGGGCGGCTTCGCCAGCGGTCATCTGGCCGCTCCGGATGCCCTGGGCAACGCGGTCCTGCTGATTTTCCGCGCGCTTCCCTACTTCACTCTTCGGGTTGGTATTCTGCACCGCGGCGTTGTGTTTGTCTTTGTAGATTTGGTTGGAAAGCTGGTTCTGCTGCTGATTGAGCGTCTTCCGATCGGCCGTGGTCAGATGGCCGCTGTCCAGTTTGCGCATGTCGCGCTCTTCGGCATTCACCGTGGCTTCCTTCTTCTCCAGGTTCGCGGTTTCGCCGGCGGTGAGTTGTCCGCTTTGCACACCGTTAGCAATACGGTCCTGCTGATTTTCCTTGCGTTGGTTGATGGTGGCGGGCTTGGCAGGATCAGCAGTCGGCTGACCGGTTTGTGCGACCGCCGGTAACATAAGGCTTGCCAATGTGGCAGTGAAGAAAACACTCTTCAGTTGCTTAATCATGATGTCTCTCCCTAGGTCGGTTCCGTATTGGAGCTCAATTCAGCCGGGTGTTGATGTCTCCTCGGCTATCGATACTCTCAACCCGCGGTTCTGGAAAATGTTGCGTCGATACTTGAACAATGATCGCCAAGCGCTTGGGTAGCATATGGTTACCTAACGCACAGACGAGGGCGTGGGTCCCTACAGTCCGACTTCTATGCGCGAGCGCGGGTCGAGGAAGTCTCTCAGAGCATCGCCAATAAAGTTGAATGAGAGCACTGCCAGCATGACCGCCGCTGCCGGAAAGAGGACGAGATGAGGAGCATCGAAAAGATGGGCGCGGCCATCATTGAGCATTGCGCCCCAGCTCGCCGTCGGCGGCGGAACTCCCAAACCCAGGAAGCTCATAGTAGCTTCAGCTAGAATTGCACCAGCCATTCCGATGGCTGCCTGCACGATTACCGGCTGAATAATATTGGGAAGAATGTGGCGCACGATCACGCGCAGATCATTCGCGCCCAGTGCCTTGGCCGCCTCCACAAACTCACGCTCGCGAGCTGACAGCACCTGGGCTCGCACCAGGCGCGCATATCCTACCCAGCCGCCAAGCGAAAGCGCCAGGATCAGGTTAAATATTCCCGGTCCACGGAAGGCGACAAATGCGATCGCCAGCAGGATTCCTGGGAAGGAGAGAAACGCGTTCATCACGACGACGTTCACGAAACGGTCGATGTGTCCGCCATAGTAACCGGCAATAGAGCCCACGATCAGGCCCACGAACAGAGAAGCCGCCACCACGCAACTGCCAACCAGCATGGAAATCCGCGAACCGTAAATCAGCCGAGAAAGGATGTCGCGGCCTAGCTCGTCAGTGCCGCACCAATGAGCAGTTGACGGCGATTGCAGTCTAGAAGGTAGATCGATGTGAGCGGGATCTTGCGGGGCAATCCAGGGAGCGCACAGGGCAAAGATAACGAAGATGACGACCAGCACCGCACCCGTCGTCGCCAATGGATTATGCCGGGCAGCACCCGGCAGCGAGATGGTGGTCGTGGACATAATTTAGAACTCTTAACCGCAAAGCACGCAAAGCAAGACTATAAGCGCCGCTGAGGCCTATCCCAGCCAGGACCAAATGGATATCCTGCGGTCTGCAACCACCAACCATCCGCGTATTTCGTGTTTCAGGAAGATAGATATCTCGGGCACCTGCGGATTGTAGTGGACTAAGACTTGCCCGCCTATCATCTCCTTCTCAACAGACTCGAGACTGACTTCGCCCGCCGAAAGCCTAATCTGGCCTGAGTAGTATCTGTCATTGATCGAATACGAGTAGCCCAAAACCGTCTGAGTCACGTCGCTGCGATTGGGCCCGCCTCTTGACACATCTAGAAAAACATTCTCGATCTTCGCGGTTATAGTCGGCCATGCCTCCGCTTTGGTGGCAAACCGCTTCTTCCAAAGAACGAGGATTCCAAGTGCAGCAACAAAAATGATCCCGATCGTCACCTCGGTTTTGTCGATGTGAATTGACAATCGAGTAAAGCCGTTCACTGCCTAATTCTCGGATTCGCTACCGAGTACAACAAATCTGTCAGGAAATTCACCGAAAGATACGTCAGCCCGACTGCCAGAACGCAGCCCTGCACCAGGTAGTAGTCGCGATTGGAAATAGCCTGGATGGTCAGACGCCCGATTCCCGGCCAGGAAAAGATCGTTTCGGTCACGATCGCACCTGCGAGCAACGCCCCGAATTGCAGACCCAGCACCGTAATAATGGGGATCATCGCATTTCGCAGGGCGTGGCGGTAAACCACGGTGCGCTCTCGCAGTCCTTTGGCGCGGGCAGTGCGGATGTAGTCGTGTCCCAGTTCTTCCAGCATGGAAGTCCGCACCATCCGGGTGAGGATCGCAGCCAGAGCTCCGCCCATGGTGATGGCCGGCAAAACGAGGTGCTCAACCGAACCTGAGCCTGAAACCGGAAGCCAGCCGAGCTTAATGGCGAAAAACAAAATCAATATTGGACCCAACGCAAAATTCGGGAATGACAGCCCAAACAAGCTGACGACGCTCAGCAGACGGTCATCCCAATGATCTCGCCGTCGCGCCGAACGGACGCCCGCTGGAATAGACAGCAGCATCGCAACCACGAGGGCGGCCAATGTTAACCGCAACGTGTAGGGATAACGCTGTGCGATCAGGCTGCTCACGCTCTGGTTGAAGCGCAGTGACGGGCCCAGATCGCCATGTAACACGCCCTTCCAGTAGCGCATGTATTGCTCACCCAGCGGAAGATCCAGACCGTAGGCATGGCGGGCGGCTTGTATATCGGTCGCGGGAGTGCCTTCGCCTAGCATCTGCAGAATGGGATCGCCGGGGACAAGGTGGATGAGAAGGAAAACCAGCGAGACGACGAGCCAAACAACAGGCAGCGTGTACAGCATGCGGAGGGAGAGGTAACGGAGCATTCAGTCGTTGGTTAGTTTGTCCTACGGTCGTTGATCAACAGACCGCTAGCTTCTATTTCACGTCGTCTACCTTGATTCCGATGTGGCTTAAGTGATGCCTCATATGTTCGAGGTAATCTTCAAATACAAACTTCAGCGTCAGAGGCCCCGAGTCCTCGATAGTGCAGGTGCGCAGCCAGGCCGTTTCCTGCACCGCTTCCGCGGCCGAGAGCAATTGCCGGTTAAGAGAACTCCAGAGTTCAATCAGTTCTCGCCAGTTGCGGCGCTGGTAAGCATGTAACTCGACCCATCGATTGCCGTCATAACCCGGCATTGCCGGCTTATCTTCGAGTTGGGTGCGAACGATTCGCTGGTGATTGTTGGCGGCGGAATCCAGCAAGTGGCCGAGTTCTTCTTTCGGCGACCACTTAGATGGAGCAGGCTTGAGTTCGACTTGCTTCGGCGGAAGTTGCTCCAGCCGGCTCGGCACCTCGCTTAATAAAGAACGCAGTAGTGCTAGTCCTTGCATTCTGATCCTCGGCGCTAATAGCGCGGCCCCATCCAAAATCGCTCCGGAGACTACCGCGTGAAGCCTGTGACCTGACCCCCGGTTTTCAATCTCCCGCCTTCCCCATCGCCGCAGTCTGCATTTTCTCGATCCTCACTTTGGCAATGCGGTGGCCTTCCATCTCCTCGACAGTAAAACGGTGGCCGTCATAATCGAAGCTCTCACCTGGTTTCGGAATTTTCTGCAAACGCGCAAGCACGAACCCGGCGAGAGTTTCGAAGCCGGCCTCGCGCGGCAGAGAGAGCTGGTATTGCGAATCCAGGTCTCGAATGCTGAAAGAGCCCTCCAGGACCAGCGCGATTTTCCCTTCCAAAACCGGTTGCTCCGGCGGAGGCACATCGAATTCGTCCTCGATTTCTCCGACCAGTTGCTCCAGAACATCTTCGACGGTAATTACGCCGGCGGTGGAACCGAACTCGTCGACTACCACGGCCAAATGCCGCTTGCGATCTTTGAATTCCTCCAGCAGTTCGGTAAGCGCCTTGGTCTCGGGAACCACCAGAACGTCGTGCATGATCTGGCTGATCCTCATGGCGGCGATGCGACCCGCGATGGGCTGGCCCGTGAGTCGCAAACGGGTCCAGCGCATTAGATCTTTGGCATAAAGCACGCCGACAATATGTTCGGGACCGCGCTGCGGATCATAGACTGGAATACGCGAGTGTTGCTCCTCGACCACCCTGCCCAGGGTTTCGTCAAGGGTCAGATCGCCTGGTAGTGAAAAAATGTCCGGACGCGGAACCATGACTTCCCGCACCGTGATGTTTTCGAGTTCCAGTGCGTTGTGAATCATCTCTTCCTGGAAGGGTGGAATCTGTCCGAACTGGCGGCTGGCGGTCACAATCAGCTTCAGTTCGTCGGGCGAATGGATGGGTCCCTGCCGAATCTTGCGCGAGCCGAAAATCCTGAGGACAGAGCCCGCGGCCCGGCTCATCATGAAAAGCAGAGGCCGGGTCAGAGTCAGGAAAACATCCATGGGGGCGGCGACCG
>JABCYV010000058.1 GCA_013290025.1 Acidobacteriota bacterium
AAAGCCCGCGCCGGATACCCCAAAGCGCGAGCAGAACGGTTACACCCAGAAGCAGCAGGCTCGAGACCGCGATGTAGATGCCGGCCTCCTGGACGCGATCCTCCAGTTCGTCCGTGGGTGATGCGTATACGACGGTTAGAGTTTGCGGCCGGAAAGCGTCGCCTTCTTCCCGGTCGAGTACAGGAATATGGAAGACGCGCAAGCCGCGGTAGTGAACGTGGTTCCACTTGAAGTTCCAATGTTCGCGTCCCGCAGGCAGAATCTCAAGGCCCGCGGGCCAGTTAGCGGAACGACTCAGCAGGCTTGAGCTTTCGGTCCATACCGCAAAAATGTCGGGATGTTTCGGGTCGAGCGATGCTGGAATCAAGGTGCTGTCGAAATACACTTTGCCACTGGCATCTTCGTCGTATCGTACGAGCGCTGCCAGGCTCATGGCGCGAGCCTGCATGCCCGCATCCAGGGTTTTCACAAGTCGCTCGTGGATGTAGAAGACTCCCGCGAAAACCAATCCTGCAGCCAACAGTAGCTGAGATAGCACGACCGTCGCGATCAGCCGGGCTTTGATCGAATTAGGAATGATTGAGATCGGCTTAGGCATGGTCGCGTTGTGCTAGCCGTTCGATTCTGCCTGCGTTCATCCCTCGAGAATATAACCCTGGCCGCGAAGGGTGCGAATCAGTTGCCGGGAAGAACCATCGTCCAGTTTGCGTCGCAAGCCCGAGATGTAGACTTCGATCACATTGCTGAACTTCTCCCAGTTGTAGTCGTAAAGGTGCTCCAGCAATTCAGTTTTTGAAACTACCGCGCGTGGCCGGTGAGCCAGATATTCGAGAACACGATACTCCATAGCGGTGAGTGTGATCATCCGCCCACCCCGCTGCACGGTGCGGCTCACGGTGTTAAGTGTAAGGTCTCCGATGGTCAAAACTGGAGATGGCTGACCTTTACCCCGCCGGATGAGGGCCTTGCTGCGGGCCAGCAATTCACCCAGATCAAAAGGCTTGGTCAAGTAGTCGTCCGCGCCCGCATTTAGCAGGGCGACCACCGACTCCTTGTCATCGCGCGCCGTCAGGACGAGAACCGGAGTGTGTTGGCCGGCTTGACGGATGCGAGCCAGTACCTGCATTCCGTCAAGTCTCGGCAACATCAGATCCAGAAGCACAATGTCGTAAGCGTTCGATTCTGCCAGGAAAAGCCCTTCTTGGCCGTCGGGCGCGACATCGACAGCATAGCCAGCGCCTTCGCGCAGAGCACGGGCAATGTTTTCCGCCAACCGAGGCTCGTCTTCGACGATCAGTACACGCATGATATTTCCCTGCCGAGCTTCACACACGGACTCTATTCCGACCAACCTTAAACTGTCCTGAAGGTTCGCGGAAGTGCAGTTCGAGCGGACGAGATGGTCAGGCCGGCAACCCGTGCTAAGCCCAATCTGGGATAGGCTGACCCGCTTCTGGAATCTGCAATTGCGGGGCGACTATTGGTCAAACACCAAAGTGACGGCATCCACAGGTGCTTGTCCTCTTGAGCGACATGGCGAAGCTTTGGCGAAGAAGTTGCTAGTGGGGAGAAGTGCCCGCAGATTTTAGAGAAAGAAATCTGTTCGCGAGGAAACGTAATGTTGAACCTGAACCAGATCAAGATCACGCAACGCGATGAGCAAGTGCTGCAGTTGCTGGTGCAAGGGTGCAGTAACAAGGAGATCGCGGCGCAATTGAAAATAAGCCCGCGCACGGTAAAACAGCACTTACGGACGCTGTTTCTGCGGGCTGGGATCCGCGACGGTCGCAAGCGCGTGAAACTCGCCACCGCGATGTTTCAGAAGGAGCAGATGAAATCATGCCACCACGTGACCGGTTGACTAGTAGAGAAATGCAGGTTGCAACTTTGGTTTGGGAAGGGCGCACCAACCGTGACATTGCCAAGGCTATCGGCACCACGTAGCAGGTGGTGAAGAATTACTTGCGTAATACATTCGACAAACTAGGGGTTTGGAGCCGTCTGGAGCTTGCCCTGTACGTCGCCAGTCATGGAGGCGAGAAATGGAAGGATGAATTCGGCTTGCCGCCAGACAACAGCACGGGCCCTGCCGATCTGGCTCGTCCCGCATAGTGGGCATCCGTAGGTCTCAAGGCAGACCATGCTGCTGGGTACGCAGGCTCAGCTCTGTGGACCGCTGAAACATTGTTCCAACAGAGAAGTTGCGGCTACCCAAACCCTCCTTACATGGGCAACCGGGCGATGCTCCGGAGAAACTGCTGCAAGCGATCGGCATCTACCTTGGAGAGTTCGGCGAATTGTATCCCAATTCCGAATCCCGGGCGGCTGTTCACGACCTTGCCGGTGGCCCACAACTTGGTTTCATTGACCCAGACCCCCACTTTTACTTTCGAACCCTCTCGCAGCGGAACTTGCATCTCAACAAAACACCCTCCCACGCTGAGATCGGTCGCTCTACCCCATATGGGAGCCGTCTGATCTTCCAGATGAACTTCGACTGAGTTCATCGATTTCATCCGGGGATGCCTTCGTCGCTCAGGCCCTTTCGTCGTCGGGCCTCTGTAGCTGTCGAATGCAGAAGGTGGCAAGGGGAAATCCCAGAGCACCTTACTGGGAGAAACGTTCTGTAATCCAATTTCTCCCTGCTTGGGGGTGCCGGTCTGCCCCGCCCACTTTACTGAGAATCGTCCCTTACCTTGGCCGTACGCTAAACCAATGGTTTCCCCAATCTTGAGTTTAGCCTGAACGCCGGTCAGTCTCACGCCCTCATGACTGACGTCGACAGTGAACACATTTTCGGAGAAGGTCCGCCCGGCGGCGTCGGTGCCGAAGATGCGGACAGGGAGTCGGACCTCTTTTCGTGCCTCCCGGCGCTGACCCATAACGCTCCGACGATACCATTTCGCTGTAAGCGCGAATGGAACTCGAGAATGACGGATGTTAATCGAGGCGGGAACGCGTGCCAAGTGACCGACGAAAGCACCGAAAGCAGGATGCGAAGAGGAAAACGTTGCAAAGGCTTGCGACCTGAGTTTCTGTCAATCTACGGTTGGCAAGTTAAATGCTTGTGGCACAGCACGTTAGGAGAATCTATGCGGCATTTCAATTGCACTCTTCCCCAGGCGGTTCCCGGCACGACTCTGCATTTCTCCCAGCGAGCACAAGGGCGACCCTGAGGTAGGTAATGACGTATAAGGAAACCTTTTGGATGGCCTGCGACTCGACCGAGCAATTGCGAGCGGAATACGGCCCTTTTCACACCCGCGCCGAGGCCGAACTGGAAGCGCGCAAGCTCGGTTTCGGTTTTCTGCTGCGTTACGAACACGTTATCGGAGACAATGACGACATCAAGGAAGTACGGTGTATTTTCATCGAATTACCGCCGGGCCCCGCACCCGTACGGATGATTCGAAGACTGCATACCCGATGCGCCACCTGTGGCGAATCTGCGGTTCATCTTGAGCCCTGGCAGGCGGAAGTTTGGGCCGACATCCACGAATTTGAGCACGCTCGGCACCGGGTTCGCCTGTTCGAGCAGACTCGTGCCGAGGGTCTGAGAGAAATCGATGACTGGCGCGATGCCTGCGCCTGACCCAGATGTAATACTACGGCGTAGGTGAAGACCCGCCTGGTTTTTTGCTAATCTGTTGAGGTCAGCTTCGAGCACGACTGTCTCCGGAAAACCCTTATGACGCTGGTCATCTCCCTTTTACTAGCGGTCATCCCGCTAGTGGGCATCGTCTGGATCGTAGTCTACGGTTCGATCACAACCGTGGATGGACTGTTCATGTCCTTGATCCTTTTAGCCATGGCATCAATTCTCGGTATGAACGCTGCATTTGAACTGCGTAAGAAAACGACTGCCAGTTCAGCGGGAAGGCAAGGTTTCGGCTCGCCCAGGTCGACGTCCTCTGGACTCGTGCAGCGAGGAAGAGTAGAGAGCGTTGTTTTCTATGAGTCCAACGTGGGAGAACCGAATAAATCTATTGTCACGCTTGCCAATGGTTCTATTTCGCCCCACCTTATGGTGTTCGAAGGCGACATGCGGAATGCTTTACCCGCGGGCCAGAAAGTAGAAATCACTTTCCGCCGGCAAGACGGACACAATGTATTGGTGAACGTCAACTATCCGTGACTTCGATCCCCCGAGCTGGCGAGGCTGGCTGGCACACATACAGCATTCGCTGTAGGGCGGTTTTTCTCGATCCTCACCCGAAACTTCCGCTAGCGTTTCGCCCGAGCGACTTATCCCGAACAAAATGAAGGCGAAGAGTCGATAACAGAGTGGCAGGCTTCGTGCATTCCTTAATCAAAGGTCGGAGGAGTGCATATGAAACGATCGGTGAGCTCCCTCACCGGTGTGATTTTGCTAGTCGCTTTTTGCTTGGCCGGATCCGCTGAGAGTCTTTCCGCCAGCCAGCCGGTGTTTCCCACCGCTGAAGAATGGCCGGCCATCGTTTGGTCACAAGCGCAAGAGCCAAAGCCCATTCCTTCGGTAAAACCCGAGCTGCCGGATCAACAACCGGAGCAAGCGCCGAATAACTCCCAGGCAACTCCAGCTAAAGGATCGGACTCAGAACGCAAGGCAGAGAGTTCGGGACAAACGTTCTCCGGCATCATCGTCAGGACAGGAACTGAGTACGTTCTGAAGACCATGGACAACGTGACCTATCAGCTCGATGACCAGGACAGAGCCAAACGGTTCGAAGGAAAACAGGTGAAGGTGACTGGAACCGTGAACGCAAATACCAAGGTGATCCGAGTTCAGAACATTGCGGAAGCAGCATAGTGGCCGGGCAGGTGTGTGGTAGCGCCTCCGCGAGCCGGTGCTTCCTGATGCAAACCTCATTTTGTAGGTGCTGTGATGAGAGCTGAATACGATGTGCGGTCTGCGGTAACGTTCTTGTTGGTTGGAATCGGGCTTGGGGCGATGCTGGCGGTTGTTCTTGGGCCCTCGGCCGGACAGAGAAGGTTTTTAGAGCGCGAGAAGTCCGTCTAAGTCTCATCAGATGGATGGAGGCGTGAAGTTATCGGGCTCGACTCCAACTTCGGACTCGCCATGGGGATACAAGCTTGATAGTCGGCAAGCGCTCTCACGGTTTGGGCGTCATGATCCTGGCGCTCACCATAATTGTGTTGTCACTGTTTTTCATTGCGTTCAAGCGGGGCCGTCCCACTCTGCCGCAGAGTGACCCCATGCATCAACAACGATGAATGAGGAGGGCGAGGAGAAAGAATATGGACCGAGTACAAACCCAGAATCCTAAGTACGGCCTGGTACCACAATAGTTACGGTTTCTACAGTATGAAGGGTATTGCCGTTGCATGATGGAGGCGTCACTAATTATGACAGTCCACTTGTCTCTCCGCAGGGCCGCTCTGGCCTGCCTGACTACCGGTTGGACTCTCGAAGGCGAGCGCACGTGGGTCCGCCTCCTTAGATTTTTGGGAGGGTTGGTATGCCGATCCGGATCTTGATTGCGGACGATGACTCCACGATAAGGATGTTGTTGCGCCGGCTGCTCGAAAGACACAGTGACTGGCAAGTATGCTCCGAGGCGGTCAACGGCGTCGAGGCCATTGAAAAGGTTGCACAAGCTGCGCCTGACCTCGCGATATTGGATTTGGGCATGCCAGTCATGAACGGCATGCAAGCGGCGCAATGGATCTCCAAAGTCAATCCCCGGCTCCCGATGCTACTCATCAGCGTCCAACAAGTCTCCGACCAACTGGTACAAGCTGCCCGCCGCGCCGGCTTCAGAGGAGCAATTACCAAGGGTCGCGGCCTGGAAGTTGTTCAAGGTGTTGAAGCGCTCCTCAGCGACGACGTCTCCTTTTATCGCGACACCTCAGCCCGCGCTTTATAGCCTAATCTCCGGGCAGCGGCACCCTGGTCGAGTCTGTTCCTTTCCTTTTCGGGATTACGAAAGTAATCCTGTAAGCTGCTTTCCGCATTCCTTCCGCTTCTCGCGGGGTACAAAATCCTATAGCCCGGCAGTCCGGCGAAAGCGAACGTGTGGCCCTGGAAGGAGGGAAGATGTCCGAAGCGAAGGCAGAGCGTGCGACACAGCCCTCCATGCTGGCGCGTGCGGAAGAAATTCAACAGCAGATTCAGCACCTTTCCGGCCGTGACCTGCAGCTGTGGTCCATCGGGATTCTGGTCATCCTTGTGCTCACCGGAGGAATGTGTGCCTTTTTGCTGCCGAATCTGGTTTGGTCGCAACGGGTCATCCGCATAGAACATGCCTACTTGCCACAGCTCTTTTTCGGATTGATATCTCTGATTCTGCTGGTGAATATCTATCTCTTGGAACAGAAGCTGACCCTGAACGCCACGCGTCGGGCTCTGATTCGTGAGCTGGTGATGAACGAGCGGCTGGAGAATCTTTCGTTAATCGATCCGTTGACCCAGCTCCTAAACCGCCGCGCGATGAACGAATTGATTCCCACGGAAGTCGCGCGTGCCAATCGAGTGGGGAGCAGTCTCAGTTTTCTCGCCATCGATCTCAGCGGATTCCGCGCTATCAATGCCAAGTGCGGTCTACTGGAAGGCGATGCGGTGCTTGTCGATTTCGCCCGTATGCTGCGGACAATCTTTCGTGGTGGCGACGTAGTATTCCGGCAGGGAGGCGACGAATTTCTAATCTTGATGCCGGAAACCAGCGAGGAGCAGGCCGACTACCCGGTACAGCGGCTGATTCGCGAGACCGAACAATGGAATCTCGATAACAAGAAAAGTTACGAGCTGTCGTTCAGTTGGGCGCTGGCGCCCTATGTCACGGGAACGGATTCTGAAGACGCGCTACGTGCTGTAGACCGCAAGCTCTATTCCAGAAAACACAACCTCGTGCCAGTATTCTAGGAGGCCCGTGATTGCAAAAGAGCGCTCGCAGCCGGGCGATCCAACATCCAGATTAACCTGCCGTCAATCGGCCGCACCTTCTGGGCAGGTAAGTCGGCGCGGGGGTTCTCCAAGACTTCATGGACGATTGGAGCTTTATCCGCGCCACTCACCAGAAACATCACGCAAGCGGCTTGATTCAACACCGGGAATGTGAAAGTGATGCGGAACGTGTGGAACTTATCCACCCAGTTGGCGACTACCAGCCGGGTTTTCTCCTCCAGTGCGGACGAGCCAGGGAAAAGGGAAGCGGTATGCCCCTCGGGTCCGGTTCCGAGCAGGATCAGATCGAAGCGGGGAAGCTCGCCCGCAGGCAAATCAAAGAATGTCCTGATAGCTTGCTCATAAGCGCGGGCGGCAGCATCGGCATCTTTTTCTTCGGCGTGAACTCGGAACACATTTGCCGGATGCACCGGGAGCTTGGATAGCAAGGCCTCATTGGCCATGCTGTAGTTGCTCTCGGGGCTGTCGGGGGAGACGTGACGCTCATCGCCCCAGAAGAAGCAGACCTTGTCCCAGGGGATCGATGGCATCGTTGCCAGCAGCGCGTAGAGAGTCTTGGGCGTAGAACCACCCGACAATGCGACGCAAAACCTACCTCGCCGGCTTACCGCATCGGACGCGAGCTTGGCGAACTCGTTGGCTGCGGCCTGAAATAAATCAGCGGGGGTGTTCAGGATACGAATTTCGGGTTGGGAGGGCATGAAGGTTTCGCTCACGCCGCTGTTCTGACTGCCGCACAACGCGCGGCACCCAGCAGAGCGGTCTTCTCATTGACAACGACTTTTACCGGAATCGCTTCGAGCAGGGCCTGCATGCGGCCCTTGCCGACAAAGGCCTGCATGAACAACGGTCCGGCGAGTTTGGGCAGCATCTTAGGCGCGATGCCACCGCCCAGAAAGACTCCCCCAGTGGCCATGGCCTTGAGCGCGAGGTTGCCGGCCTCCGCTCCATAGATCGAGATAAATAGATCGAGGGCCTGCTCACTCAACGGACACTTGCCCTCGATAGCGGTTCGAGAAATCACCGCCGCAGGGTCGCCATGCATCATCTCATCAGTCAGCCATTTCGGAGCAGTACCGCGGCCGGTGTCGCGCAGGAAATGGAAGACATTCACCAGGCCGGGGCCGGATACGACCCGTTCATAACTGACGTGCCCGTGGCGGACTCGGAGATAGTTAAGCAAATCTACTTCGAGGTCATTGCGCGGGGCAAAATCCGTGTGACCTCCTTCCGAGGCGAAGACGTGGTGTCGCGATCCATCCCAAAACATGCCGGCCTCGCCGAGTCCGGTCCCGGCAGCGATGACCGCCTGGTTGCCCTTGGGATTTCCCTTGACCTGATTGAGCGCGACCACATCTTCGGGATCGAGACCAGGAATGCCCCAGGCGTTGGCCTCGAGATCATTGATAAGCAGGGCCTTTCGAATTTTCAGTTCATCAGCGAGTCGCTTCGAGTCGATAATCCAGGGAAGGTTCGAAGCCTCCACGCGACCGTTGCGGACCGGACCTGCGATGCCAAAGCAGGCAGTGTCGGGGTGTACGTTGCTGGCGTGAACGAATTTGGCGACGATCTCATCCAGGCCGCCGTACTCGCGGCTGGGAAAAACTGAGGCTGAAATCAGGTTGAAGTGGTCATCAGAAACATCGAAGAAGGCGAGCCTGGCGTGGGTGCCTCCGATGTCGCCTGCCAGAATCATTTTTCGGAGTTCCTCCAGATACGGCCGTCACGTTCCAAAAGTTCGTCGGCGTCCTTAGGACCCCACGTTCCTGCGGCGTAATTGGGAAAATTCCGGGGCGGCAGCGCTTTCCACACGTCCAGTACGGGGCTGACGACGCACCAGCCGGCTTCCACCATGTCGGCTCGTTGAAAAAGTGTGGCATCGCCGATCATGCAGTCATGCAATAGGCGCTCGTAGCCGGTGCTAGGCTGTGATCCGAAGTAGTCCTGATACTCGAAACTCATATCGACAGCACCCAGGCGCATGGATGGACCGGGGACCTTGGCGGCAAAACGCAGTGAGATGCCTTCCTCCGGCTGAATGTGCAGCACCAGCTGATTCGGCATGAGTGCATCCACCGGAGTCTCACGAAACAAGACCAACGGAGCGCGGCGGAACTGAATAAGAATGTGGGTGTGGCGCGCAGGCATGCGCTTTCCGGTGCGGAGATAAAAAGGAACGTCGGCCCAGCGCCAGTTGTCAATCGAAAGCTTCATGGCCACGAAGGTTTCGGTCTTGGAGTCTTCCGGCACGCCATCCTCTCCGCGGTAGGCGGGCACACGCTCTCCGCCGATGAACCCCTCGCCATACTGACCGCGGACGGTGCGGCTCAAGACATCCTCCGCGCTCAAGGGCTGAATGGCGTGAAGGATTTTGGCCTGCTCATCGCGGACAGCGTCGGCCCGGAAGGAGACCGGAGGTTCCATGGCCGTGAGGCTGATGAGTTGCATGATGTGGTTGGGCACCATGTCACGCAGGGTTCCAGCCTGATCGTAATAGCTGCCGCGCTGTTCCACTCCCACCGTTTCGGTGACAGAAATCTGGATGTGATCGATGTAGCGTCGATTCCAGATCGGTTCGAAAATTCCATTGGCGAAACGGAGAGCCAAAATATTCTGGACGGTTTCCTTGCCCAGATAATGATCAATGCGGTAGATCTGTTTTTCTCCAGCCACACGGAGAAGCTGCTGGTTAAGCGCTCGAGCGGATTCCAAGTCATGGCCGAAGGGCTTCTCAATAATCACCCGCCGCCATTGCTGATTTTTCTCTTCCATGAGTCCGACGGCAGATAGTTGCTCGATCACCGGGCCGAAATAGTTTGCCGATGTCGCCATGTAATACAAGTGATTGCCGTGGGTCGAGTGGTCCTGGTCCACTTTGTCGAGCAAATCTTTCAGCTGCAAGAAGAGGTTTTTGTCGCCAAAGTCGCCAGCCAGGTAATACAGGCGGCGAACGAACCATTCCCACACGTCCGGATCGACCTTTTCGGTAGCAAATTCCTTGATATCTTCGGTAGCTTTCTTGCGGAATTCCTCGGTTGAGATTTTTGTCCGTGCCACTCCTACCACGGCGAATTCGCGTGATAGCAGTTCGCTCTTCGCGAGGTTATACAGGGCGGGAATCAACTTGCGGCGGGTGAGATCGCCGGCTGCTCCGAAGATCACCATGGCACAGGGATCACCCAGCCTCCCGACTTTTTGTTGCACTACCGGCGTCACCTCTGTCTGGGCCATTGCCTTACCCTCGTCGATAAAATCCTGGGAGTCTTACGCTGTCTTTTTGACGGCTGCCTTGGGTTCCACGTGACCGCCAAACTTCTGGCGCATGGCAGAGAGCATCTTTTCCGCAAACGTATGTTCCTGCCGCGATCGGAAACGGGTAAACAATGCCGCCGAAAGAACGTCGACCGGAACGGCTTCATCAATTGCCGCCTGAATGGTCCAGCGGCCTTCTCCGGAGTCCTGGACGAAGCCGGTGTACTCCGAGAGGGTTGGATTTTCGGCCAGCGCCATCGCCGTCAAATCGAGCAACCAGGAGCTGACAACGCTGCCTCGGCGCCAAACCTCGGCGATGTCAGCCAAGTTGAGATCGTAGCGGTAGTCTTGCGCCACCTCTTTGCTGGAGGCGTTGCGGAAAATGTCGAAGCCTTCGGCGTAGGCTTGCATCAGACCGTATTCGATGCCGTTGTGCACCATTTTTACGAAATGTCCCGCGCCTGAAGGACCGCAGTGTATATATCCGTCTTCCGCGGTCCCGGGCATCTTTTCGTGTCCGGGTGTGCGCGGAATGTCGCCGCGTCCTGGCGCCAGGGTCTTGAAAATAGGATCGAGAAATTGCACCGCTTCCTTCGGCCCACCAATCATCATGCAGTAGCCGCGATCAATGCCCCAAACACCGCCGCTAGTGCCGACATCGACGTAATGGATGCCTTTCTCTCTAAGCTGCTTGGAGCGACGGACGTCATCTTTGAAATAGGAGTTTCCCCCATCGATCAGAATGTCGCTCGCCTGCATACGCTGGGACAGGGACTGCACAGTCTGCTCGGTGGGCTCACCCGCAGGCACCATCAGCCAGGCAACGCGCGGCTTGCCCAGTTTGCTCACAAAATCGTCGAGCGAGGCTGATGCAATTGCGCCTTCGCCAGCCGCCCGTTTCACGTTTTCGGCGCTCAGGTCGGTGACCACTACTTCGTGGCCACCACGCATCAAGCGTCGAGTCATGTTAGCGCCCATTTTGCCCAGACCAACCATGCCCAGTCGCATAACGACTCCTTATCCGCTGTTAAATCGTTTCCGTAGGCCTGTAGCCGGTACTTAGTCTACAGACATCGAGACCGAAGAGGGAAATTCACTTCAAGGCTGAGCGGAAAGCCGCGGCCAACTTGGCGAGACCCGATTGCAGGTCTTTGCCCAAGTGGATGCGCAAGGCTCGTCGACCACGCTCGGCTAGAACCTGGAAATCTCCACGCGCCTGCGCCGCCTTGACTACCCCGAAGGTGTACTTCTGTCCAGGAACCGGCAAATCCACGGCATCGTCGCACGTCAGTTGCAGAATGACTCCGCTGTTGGGGCCGCCTTTGTATGCCTGACCGGTGGAATGCAGGAAACGCGGCCCGAATTCCAAGCAGGTGGCAACGTGCTTCCTGGCACGTAGAGCCAGCCGCAGTTCCTGCAAGCGTGTTTCATGCTCGGAGTTCATCTGAATGTAGGCAAGCAGCGCGAAGTAGTCACCCGGCCCCAGGCGATTCAGATGCGCGCGGAGATAGCCATCCAACGATTTGTCGTTACCTGCGGCCTTGGCCAATGCCTCTGCATTCTTGCCATCAGTAAACAATTTGATGCCGCCATCTTCAAGAACTGGTTTCTCGGCGGGAAGGGAACCGCTCTTCTCGTATTCCGTAGTCAAATTGCGGGTGGCAATCTTACTGGCCTCAACATCAGGCTGATTAAATGCATTGATGCCGATGATCGATCCGGCGACGGCGGTTGCAATTTCCCAGCGGAAAAATTCCTGGCCCAAGTCGTAAGTATCGGCGACGGTGATACGGACAACCGGCTGGCCAGCCTGTTCCAGGGCCTTGACTTTTGCGTCTTGCGCCGCGTCCGCATCGGAATCCAGGCGGACGTAGGCAAAGACGCGGTCGTTGCCATAAACCTCGGGAGATGCTAACTCTTCACGGTCGACTGGGATGATGCCTTTGCCTTGTTTGCCGGTGGACTCGGCCAGCAGTTGTTCGAGCCACGCGCCCAAGTCGAAAATTCCCCTCGACGTGATGAGGGTAACCTTGTCACGGCCATTCTTTGCTGCTGTGCCCAGGATGATTCCGAGTACCACGCCAGGATTCTCATCCACCGGGACACAGGAAGCGCAAGCCTCGACCATTTCTTCGGTGCGATCGAGAAACTTGGTGACATCGAGACCCATTAGTGCAGCGGGCACTAACCCGAAATTCGACAGAGCAGAATAGCGTCCGCCTATGCTGGGCAAGCCGTAAAAAATGTGGCGGAAGCGGTCAGTCTCGGCGACTTGCTGCATTTTCGATCCGGGATCGGTGATGGCGATGAAGCGGGTTCCGGCTTTCTCGGCGCCCACAGCCTGTTTCACCTGCTCAAAGAAATACTGCTTGAAAATATTCGGCTCCAGAGTTGTACCCGATTTGCTGGAGACCACAAACAGCGTCTTCGCCAAATTTATTTTGCTTTGGATCGCCTGGATCTGCGCCGGGTCAGTCGAATCAAGCACGTGCAGTTCGGGGAAGCCGGCAATCTTGCCGAAGGTTATCCGCAGCACTTCGGGGCAGAGGCTCGAACCACCCATGCCAAGCAGGAGAATATCAGTGAAGCCCTCGCTCTTGACCTCCTCCGCTACCTGACGCAACTTTTGGCTATGGGCAATTTGGTCCTCAGTAATACCAAGCCAACCCAGCCAGTTGGCTTCATCGGTCCCGGTCCATAAGGAGGCGTCGCGCTGCCACAAGCGACGCACTTTTCCCGCGGCGCGCCAGTCATCGATGTTGGTTTTCACGGCACCCCCCAACGCGTCCGGCAACTTATAGGTTTGCCGGCTAACCTTGGGACTCACCGGCGACTTCGAATTCTTTTCCACTGCTTCAAGGAGTTTGTCGAAAGCCTCGGCGAAGAGGCGGACGCCGTCGTCTGTCAGCTTGTCGGTTACTTCGTCAATGGAGATGCCCAGCTCGGCTAGCGTCTTCATGGTTCGTCTCGAAGCCTCGAGATTCTCGGTGAGGCTAGCGCGCGGGTGTCCGTGATCGCGGAAAGCGTCGAGTGTGGCCGGGGGGACCGTGTTCACCGTGTCCGGGCCAATCATCTCTTCCACGTACATCACATCGCTATAACTCGGATTCTTGGTGCTGGTGCTGGCCCAGAGAACGCGCTGCGTCTGTGCTCCCTTGGCCGCAAGTGCCTTCCAGCGGCTGGTGCCGAAAATGGCCTGGCATTTTTCGTAGGCTAGTTTTCCATTGGCGATTGCCACCTTGCCCAGAACGCTCTTCAGTTGTTCCTGCTCGCGTGGATCTTTCGACGTCTTGAGCCGGTCTCCGACGATGGAATCAACAGAATTATCAATGCGGCTGATGAAGAAGCTAGCCACGCTGGCCGACCGGCTAACCTCGCCTCCGCGAGCTGCCAGTTGTTCCAAACCAGCGATGTACGCATTGGCCACTTGCTCGTAGACCTTCTGCGAGAAGAGCAGAGTGACATTGATGTTGATACCTTCGCTGATCAATTGCTGGAACGCCGGAATGCCTTCGGCGGTGCCAGGAACTTTAATCATCACATTCTCTCGTGCCACGGCCTGCCACAGTCGCCGCGCCTCCGCCAGCGTGCCTTGGATATCGCGAGCGAGATAAGGAGAAACTTCGAGACTGACGTAACCGTCGCGGCGTTTCGAGCCTTCATACACTGGCCGCAGAATATCCGCAGCATCCTGAATGTCACGGATGGCGAGAATCTCGTAACGGGCCTTGGCATCGAGATCAGTCCTGGGCTGCAGTGATTTCAACAGGTCAGCGTAGTCGGTGCTGCCGGCAATGGCTTTTTCAAAGATAGAGGGATTGGAGGTCATCCCTCGCAGGCCATCTTCATCGATCAGGCGTTTCAGTTCACCGCTGGTGATGAGATTGCGCCGTATGTAATCCAGCCAAACTGACTGGCCGTACTTCAGGAGATCTTTTAGGGGGTTGGTGGCTTTAGCGGTTTCGAGAATTCCAGTCGACGTCATAATATGCACCTCACTATTGCGAATATTTAATACTGGAAATGTCCCACTACTACGATTTTGCTCGCGCTATGGCCTCGCGTGCTGCCGCGACAACCTTTTCGGTCGTGAAGCCAAATTTCTTCAGCAGATCCTTGATTGGCGCGGACGCTCCGAATCTGTGCATTCCGATGGCGATGCCAGTTGGCCCTAGGTAGCGTGACCAGCCGAAGGTTGCCGCCGCTTCCACGGAGACACGCGCTTTGACTTCCACAGGCAAGACCTGCCTTTGATAAGCCTCATCCTGGCGCTCAAAGAGGTCCCATGACGGCATGCTGACCACGCGTGCTTTGATCCCTTGCGACTTGAGTTGTTCGTAGGCTTCCACACAGAGCGAAACTTCGCTCCCGGTTCCCATTAGTATGACGTCGGGTTTGCCTTCTGTTGCATCCGCCAGAATATAAGCTCCCCTAGCCACTCCTGATGCGGGACCGTATTTCGACCGGTCGAATGTCGGGACTGCCTGCCTGGTCAATACGAGTGCGACTGGGTGGTCGCGGAGTTGCATGATGACCTTCCATGCTTCCACCACCTCGTTTGCATCTGCAGGACGCAGAAGCATCAACCCCGGCATAGCGCGTAGCGCCGCTAGCTGCTCGATGGGCTCATGCGTGGGACCGTCCTCGCCCAAGCCAATCGAGTCGTGGGTGAAGATGTAGATGGTAGGAATTTCCATGATCGACGCGAGTCGAATCGAGGGTCGCATGTAGTCGCTAAAATTGAAAAATGTGCCGCCAAATGGGCGTATCTTGCAGAGTGACAAGCCGCTGAGGGCTGCGGCCATGCCATGTTCACGGACGCCAAAGTGCAGGTTGCGTCCGCCGTAGCTGCCTCTCTGGAAGTCTCCGGCACCGTCAAACTTCAGCCGGGTGCGGTCGGAAGTCGCCAAGTCTGCAGAACCACCGACCATCCAGGGCACATTTTGCGCGAGGGCATTAAGCACCCTTCCGCCGCTATCGCGAGTAGCCACGCCCTTGGGGTCGGCAGGAAACGATGGCAGGTTCTTGTCCCATCCATTGGGAAGTTCGCGGTGTTGCATGCGGTTGATCTGGTCCGCTAGTTCAGGATATTTCTTGCTATACTCGGCGAACTGCTTTTCCCACTCTTGCCTTAACTCTTGTCCCCGCTTTCCGATTCCTTCTTGAAAGTGCTGACGCACTCCATCCGGCACCAGAAAGTGCGCATCTTCTGGCCAGCTGTAGAACTTCTTGGCCAGCCGGATTTCGTCCTCGCCCAAGGCCTCACCGTGGGCCGCGCTGGTGTCCTGTTTGTGAGGCGCGCCGTAGCCAATGTGGCTGTTCACAACGATCAAAGTTGGACGGTCATTGGCTCGCAGGAAGTTGTTGTAAGCGTTGGACAGCATGTTGAGATCATTCGCGTCTGTAACATGCGTGACGTTCCATCCGTACGCCGCGAAACGCGCTCCCACGTCTTCGGTAAACGACCAATCAGCCGGACCATCTAGTGTGACCCGATTGTTGTCGTAGATCCAACACAGATTCGGCAGCTTCAAATGCCCCGCCAGGGATGCGGCCTCGCTAGCGACGCCTTCCATCAGGTCACCATCGCCGCACATGGCATACACGTTGTAATTGAACACTTCGAAACCGGGCCGGTTGAAATGTTCTCTCAACCACTTGCCCGCAATCGCCATGCCGACGCTGTTGCCCACCCCTTGGCCGAGCGGCCCAGTCGTGGTTTCCACGCCGGGAGTCAGGCGATATTCCGGATGGCCTGGGGTCCTGCTATCGATTTGCCGGAAGTGCTTTATGTCGTCGAGCGTGACCGCCCACTCGCCCTCTTGTTCGTATTCCGGATTGACTCCGCGAACTCCTGTGAGGTGCAGCAAAGCATAAAGCAGCATCGAGGCGTGACCGTTGGAGAGAATAAAGCGATCGCGATTAGGCCAGACGGGATCAGCAGGATCGTATCGTAAAAATTGCTGCCACAAGCAATAAGCGGTAGGCGCGAGCCCCATCGGCGCACCCGGATGACCGGAGCTCGCCAATTGGACTGCATCCATCGCCAGTGTGCGGATGGTATTAATGCTCAAAGTGTCTAATTGATTGCTGGTCAGCAGGGTCTGCTCGCTCGCTACCATGGGGACATCTCCTTTCCAAGGTGAGCCTAATTAATGAAGATCGTTTGCGGCAATCAGAAGCAGGTCTACCGCATGAAATGGGCGACAAGAACCCGTCAGGTTCGCCAATATGCAGTTTATCAAGTTTCTGCCGAGACGTGCTCCCAGCGCTAAGAATCGTTTAATGACGGTCGTACAAGGGGACCCATCGAACAATCCGCGCTAATCAATAGTTGATGATTTTCGGGAGATGAGGGGTTCTGTGGAAAAGCTAGGTGTGAGAAAGGAATCGCCAGGAACGCACGGATTAGCGCTTCAATTGCGCCAGATATCCGTTTTCGCTGTTGTAGCCTTTGGTTGTGCTCTCCACGAACTTAAGGAAGTGGCGCAAAGACTCGCGTTCGGCGGGTTCGAGTTCGGCATAGCGGACACGAACTCCGAATGACGGACTGCTCTTGGTGACGATGCCGGTCAGGATAATGCCCTTGATCCAAATTTTGCCATTGGCGAGCCACAGACCGATTTCCACGCTGACTCCTGAAGGCACCGGAGTGGCAGTCTCGACGAAGCATCCTCCCAAACTGGTATTGGCAAGATTGCCCCAGATGGGAGTGGCGGAAGCTCCTACTCTTAATTCGACCGCGACAAAGCATTTCATGCGCGGATAACGGCGGCGATCCTGTCCCCAAGAGGGAGTGAAAATGTCGGGCTCGAACGGAGGCGAGGAGGCCGCGTCCGTTGTTGCTGGCGGCGCTGGCTGAGGAACTGTCGAAGGCGACTTGACCGATAACGGTGTTTTTGTATTCGAGCCTTTGATTTGCCGCATAGCCGCAAGCAGCGCTTCGTCGCGCTTTTCGGGTGGCGCTTCACGGTAAGTTCGAAGCAATTCTCCGAGATGAGTCACCAAATCCGGATCACTGAGGAGTTGGGTCCAATCCGCGCCCGCTGCAGGAGATTTGGGATCACTCATGGGACAGAAACGACTCCCTGATACTTTGGTCACTCGTCGGGACTAGATTGAATCAAGACGGCTAACTGGGCAAGATGACTATGGTTATGCTCGTCAGTAACCATGACGTAGTTACCTGGAGACCGACTGAGCCTTATCCATATCGAATCTCATCTAATGGGGCGGAGAAACCACCACAGTGAGGTCTCGAATCGCGGTATTCTTAGTCATTTTCCAATCCATTTTATTGGTTGCTCATTTGTTTCTATATGAGACTTGGACCGCTTTCTGGGCGGCACCTGGGGTACCCGGAATTTGGTACCTGCAAGTCGCGCTGACTGCGCTCTCGGTCAGTTTCGTGGCCGCCTCGCTGCTAGCCTGGCGCTACTCTCATCCCCTGATAGGCCTGTTCTACAAGATTTCTGCAATCTGGCTGGGCATCCTGAGTTTCTGTTTTCTGGCGGCATGTTCGTGCTGGATCGTCTACGATATCGGCCGGTTTTTTGGGCTGCATGTGGCCCGACGACATCTCGCGGCTGCCCTTTTCGGCAGTGCTTTATTGGTCAGTCTCTATGGAGTAGTGAATGCTGCCTGGACCCGGGTGCGGCGAGTTACGGTCAAGTTGCCGAACCTGCCAGAGTCCTGGCGGGGCCGGGTTGCGGCACTGATAAGCGACATCCACCTGGGCCACGTCAGAGGCTACTGGTTCATGCGGCGCCTGGTTGCCAAGCTGGCGCGCCTGCGGCCAGACATCGTCTTCATCGGAGGCGATATGTACGATGGCACTCCCGCCGACCCGGATCGGCTGGCCACTCCCTGGGCGAAGCTCGCCGCCCCGCTGGGCACGTATTTCGTTACCGGCAATCATGAAGAATTTTCTGATTCCGCCAAGTACCTCGATGCCGTCAGGAAGTCCGGGGTCCGCATCTTAAATAACGAAAAAGTGACGGTTGATGGTTTGCAGCTTGTGGGCATCCACGACCGCGACTCGGTCAGCGCCGAGCGCTTTCGGTCTATTTTGCAACAGGCTGACCTGGATCCTGCGCGAGCCAGTGTACTGCTGACTCATCGCCCAGACCGTTTGACGATCGCCGAGGAAGCCGGCATTTCACTGCAGCTTTCCGGCCACACCCACGGCGGACAATTCTTTCCCTTCACTTGGATCGCGTCGCGCATTTACGGCAAATTTGTCCATGGTCTGCAGCGCTTGGGACGCCTCCTGGTCTACACCTCCTATGGTGCGGGCACCTGGGGTCCTCCCATGCGCATCGGCACCACGCCTGAAATCGTGCTGATTCAGTTCGAGTGACCGCGGCACGGCCGCCAGTGCGGCCGCCCAACTCTGGCTGAAGCGTCACATGATAAAAACGGTAGCAGCCCTGCAAGTCTCCGAGTAAAATTGTGCCGACCTGATTTTGCTAAGGGTCATACTTCCGGGCGTCCAAACCCGACAGGAAAAAATTCATGCGGCACGTATTTTGGGTTATCTTGCTGATCTCCCTTTGCGCTCCTGTGTCCGTGGGACAAACTCTCAGTCGCCGGCCCGCTCGACCTGCTCAGCCACCACATGACGTGACCCCGGAAAAGGCGCCGGTTGCCTCCATTCCACTAAGTGTGCCAGCCGGCACACCCCTCAAAGTGGCACTCAGTGAGGAAGTGCGCATTCAGAAAGTTGGTCAACCGGTCCACGGAAAAGTAGTAGAGCCCTTGTATGCCTTCGACAAGCTGGTGGTGCCGGCAGGTAGTGAAGTTAATGGCAGGGTGGCTAAGATAGAAGGCGTTTCCAAGATGAAGCGCACGATCGCGGCCATGAATGCAAATTTCTCCCCACCTCATCAGGTCCTTGTCGACTTTGACGAATTGGTACTCGCCGACGGACGACACCTGCATCTGACAACCATAGTCTCCCCAGGATCAGGCGGAATCTTGCAGTTTGTGCCCGCCAACAGCAAGGAGCATAGCGGAAAAAAGGGAGAGGCCAAGAATCTAGCATCGCGCAAAGTGAACGAGGTTCGAGAGGGTGTTAAACAGCAGTGGGAAAGCGTCAAGAAGCAGATTGATGAACCCGAAAAAATCCACCGGCTGGAAAGATTCGCCGTTGACCAGCTTCCTTACCATCCGCAATACATGGGACGCGGGACCAGCTTTAATGCAGACTTGCAGTGCCCCCTCGATTTCGGAACTGAGTCGCTGAAACCGGAGAATCTTACTGCCATTGGGACTCCGCCACCGTCCGGCAGTGTTGTGCACGCCCTGCTTATCACAGCTTTGAACTCAGCTTCCACCAAGAAAGGCGAGCCAGTGGAGGCCGTCATCAGCCAACCCTTATTCGCGTCGGAGCATTTGGTGCTTCCTCAAGGAAGCCATCTGAAGGGTTCGGTCGTCCAGGTGCGGCCCGCCCGGAGGCTCGGGCGCAATGGTCAGCTTCGGATCGTGTTTCGCCAAGTCGCTCCTCCCAGTGGGATTCAGGAAAAGGTCGAAGCCAGTCTCGAGGGCGTCGAGGTGGCCAAGGGTGAACATCTGAGCCTAGATTCCGAGGGTGGGGCTCAAGTTACCACACCGCGGACGCGGTATCTGACGACTGCGGTTGCCGTCGCGCTCGCCAGCTCTTCGATGGGCGACCACCACGAAGAGCACATCCATGGCGGCGCCGACCCGGGCTCGGGAGCCGCAAACGGGGCGTCAGGGTTCCGTTTGTTGGGCACGATCGTTGGTGCCCTTGCGCATTCCCGGGTTGTCACCTCTGGGTTTGGTTTCTATGGGGCGGCTATGTCTGTCTACTCTCACTTCCTCGCGCGTGGGCGCGATGTTGTGTATCCCAAGGATATGTCGATGATGATCGGACTGGGCACTCGTGACAGCGGAGCCACTGCACCTTCGCAACCAACTTCACATTCAAACTAGGTTGGCTGACGCGTTCATGCACAGCCGCTACTCACTTGCCTAATGAAGATGATGCCTGGCCGGACTCCTGCGCGTCGGGGACAGAGGATTAGGCTCGAACTTATTCATCTGGTCTTCCACGACTGAAATCACTTCTTTCGGAAGCAGGGTGGCCGGCGCACCGGCAATCCGCCACGCGAACATTAGGAATGATGGCGCAGTCAGATCAATTGCTGGCTCGACGGTGCTGTAAGACTGCTGATCGTCTTTGAACAAAGCTCCGTTCGCGTCGAATTTTTTATAAACGTCAATTCCGTTCGGTGGACACTTTCGCATGCCGTCCAGAAATCCAGTGGCGGCGAACGAATTCGGACCCTCCACCAAAGCGCCGGCCAGAATCGGTGGCTGACCATTCAGCGAACCGACGATATTTGCCACCTGGTGCTGCATGCAGTCGGGGAAAATCACGCCATCGCCAACAATGAAGGAACTACCCCAGGGATTGGCGCCGAGGATGCTGCCGGCCCACCGGCGAGAGTAGGCCTCGAAGCTGTTGGAGTTGGTCAGGAGAGCATATTCGTGCGCTTCGACGGAGAGTCCAGCGCCGTGGGTCGCAGTGTCGTACACACCCCAGGGATATCCGAAGTCAAAGGGATCAGAACGGGCCTGTGCGGCGGCATTCTCCAGTTCTTTCCGCAAATCGTGCAGCAGGTCAGAGGGTGAGACTTCGAGTCCGGCAGGATGGCCGGCGTTGGCAATGGCGCGAAAGAGCTCAAAGTGCGCCAGCCCGCTCACATCGTAAAGGTTCAGCGTGTCGCTGGCATCGTTGGGACCGGTTATATAAGCGTGGGCCCAGTGCGCGGCCGCCCGGAGGTAGAACAAGGGGTCCGAGTGTGGCAGTGTTGAAGGTAGAGAGGCATCTGCGGTCGCCAGGGCAAAATACAATTCCGCGGCGCCCAATTCCATGTCGTCCCGCCATTCGGTTTCTCCGTAGAAATCAAAAGGCGCAGTGGTGATCAGGTTGCCGCGCGGAGATGTATCGGCCAAGTCAAGGACGTGTTCCGCAGCCACAAGGCACTTGTCGGCGAAAGCGGGTTGGGATTTGCGGAAGACTTGAGAACATCCAGCGAAGTCGGCAGCAAGGCGCCCTGCGAGGTTTGGGCTGATCTTGGACCCTGGAGGTCCGGCGGCAAATACCGGGCGGCGTCGAACGTAAATCAGAGTGGGATCAGTTCCGCCGACAGTGTCGTCAACTTGAGGCAGTCGCCAAAGATCGTGGTCGCTCAGCAGACTAGGGTTATCTTTGAAGTCGGTCCCAATCCCCACCTGGTAGTAGAGAGTTTCGGTGTCGTCGTCCCACATCTTCAGTAGCCAATTTAAACCGAACTTCGCCTCGTGCATGAAATTCGAGGCGCCAGATCTTGCGCCCATTTGCTCGGGGAAGTCGCGGATTCCGATGAGCATCAGCGCCACGGTGTAGCTGTGGGTCTGGACGAACTTCAAGTAGTCGCCTGCGTCCCACCAGCCACCGGATGCGTCGATGACCGCTCCAGTCGGCTTTAAATCTCCGAGGATCAAATCGTTGTTGTCAAATTCAGGCGATTCGAAAACGGTGGCGTGCTTGTCGTTCAGGTGCGCTGCGGCGGTTCGAAGAGGTGTAGGGATAAACTCGGCGCCGTCCCGCTCGTTCTGGTAGAAGTTGAGAGCGTTTCGGATACCCGGTGAATAGAGTGCTTTTGCGGTATCGACCTGGAAGGGCGCGGAGGTTGCGGTTGTTCTTCCGTGTACCGCGATCGTGTACTCACCCGCTTCCGCGATCGTGAAATCGAGGGCATATACGGTAAAGCGACCCCAGGCTCCGCGGCGCGGACCGATGGGAGCAGAAAAGACTGTGATTCCGCTGGAATTTACCACGCTAAATGTTGCGTCGTTGTCAGATGCTGGAGTCATGAAGTAGGCGCGGTCTGGAGCGCCCAACTCGTACCCGAGCTGGTTCACCCGCACGTAGGCATTTGCCGCCCAGGCTGAGGTTGCAACGAGGAGGAGTACGGCGCCGACTGCTATGAGGGGCAAGTGATTGCGCGGAGGGCGCATCTTGCTTGTTTGCGGGTCCATAGTCGCTCCTGAACGAATTCGTGAAACGCCGGAGAAAATTGGCGAAACCGTTCATTGAAACGTTTGAATATTGATTCATGGCGCTTTTCATTGTCAAGCCGAAAACGCCAACCGCGAACGCGTGACCGTCAAGCCACAATCTTTCAAATTCCGGGCTCGGTCAAAAAATTCCGGGAATCGTTGAGCGGAACTTCTTCCGGTTGGGGCTATTCAAAAGCCTCAAAAGCGTCCTTTGACGGTGGGAGTAGTGGCTCTGCGGTGACTTTGGTTTTGTTATCTGTCACCACAAGAGATCACGCCAGCGTGGCGGCATCAGTATATACTTTCCGCGTAGCGGGAGAGGTGTGCGCCGCTGAAAACTGCGCCCATCTGTTCCAGTTTGTCCGGTATTCGGGTGACCCTTATGGTAGACCCAAAGTCTCGGCCATTTCGGCGCGAAGCCGCCAATGACGCCGGTTCTCCAGGTCTACGAGCTCCGGTAAAAGGCGAAAGCTCCGCGAGCAATAATCCTCCGCTCCCAGAAGGCGCGACCATGGGAGATCCTCTTCCCAGGTCTCCCAGATCTCCCGATCCGGATGCCACTCTTGTGGATGTGGATGCTACTGCTGATATCGACGCGACTATTGTTGGCGGACTCGTCCCGCCGTCCCCCCCTCGGCGCCAAGCCTCGGGCCTCTTTGTCAGCGCGGCTGTGCTGCAAGCCGGCGATGTCCTCGGAGGACGTTACGAAATTCTGCAGTTACTCGGCGAAGGCGGCATGGGCGCGGTGTACAAAGCCAGAGACCGAGAACTGGACCGCTTCATCGCTCTCAAGCTGATTCGCCCAGAATTGGCCGCGAGTCCCGCCATCTTGGCGCGCTTCAAACAGGAACTTCTGCTGGCGCACCAGGTAACCCACAAGAACGTAATTCGCATTTACGACCTCTCCGAAGCCGACGGGGTCAAGTTCATCACCATGGAATTCATTGAGGGGGTAGACCTGCGCCGCCTCCTCCTTGACCACGGTAAGTTGGTTCCCACGGAAGCCGTAGACCTTGTCCGGCAAGTATGCTTTGCGCTTCATGCAGCTCATACCGTTGGAGTCATCCACCGCGACCTGAAGCCGCAAAACATCATGCAGGACAAACACGGACGCATCCTGGTGATGGACTTTGGCCTGGCACGTTCAGTGGACTCTGAGGGCATGACCCAGACCGGCGCTTTAGTGGGGACCATGGAGTACATGTCGCCGGAACAGGCCATGGGCAGCGAACTCGATCAGCGGTCTGACATCTTCGCGCTCGGACTTATTTTCTTCGAATTGCTGACCGGGAAAATGCCTTATAAGGCCGACACAGCTCTAGCGAGCTTGCTGAAGCGCAAT
>JABCYV010000059.1 GCA_013290025.1 Acidobacteriota bacterium
AGGAACAGCACCTCGGCACTCAATTCCGCCCGCGACGAGACTGCCAGCCACAGAAACTGAACGCCTTCGCCGGCTGTAATAAGAAGGATAGAAAGCAGTGATCGGAGGAACTGTGCGGTCCTGCGCATAAACGGTTGGCGACGAAACTTTCAAGTTGCGGCTGCAAGGTAACAGTGTAACGTCTGCGTCACTCGCGAAAGTTGCACCTATTTCTTGCGGAGCACAGGAATGTCCGCCGGTTGGTTCTCTAGAAGATTCGCTCTTCGTCTCGACGACGTTTCAACTCGAGATTGGCGATACCTTGGTCTTCTACACAGATGGAGTCACAGAGTCGGAAAATTCTGAGGGCAAGGCCTTCGGACACAAACGGCTACAAAGAGTTCTCTACGATTGTCGCACTCAAGATCCGCACCGGATCTTGGAAGTCATCTTGAACGAACTGGAGGCCCATTCTGCAGGACGCCTACAAACAGATGACATAACGCTCGTCATCATACAGGTGGAAGATGCAGCGGGTTCCAGTCCCGCCACTCTCGCAGATTTCTCAGCTTAAACTTTGTCAGGCGCGCGCTTTGTCGATTAGCGAATCCCAGATACCTTTCGATTTCAGAATGAGTTCAACGGTTTCGCGGATTGCACCATGGCCGGCCAGGGCTTTGGTTGTGTAATGCGCTGTCTCTTTGACCTCTCGAACCGCATTGCCGACCGCCACCGCGAGACCAACGCGGCGCATCACGGGAAGATCCGGGAGATCATCGCCCACATAGGCGACAACAGAATCGGATACAGCCGCCTTCCGAACAATTTCTTCGTAGGCCGGCATCTTCAACGCTTGTTTCATATAAATAAACTCCATGTTCATCTCGTAAGCGCGCCGAAGGAGTGCCGAGCTTTGGTGTCCGGTAATGCAGCCGGTGCGAAGCCCCGCAGTGTGTGCGAGTGTAAGGCCCTGACCATCGTGCGCGTCAAAGGTCTTGATTTCGAGGGCGATCTCTTCGGTTTGGGAAAGCAGAGTGACGCCGCCATCTGTCATGGTGCCGTCCACGTCCATGAGGAGCAGTTCGATTTGCGCCGCTCGTTTCTTGAGTGCAGCAGAGATTTTGGGAAAATTAGCCACGAAGCCTCCACACCAGGATTACTTGGGCTTAGAAGACAAATCGTGCGGCAAGTTGAATCTGGCGCGCGGTGCCGATGGTCGTGAATATCCGGCCGGGATTATTGGCAAAGTCGCCCGCTCCATCCTTAAATACAGCATCCCCATTTCCCCCTTGCGTCAGAGGACTCTGCGTGTTACTTGGGACAGCGAAGTTGGGATGATTCAAAAGATTGAATGCTTCCGCGCCAAACGTAATCTGCTTCCCTTCTCTTAATGAAAAGGTCTTCCGGAGGTTCAGGCGTTGTCCGATGACTTCAGCAATATTTCGGAACGCAATTCCCTCTTCAACAACCCCGTGAAACCTAGTCCCCGGAGTAGCCTTTTCAAATGCAAGCCTAAAAAGATGAGCAGCATCCAGTCGGTGCACAGCGTTCCAGCGATTGACTCCGTCGCCTACATACGCCGCAACAACTTTTCTCGTGCGATTGTTCATGAGAGTCGAAACGAAGTCATGATCGCCGTCACCGTGGACGGATGGTGACAAACGTACCAACGATATGCGCACTCCCCGCTCCGCGTCGGCGAATTCGATTAGGACTTCACAGACACAGGTCTCGTGAAGTCCGGCTTCGGCGGCGAGCAAATCGACTCGAACCATCGGCTAATGTAGACCTGAGCATGGGCTTCTCCGCAGAAATGGCGAGCTCCGGCAGCATTTGCTGCCTCCGAATCCCACTTGAGCACAGTGAGTTCCGCATCGCCGCAATGAATGACGAACCAGTGATTTGGGTTATTGGTGATTCGCCCACAGATTTCACACCGGAATTCCTGAAGAGATGTCATGCGGTGGCTCTCGCTTGGTAGGCTTCCTTAAAATCCAGAATCATGTGAACGACAGCTTCGTCGCCGATTACGGTATTCATCATCGTGTGGTAAATCGCACGATCCGGCCATTCGGCACTGAAATACTTTTGGATAAAGTCGGCACGTTCGCGATCGACGCTATCAACGAGCTCTTCGGCTTCCTTCTCGCTTTTGCCGCGCGCTAATAGCCGGCGCACTTTGTCTTCTCTTGGGGCATAGAGAAACACACGCAAAGTATCTGATCGATTCTTAAGAAATTGCTGTGAACCCCTGCCCACAATGACGCAGTTTCCGCGTTCGGCAGCGTGTTCGACAACACGTCTCGTAGTCCTGAGAATAGTCTCGCTATCAACGAGGTTAAGCTTGGGCGCGTTGATGCTGCCCTCATAGCTCCCGCGAAGAAAAGACTTAAAAAGTCTATAATATAATGGGTCGTTGCGTTCTTCGCGAGCTTCAACCACGGCCTTAGGGCAATTGGCGAGTCTGGCGATTTCTTCAGTCAACCGCTGGTCCCACAGCTTCCAGCCGAGCCGGTTCGCTACCAACTGAGCGATTTCGCCGCCGCCGCACCCGTACTCGCGTTCAATGGTAATGATGTTGACCATGAAATCCAACTTTTCTCCGCGAGTTGCTTACGTGTGGATCGCGAGCACCGGGCAGGGCCCGAACTGGATCACTCGATAGGTAGTAGAGCCGAAAACAGCGCGGTCAACAGCGTCGCCTCCACGCGCCGTCATAATTATGAGGCCTGCTTGCACTTCAGTTGCGTGTCGAACAATCTCCTCGTAAGGTTTTCCCAACCATACTGCCGACCTCACATTAAGATTCTGGCGTTCCGTCTCTGAAACCAGTTTATCGAGTTCTTGTGAACGCTCGGCAATGATCGCCTCCCGCCCTCGCCAGTTCGGGGGGCGTTGGCGGCCACGTACAAAAAAGTCAGTTCTGCGCTATACTCCGCGGCCAACGAAATCGCGTACCCACGCACGCGCTCGCTCAGAGTTATTCGAAAAATCCGCGTAGTACAGGATTCGGCTCAAACGATGGCGCCCGTCGGGTCCAGTGCCCAGGGCTTTCCGAGAAGTATTGGGTACTACCAGCACGGGGCATGCCGCCTTGCGCATGATCCGGTCGGCAGTCGAACCCTGCACCAGATGGTCAAATCCCTGTCGGCCGTGTGTTCCCATGACGATCACTTCCATGTTCTCTTTTTGAGCAAATGAGTGCTCAGCCAGCGACATTGCGTGTTGGTAGGCTGCGGCGGAGAATTCCGAAAAATCGATCGGACACGAGATGGATTTCAATTGCATGATGCTTCTTCGGTTATTCAGCTACGTGCACGCCACCGCTAGCCGGATTATTCCTCTTCAACATAAAGCTCAAAAAGAACATGATACCTGCTGCTGCGGCAAGGACCATGAAGGTGTCGATGTATGCCAAGCTCGCGGCCTGCGCTTGCACCGATTGATAAATCCGCGCGTAGGCGGTCGAGATGGCTTCGTGTTCTCCAAGTCCGCCATTGGCAAAGTGCCGGCTCAATCCTCTCGCTGCGTGCGCAAAATTGGGATTATCAATCCTCGCTTTCTCCACCAGCCTCAATTGATGAAATTGCGAGCGGCGGGCGATCACGGTTGTCACCAGCGACGTTCCCACGCTGCTTCCCATGTTGCGCATGAAGTTCGCGATACCGGCTACCGAGTTGTTCTTCTCCGGCGCTATCCCGATGTATGCGACGAGAGTAATCGGTACAAAAAGGAAGCCGAGGCCGATGACCTGGGCAACGCGCAGCCACACGGCTGCATTAAAACTCATCTGTAAATCGATTCTCTTGGTGGAATAGAACATCGCCAGCGCCAGGGCCAGCCAACCGAAAGCAATCAACCGGCGAGCTTGAACTTTTGTGGTCAGTTGACCCACTATTGGCGTTTCTAACAGTAAGACAAGCCCTCCGGCAGAAAGAGCGAAACCAGCAAGTTCTGAGGTGTAACCCAAAAGTGTTTGCAGAAACTGAGGCATCAGGACGAGACTACTGAACAGCAGGACGCCAAGCATGAACAACATCAGACTCGCACCTGCGAAGTTGATGTTCTTGAACATCCGGACATCGATAATTGGCGCCTTCTCGAACCATTCCCAGACGACTAAGGAGATCAGACAGACGGCTGAAATCACGGCAAGACTCGTGATAAAGCGCGATCCGAACCAATCGTCCTCCTGACCTTTATCCAGCAGAATCTGCAAAGCGCCAACGCCAACGGTCAGAAGCGCGATGCCCACGTAATCGAGCTTGACGCCGGCCCGCTTGAGCCGCTGTAAGTAAGGAGGATCCTCCACAAAGCGCCGCACAAGGAACCACGTGATCACGCCCACCGGAAGGTTGATGAAGAAAATCCAGCGCCAGGAATAGTTAAATGTGATCCATCCGCCCAGAGTCGGGCCAATGGTCGGCGCCATAATGGCGGTGATCCCATATGCCGCGAATGCAAGCCCACGTTTCTCTGGCGGAAAAGTGTCGGCGAGAATGGCTTGTGCCATCGGCTGCAACCCGCCGCCGCCCGCGCCTTGCATGACTCGAAAAAGAAGAAGAAAGCCGAGACTCGGCGCCAAGCCGCACAGTAGTGAACTAACTGTAAAGATAGCGAGGCAGCCCATGAAGAATCGTTTGCGTCCGAATGCTCCGGCAAGCCAGCCCGTCATGGGAAGAATGATGGCGTTAGAGACCAAATAGGACGTCAAAACCCAGGTGCTCTGGTCATTGCTCGCGCCCAAATTTCCGGCCATGTACGGAAGCGCGACGTTGGCAATGCTCGTGTCGAGAACTTCCATGAACGCGGCAAGCGCGACGACGACGGCGACCAGCCAGGGGTTGTACCGTGGCCGCCAGATGTCTTGGTCGAGTGTGAGCGCAGCGGTAGTCATCTCAGGTATACGTCTGGAACGACATTCATGCCTGGGCGAAGCCTTCGGTCCCGATTTTCGCCAGGCTCGAGGACAATTTTTACCGGCACTCGCTGCACAATCTTTACGTAGTTTCCGGTCGCATTCTCGGGTGGAAGCAAACTGAACAGCGGCCCAGTCGCGCCGGCGATACTGTCAACATGGCCGTGCAGAGTCCGGCCGCTTGAATCCACGTGAATGTCAGCTTTCTGTCCGACCTGCATGTGCTTCAGTTGCGTTTCTTTGAAATTGGCTGTGACCCAGACTTCATCGAGAGGCACAACCGTGAGTAGTTGCTGTCCCGATTCGACGTTCAACCCGACCACCACAGTTTTGTTTATCGAGCCGGCGACGGGACCAATGATCTTGGTATATTGCAGGTTCAATTCCGCCTGCTGCACCAGCGCCCGCTTTTGCTGAACGTCGGCGATTGCGGCCTGCACTCGTGCTTTGGTCGATGACACTTGTTGCGGACCTGTTTGTGCGTACGCGTGATTGGCAGCGGCTTGCGCCACGCGGCTCTGGGCCTGTTGCACGAACTGCTGTGCGGCGGACTCACTCGCTTGGGCGGCTGCGACGTTGGCCGTGCTGGATCTAGCCGAGGCAACCGCCTGATCATAGATCTGCGCTGACACTTCGTGCCTATCGACTAGTAATTTGTATCGGCGCAGATCGTCTTGGGCCTTTACATCGTTCGCTTGTGCAGCTTCCACCTGTTGATGCGCGGCAACCAGTTGCTTTTCAGCTGCGCTGACGGCGGCGCGCGCATCCTCGATCCCCGAAGCTGTGAACTGCAGCTGGCTCACGGTGTTTACGGACGTAATGGGCACGGTGATGTTGAGAGATCGCGCTGTCGCTTCCGCGTTGGCCAAGTTTGCCTGCGCCTGTGCCAGCGCAACCTGATAGTCGGTCGGATCAATCTCGACCAGGACGTCACCTTTGTTGACCCATTGATTGTCATTGACGTTGACACGGATCACATAACCCGAAACACGCGCGCTGACCGGATAGAGATGCACATCTGCTTGGGCGTCGTCTGTCGATTCATAGCTGCTCAAGTAACGCCACACGAGCAGGCCTGCGACGACGACCACCACGCCGGCGATCAGAATGACGAGATTTCTGCGACGCTTACGGCGATCTGCAGGTGAATATTTTTTCTCCGGCGGAGGCTCTGAATACACCGAAGCCCCAGTGTCAGGTTGCGAGGGAGATGCGTTTTCGTCCGCCATGTTTATTTTCCTGGGAAGTATTGCTTAACGCCCTGTTCGCCAGCACCCAAGGCACGAATGAGCGAAATTTTCGCGAAATTGTACTTGTACAAGCTGGAAATGTATTGTTCGTGCGCGCTGGCTACAGTCTCCTGCGATTGGACGACCTCTACTGTGTCGGTAACGCCGGCGGTGAAGCGGTCCCGCGATTGCGTCAAGGTTTGATCGGCCAAATCGATGTTGCTGCGCGCGACCTTCACCTGCTCCGTAGATGATTGCAGGTTGAGCAACGCGGTGCGCACATCGGCCTCGATTTGCGCTCGCAAGTTGTCGAGCCGCTCGCGAGCCTGTTCGAGCCGCGCATCGGCTTGCTGAATATCACCATGAACGCCGTTGCCGGTGAAGATCGGAATCGAAAGCGTTCCGCGCACGTCGTACACCCGCGTCGCGTCGGAGGGATGAGCGCCTCCGGTTCCGTAATCGCCACCGAACGAAAGCGATGGGAAATAACCCGCGACTGCTGCTTTTCGCGACAATTCGGCTGCGCGCACGTCCGCCGTTGCGGCAAGGTAGTCAGAACGTGAGGCGAATGCACCTTTGAGAGCATCGTCAATCGTTATGTTTTCCAGTGGCAGATATGGCGATTTGTCGGTGAGATCAAAGTCCTGGCTGGGCGCCAGCCCGATCGCTCGTGCCACGGTGATTTTCTGAATTGCAAAGTCGTTTTTTGCCTCGATCAACTGTTGCAGTCGCGTCTGAAGTTCAACTTTGCTGCGGAGTGCATCAATGTCAGCTGCCGTGCCGACGTTGACCTGGTCCGTTGCCTGATCAAAGAGTGTCTGTGCCGTCTCGACCTGAGCTTCATCCGTTGCAATGCGAGCTTCGTCAGCAACTGCCTGAAAGTAAACGTACCCGACCGCCAGAATCACAAGGTCGCTTGCATCCAGCAGTGTGTAGTCAGCAGACTTGACACTCGCGCTGGCCGCGCGAGCGGAGCTGATGGACTTCCAATCGAACAAGGTTTGAGTTACGCTCGCTCGTGCGTCGAAATAAGAAAAGGGACCGACCGCCGGAGAAATGTGGAAAACATTTGCGGCAGCGTTACCCAATCCGACCTGAGCGAGGTTGACCTTCGACTCCGCCACGTAAGGAGCCGCCGTGACGTGCGGCAGCAAGGCGCTCAGTTCCTGCCAGCGCAGCCCGCGGGCAGCGCGAGTGTCAGAGCGCGAAAGGAGCACCCCGAGATTGTGCTTCAGACCCAGATTAACGGCATCTTGCAAGGAGAGCGGCATACGTCCGGCAACGAGTCTTGTCGGCACGCTACCAGCAAACGGATTTCCTCCGTTTGCCCCAGGAATGGTTTGACCTGAGGTGCCCGAGGCAGAAGGCGAATACGTTTGCGCGTGACACGTGACTACCCCGCATATCAACACTTTTGCGCATAAAAGGCGCAGTGAGGCTCCTGTACAAACCACAAAAACCTCCTACTCGTCTGAAGATCCCTAGAAAACACCTTTTCGTCCCTGCCAGTCAATTCTTTTCATTGTCAGCGCTTTGGTTTTACCTTTTTTGTAAAGGCTCACATTCGAATGCATCCGTTCTGAATAACGAAGGTATCGCTGCCGAGTTCGTACGAATTGTCCGCGGTTTCCGAGGTCCAAACGATATACGCGTAGTCACCTTCGATTAGTCGCTGCTTTCGGGCGAAGCTCACACCTGGTTTAGCAAACTCGGAGAACATCCTCTCGAACCCGGGTCTGATTGCATTCGGTCCGCGCAGTGGGTATTCCTTCGTATCAGTTGTCGATGTGCCAGGCAGCCTCACAAGTTTCTCGCGATGGTAGCAATTACCATGCGCCTGAATGACTCCGCCACTTGTTGGAGGATGCCAGACTGGGAGTCACATCACCCGCTCTTGATCACCATACACTGATCGCGAGTGAAGAAGGAAAAGCTTGAGTGGGAAGCTAGCCTGGCTAAGCCGGTTCCGACGTTCGCTACGTCGGACAAAGAAGTCGTGTATCAGATGCAGGATGCATACGCCGTCAAATACCGTCGCCGGATCGCGGTTACCCGTTCCGCATCCGATCAGCCGTATTTCGTCGAAGATCCAGAGAACCTTGGCCCAGCGATCGCTGAAGGGGTCGCAGCCAAGCGAGAGGAGCTTGGGTCGGGCGCCGACGCATATTTCGAGCGTGAACGCGATGCGCGGGAATACGCGTCGTTACAGAAGTAGGCGCGTGTGTCGACTTTGGGCCGTCTGACCGAACGATGGCGGCTAGTCGGGCCAACACGGGAGAGAGGTTGTGCAGCTGCCTAGCTGCGCCCTCTCTTCTCTTTATCGTTGATCATCTGTGCGCCTGAACTGCGTGTGCGCGTATACGTGAACGGCAGACAGAGCGATTTCAAACCGGACCCGGTTTGTGCATTTAATTCAGCTCGGAAAGATTTCGCCGTAGATCGCGGTTACGTAGTGGGGTGGTATGTGATCTTTGTCATGGACGGCTTTGTAGATACCTGAGAACGCTGCCTTATCACCAGCTCGAAAATGTTCCATGGGGGAAGAGCGAGTCTCCTATCTTTCTTGGGATCTCCGATCTGGAACAACGTCGGCGGCTGGCCAATGTAAAGGCGCGGGATGAATCACGACAATGGCACCAAAGTGCTATGGCGATGTCGGTTTGCGGTAGAAAGCTACGCCACCGCGGTAACGCTTCCCCGGCGAAATTAACTTGCGGGCAGGTTCTGAACGGGGAAACGTCTTGGCTCGCTGATGATTGCCCGGCTTTGCTCAGACGATTCGTTCCACCCGGAACGAAATGCTACTGCAGGAAGGGCTTCAGCCGTGCTTTTATGGTTGTAGCTCGCCAAAATCCAAGGTGCAGCTCGAAGGCGATCCTGAAGAGAGTTTTCCAACACGAGATGGGTTGAGTCCGAGGGCGCAGATGCTGACTCGGAGCGAGGGCTCCTTATTACTGGGTGAAGATGTCACACTCGTCTCAAGAGGTGTAAGCCAGTGGGAATCGGCGGATCTCAGGCCGCGCGGTCGTAGCGATGGTGCAAACCGCCCAATCGCGCATGGCAGATCACCGGACCGGTCGCCGCGGAACGGATTCTGCGGCTAGGGGTTTCCTTGCGGAGACCAAGATGCGTGCGATCCTCGTGATGGTAGGAGACGTACTCGGAAAGGAGCCGCTTCAGATGCCGCTCGTTCAGAGCAATGACATGGTCGAGCAGCTCGCGGCGACAGCTCCCCACCCAGCGCTCGGCGACTCCATTCTGCCAGGGACTTTCGAACGAGGTCCGCACGGCGTTTATCTTCAGGGATCGAATCGCTGCCGGGACCTCCGTCCCGTATTTTGCATCCCGGTCATGGATTAGAAATCGGGGAGCCGCCCCAAACGGAAACGCCTCCCGCAACTGCTGGATGATCCAACCGCTTGTCGGATGCTTGGTGATGTTGAAATGCAGGATACGGCGGCGATCGTGACGGATGACGAAGAAGCAGTAGAGCACGCCAAAGGTGATCGTGGGCACGGTGAAGAAGTCCATGGCCGCAATCGCTTCCCGGTGATTCGCAAGAAATGCGCGCCAGCGCTGGGTTGGCTGGGGATCTCTCGGAACCCGCTTCATCCAGCGGGAGATGGTTCTCTCGGCATCGAAGCCCAGCATGAGCAGTTCACCGTGAATGCGAGGCGCGCCCCAGGTTGGGTTCTCCGCCACCAACCGGAAGATCAGCTCCCGCACTTCCATCGACAGTTTCTTCCTACCGACCGGTTTTCTCGCCTTCGAGATCCAACTCCAGTACAGTCGAAACCCAGCGCGATGCCAGCGAACGACCGTCTCAGGGTTCACGAGCACGAGAGACTGCTTCCAGGCACCCCAGAAACGACGGGCGAATACCCAGAAGATTTTGTCAACCGCTCCCATCGGGGGTCGGGGATGCTTGCGCTTCAGCACAGCCAACTGTTGCCGGAGAGCGAGATTTTCCAGGAGCAGGCTTCGATGCGATCGAAAGCAGCGGGGGAGCAGGCCCAACCCAAATCCGACGTAGCGACACATGAAGCACCAGTCATAGCAGATACCGCGCGGCTGAGGAAAGTGTGCAAGCCGTTGATTTCAGAGCCGGACAGAATTTTGGCGATGCACAGCCTGGATTACCGTACTTTCAGCAGCTACTTTTACCTCACCCTCTTTTTTACTGAGATCGAGTTTTCGGTAGGGACAATCACGAAGACCGCACGCACCTTGGGCTGGGCAAGGGAACGCCGGGATACAGAATTCGCTGCGTAACCTCGGGTCGCGTGCTTTCCCGTGATCGACTGGGTGGGTTGCACCACCGTTATGATCGGGCCGTCTAGCCCGAAGACCTTTCCGTCCATCCTCAATAATATGTGTGCGCCCTGTCGAGGTGTGAGCCGCAGGGAAGCGCATGGCTAGGTTAAGAGCACGTGCGCGCTATCCAAATGAGGCCTCGGTCAAATGCAGGCTCAAAGTTCTCGCTTGGGCGAGAAAAGAATCGATGTAACTCTCGGCGGATCATTTCGGCGAGCCTCAGGAAAACTTCTGGGTGTATAAGCAGTGCTAGTGCTGGTTTCGCGTCACGCGAGATCCAAACGGTGCCCCTGCTTGACTTAGGCATCACAGAACTAATGATGCGGAAGGATTTTCGGGAAAGGCTGGCAGCATGGTCGGCAAAATTGAAAGGGCGATGGCATTCAGACAAGAAATGGATACTGGCAAAATTTCAGAAGACAAACCCCTAGAAAAATTTTCCCTGTCCAGTCTGCTCGCAAAACATAAGCGAGCAAAGCCAGGAAAAAATCAATGCCTGCATTGGGCCGAAGGATTAAGCACCATGCTTTTTCTCCTGTTGGCTGCCGCATGTACGCCAAAGCCGAAGCCAACCTCTCCCCCGCCCCCGCCGACGACCCAGCCACACCCCACCGTGCAACGCCTGAAACCAGGACCCGATGACATCGTGATCCACAACTGCATTCTGACGCGCGAAGGCAAGGCAACCGTGGATTGCTTATGTAGACACGCTACCACGAAAATTGATTCAGTGACCGGAGATCATTCGCTGGAATGCCGTGTAAAAAAGACAAAGTAAGGTAGAGAGCGTAAGAGGGTAACCGAGGGGAAGCACTGCTCGGCATCACCGAGAGGTAACTTCAGCCTACTCACCTTCTGGCCAGTACCGTTGTGCCTCCCACCTTCTAGCCATCTCTTAAGTTGTTGTCGAGACACGCCTTAATCCTTACCGGCTCCTAGTTTGGGGACTTCTTGGGGAGTCGAAGGACGCTTGGTGCTTCCGGCCTTAGAGCATCCGTCGAAATCTTCACGCGGCCAACGAGATTCGAACGCACACTATCGCCACCTTATTGTGCTCCCAACGTGCCCGCGGACTTGTGACGGCGGGTACGCATTTCTCGCCCAAGTCTTATTTCCCCCCAAGCTGATTCCTTTGACTCGGAGAATGGCAGAGCGCAACCTTTTCAGGGCCAAATTTAACAGTGATTACAACGACTTCGTGGCACGGGTGGCGCTGGAAGTTGTTGATAGTTCCTGGTGCAAACAGCAACTGCGGGTAAAAAGTGCGGGCAGCAGAACAACTGCCCTCTCATCGAATGAGGGGGCATCGGGGCAGCCTTTATTCGCCTTCGCATTGTTTCTGTGCCAACCTTTTTCAAAAGCAGTCGCTTCAGTCTTGGCGGTGTCCCCCGGGCTCGAAGCTACCGGGTTCGCCTGAAGACGCGAGGAACTGCCTCGAAAGCAGGCCCCGTCCCTCTCCGCTCGCAAGTTTGAACTCCTTCCACAAGTCCTTCGCGACGCCGAACTCCTGAAAGCTGAGATCTCGCAGATTCGGCATCACTTAAACCAAAAACAGCAGGCCGAAACAGTAGCCGCGACCTGGAACGCGCGAGCGCTTCGGCTCGCGACCGCAACAACAAGGGGTGGCAGGAGCTCGAGAGCGCTGGACCGAGCAAACTCTAGAGCGTGAAGTTTTATGCGCGTATCCAGCAGCTACAGCCTGCTGAGCGCAATTTTATCGAGCAATTGAATGGCACGGGTCCGGCTGCGGATGAAGAGCAGCCTGAGCCGAGTGCTTCCTGGGACACCCAATCTGGCCCAGAGCTTCTCGCAGGAAATGAACTGAGTACAAGATTCTTTCGTCGTGATCCCCTAACGTCTCACTAGGGGGCGAAGGTTTAAATCCTCTCTCCCCGACCATATCTAGTTGATTCGGTTGACTCAATTCTCGCGGTTTCCGCAAGTTTCTGATTCCAAACAATGAGTTTTGTGTCCAATTGCGTCCTCGCGCGTTGCGCGAAGGCGACAGCCATTGGGACGGCGGCATGTGCTAGTTAGACCCCAGTACTGACTCGTGAGCTTCTCGTTGTAGGGGACATCGCGACCCCGATGACCAACCAGCGATTTGGGAGAACAAGAAACACCGCCGCGCAATTCAAACCAAGGAGGAAAAATATGAAGCTGCAAGCCAGACACTCATTCTCGCGGCGACGGATTCACGTGCCAGGAGCGACCCGCATAGGGACAAGAAAGTTGCTGGCGAGTAGATACGCGAATAAATGTCCGAGAGGCGGCGCGCGACGCAGCTGGCTTGCGGAAACCCATCCATTCGTCTCACTCCACTCCCAACCGGTACTGGAATTGCTCTGCAGCCATTCCCGCAGATCCGCAGCGGTCATCGGATAAACGTAGATGCGGACATTCTGGGCAAAAAGACGCGCGAGCGCCTCCAGGCGTCTACCTTCGAGATTGCTGTAAGCGTCTTCAGACGCTCGAATCATCAGGGAAAGACCGGCTACGAAGCGCACAGGCGCCTTGGTATGCCGGTTTACGAGAGCTGTCATGTGGTAGAGCTCGACTTGGCGAAAAAGCAGCACGTCGCCGCCGGCGGCGAGAAGCGCGTCGATGCGACGAAGCAAATCGGAAATTTCCGGCGCTGGTTCGGTCGGCATGAACGGAGCAACTGTCAGGCAAAAGCAACCAGCGGTCGCCGATTTGGATTCGCCAAGTTCCTCTTGAAGCTCATGAATACCTGAAGCCAATAACCGCGCGTGAACTTGCGAGTGAACTGCATCCGTGTGGCCAAAATATCCTGGTGCGAGCACCACGGCCTTATTGTGGAGGGCCTCGGTAGGAGGAACGGGGGACCCATTGGAAGGGAAAAATACCGCCTCTGCGAGTCCTGTACGCACCAAATGGACCAGCAGGGCACGGCGATCCCAACTCTCGAATGCTGGCCCGCGAAGATCCACGTAGTCGATCTCGATTCGCTCGGCAACAACGTCTTGTGCGATGCCTTCCAGAAATGATTCCTTGGTTTGCCCTTCATAGAACGCGGCGTAGATGAGGTTGACGCCCAAAATACCGATAGCTTGCTGCTGGAGGACATTCGAAGGATCGCGCATGTTGACGTGCAGAAGGATGTCGTTAGGAGGATCGCCGGGCTGTAACTGAAAGCGGAGACCGACCCAACCATGTGGGTCATTGGTTCCGGCAAAGTTACGGGCGGAGACGGTATCAACAAAGCAAAAGAACCGAGTTTGCGATCCACGGGATTTGCTTAATTGTGTAAGGAGCTGGGTCCATTCGTTGTCCAGCATGGCCTCAAGGCGCTGCTTGGATACGTAGCGCGACCCGGAACCGTAGAGATCATCGCTGACTTCCTTATCGTAGGCGGAAATGGTCTTGGCTACCGTACCGGACGCTCCTCCCACTATTAGGAACCAGCGCGCGACCTCCTGTCCGGCACCGATTTCGGCGAAAGAACCGAATGTGGTCAAATCGAGATTCAGGGTGAGGGCTTTGTGGTGAGTGTCGAGTTTTTGAGGAGAAGGCATAGTCACGATCACGAACTCGCAGTGCGATTCACTGCAGGGACGATCCGATAGTCCGCGCGATAGACCAAATTGTGCAGATCGCTGGACGCGATGGCGCGCAGTATGGATAGCTGGGCCGCGGCATCCTCGTCGCTGAACACGTTCAGCGGCCAGTCATGAACTGTCGTTCCTCGAAGATGAGGATGGTGGAAGCCGCCTCCGAAATAGGCGTGGAGCGCGATCGGCTCGACCCCGGCTGAATGCTGTTCAGGCCAACTTAAAACCCAGGACGCGAGCAACCCTCCATCGGCCGTGCGTCGTAGTCCCGTCTCGGTGAGCTGCCCGGTGTCGAGCAGCAAGCTCGTGTTCATTTCGGTGAGAACCTGGCGGGCGACGGGAGCCAACAGTTGCACTGCCTTCTCGAAATGGGCTTCCTTGTCCTTGCGACTTGCGGAGCCGCCGTGCGTGCCATCTCGAAGATCCGCAAAATGACGGATCAGGCTGGTGATATATGCGGGTGTCGCACTTTCCGCCATTGCCTACCTCCTCCTAAGAATAGCAATGCTGCTTGAACGGCTTCGTATCACGGTCAATCGACTACTTCTTCTCATTAGAGAATCGCCCTCACGACACCGCCATCTACTCGCAGTGCTGCCCCGTTCGTCGCAGAAGAGACCTCGCCCGCCAGGTAGATCGCCATCGACGCGACTTCATCCACGGTGGCAAAGCGCTTCAGCAGAGACGATGGCCTCACATGCTCAAAGAACTGCTTCTCTACCTCTGCCTTCGATTTGTTTTCCTGCTTCGCCATCGCCTCGACAAAGGTGGCCACGCCTTCCGACTCCGTCGGTCCGGCAAGAATGCTGTTCACCGTCACGCCGGTTCCGGCTACCGATTCAGCGATCCCCCGCGCAACCGCAATCTGTGCAGTCTTGGTCATCCCGTAGTGCACCATTTCCGCCGGAATCTGAACCCCTGATTCGCTCGAAATGAAAAGGATACGGCCCCAGTTTCTTTCCAGCATCCCTGCGAGATAGTGTCGGGAGAGCCGCACTCCGCTCATCACGTTTATCTCGAAGAGACGGTACCAGTCCGCATCGGGAATCTCCGCAAACAGCTTGGGCTCGAAAATGCCAACATTGTTCACCAGTACATCCACCGCAGGGAGTCTCGCAATCACGCCCTCTGCGCCGGCTGAACCCGAAAAGTCCGCCACAATGCCATCAATCTTGGCCGCTCCAGCGTGCGATCGGATTGCCGCCGTCGCCGCATCTACCCGCCGCTGCGTGCGGCCGTTCACGTAGACATGCGCACCTTCGCTCGCAAGCGACTTGGCGATCGCAAACCCATCCCCGCCGTCGATCCCGTCACCAGCGCGATTTTCCCAGTAAGTTTCAGATCCACTTCATTCTCCGATAGAAAACCCGTGCCTTTTTGATTCACAACCCTCGCCAAACGGTTCCACCGCCGCTATTGATGAATTCTTGGTTGCCTGCCGACGCATTCATTACGTTGTTGTTGGCTCTGCCTCAGCCGCCTGCTCCCTGTCCCCGGTCGTTTCCCATTTGATCCACTTGAGATCCAGCACAAAGATGGAGTAGAAGACTGGGACCAACAGCAAGGTGATGAAAGTAGCAACGGCCAGTCCGCCGATCTGGGCGTAGCACAAGGGCTTCCAGAGCGGGCCACCTTCAAGTGCGAGAGGAAACAAGGCAAGGATCGTCGCGGCCACGGTGATCATCACGGGTCGAATACGCTCAATTCCGGCATCTGGAAGAGCGCGCTCGAGAGGTTCGCCCTTTTCATGCATCTCCTCAATGAAGTCGAACAGCACGATAACATGGCTTACGATGACTCCAATCAGGCTGGCCACTCCAAGAAATGCCATGAAGCCAAAGGGCGTGCCCATGATTGCCAACGCGATTAATGCTCCGATTGCTCCATAGGGAGCGGCCGCGAAGACCAGCAAAGGCTTGACGGCATTATTGAATTGAACCAGCAACGCCAGGTAGATCCCGACCAGAGAAATCAGAAGAACAACGGCGAGATTCGTGAATCCGTCAACTTGCTTTGCCTTTTCCCCGCCGATCTGTAATTGATAGCCCGGTGGAAGGCCTTTCTCGAGAGCAATCAGTTTAGGTTCGATCGGTGCGAGCACCTCCGATGCTAGGACGCCTGGCGCCGGAAAGCACAAGATGGATAAGGTGCGGAAGTGCTCGCGCCGCCGAATCCGCGCCGTCTCAAGAATATCTTTCAAGGTCGCCACTGACAGCAGCGGAACTTTGACGTTGTCTTGCGATGAGTTGACGTAGAGATTTTCGATCTGTGAAAGCCGTGCGCGATCCTGCGGCCGGAGGCGGACAACAATCGGGATGTTCTTGTTTCCCTCTTTGTAAATGCCCACCGGGTTCCCGCTGATTGCGGCAGACGTGGATGTTGCAACATCGGCGTTCGTAATGCCAACCAGGTTGGCGCGATCCGGATCAATCTCGATTTTCATCTGTGGGCTGTCGGGACTCCAATCGTCCCTCAACACGGCAATTCCAGGCGATTGGCGAACGATATCCATGGCCTGCGACGCGATTGCCCGAAGGGATCGGATATCCTCGCTTTCGGTTCGCGGGTCGGTATCTGCCTGGCCTGTAATAAGGACCTCAACAGGAGTCTCGACTGGGTTCGTTTGCAGCTGTCGCACCGTGATCCATGCTCCGGGGACCTGTTTATTGAGCTCATCCTGAAGAGGTCCAATCAGCTTTGGAGTAGCCTCCTTGTCGCGCACCTGCACAATGACCTGCGCATAGTTGGTCTGGGTCGCTTCGGGAGCGATGGAAAACCAGAAACGCGGTCCGCCGCCGCCAATGAAACTCGTCACGGAGGTGAGCAGGTGCTCAGGTCCCTTCTCTTTTCGACGGCCTTCAGGAGCGCCTTCAATAACCTTGCGCACTACCTGCTCCGCCCTCATCGCAGTATCGTTGGTCGCGCTCAGGGGAACATCATTGGGCAGCCAGATGTCGAGATAAAACCAATACTGGACATCCTCAGGAAAAAATTGGGACTTGAGGTGTGAAGCGGCGAACGCTCCTATCAGCAAGAACACGAAGGAACCGAGCAGAACGTACCAGCGATGTTGAATTGCCCGGCCTACCAGCCGGTTATAGAAGCCATAAAAGCCGCGCTCGCGCTTCTCTTCTATAGTGGATCCTTTCGTGGCGGGCGGCCGCTGAATGTAGTAACCCAGCAGCGGAACAAACGTCATGGCAACTACCAAAGCACAGAGCAGCGCCGTGGTCATGACGATGGGAAGGCTTTTGAGAAACTCTCCGGTATTGCCGCTGAGCATGAGGAAAGGAAGATAGGCGATGATGTTCGTCAGAGTGGCGTAAAAGATAGCCGTAGCCAGCTTGGTCGGACCCAGCCACGCTGCTACATGACGCTGCAATCCTTCCGCGAGGCCACGTTTGATACCGTCGCCAGCCACTACAGGAACGTCCACCAGCAGACCTAAAGCGATGATGAGAGTCGCCACCGACACTTGCTGCAGGTCAATGCCTAACATGTAGGTAACGCCAAAGGTCATGGCGAGTGTGATCGGAATCGCCAGCGCCATGATCAGCGCGAGACGCCATTCCCAAAATCCAATCAGCGAGACTCCGACTACCAGGATGATCGCTTCCACCAGGGCACGCAGGAAAAGATGAATGTTCTCCTTCACTTGCAAAGGCTGATCGGAGGTGTGCGCGATGATAAGATCCGTCGGAAGAATCTGTTTAAGCTGTGCAAGTTTCTCATCGACCGAATGACCGAAGTTTGCGATCTGTTGCTGATCGCGCATATAGATCGCCAACGTGACGGCACGACTGCGCTGCCATTGTCCAGTGAAGTCCTGCCACGTGTAATAGTTCAGATAGGTGGCAGGAGCTTGATAGCCGGGGAAAATCTTGACCAGGTCCCGCAGATAAACCGGAGCTCCAGTCGAGGTCTTAGCGACAGCAACTTCCCCAATGGCTTCTCGGCTTTCGAACTGGCCGGAAGGATTGATGATGATCTGTCGCTGGTCGGTTTCGAATGCGCCTCCCGGTGCAATAATATTGCGAGAGCGCAGGACTTGTCCGAGAGCTGCGGGCTGAAGTCCGTACTCGGCTAGTCTGTCTTGCGAATATTCCAGGTAGACCACTTGGGGCAACAGACCCCGCCTCTCCACTTTTGAAGTCTCTGGCGCGCCTTGCACCGTTCTCCCGATCAGGTCAGAAAAGTTATCGAGATCGGCGTAGCTATATTTGTCGCCCGCGACATCCGTCAGCTTGGCGCGGATGTCATGAAGATTACGAATGATGATTGGAGTCCAACCGTCCGGATGCAAATCGGATCGCTGCAACTGTTTCTGAAAGAAGCTTTCCACGAAGCGCTGAATGCTCGCGTCATCCTTATCCGAAACACCATCCACAGCGACAAAACCACTCCCTTGAAGTACCTCCGGCGCACGCAGGATTCTCTTTTCTTCTGCCTGTTGGTCGAAGAGCTGTACCGCGTCAAGCATCGCCGCCGGGGAAATGGACCGAGGGAAAGAATAGATGATCGCGACTGGCACATCGTGTTCTGTTTGTTTCCTTCTTGCCCGGACCGATTCGATTGCGGATCGGATCTCTCGCGCTCGAATATTGACTTCTGTCTGGTCTGCCTTCGGACTGGCGATGGTCAGCATGAGTGCAGCAGTGTCCCCGAAGTCGCTCTGGAAGGAGATCGGACCTGCACCTTGCGGCAGTTGGTTGTTTAGCGCGTTTAGCTTGAGATTGATGTCACTGAATTGCCTTTTGACGTCTGAGACGTTCTCGGCGAGCTGGACGTATACATACGCGGCGCCAGGCAGAGAGACGGAGCGAACTCCATAGTCTGAAGCTGTGCCGGGATGAATCGTCTTGTTCTCGGCGACGGCATCCTCGATAGGACGAGTGACAAACTGCTCGACTTGCTGCGCGGTAGCGCCCGGCCACGAACAGAAGGCCACTGCGACTCGGACCGGAATGTCAGGATCCTTCCGCTGGGGCATGCTGTGGTAGCCAAACCAACCCCATATGAGAACGCCCATGAGCAGCACCCACGAGACCTGCGGGTGCTCTACGAAGAACCTGGGGGCGTTATGGGTTTTCTCGATTCGATCCTGGTCGTTTTTGTATGCCATGGAGTCGTCTGCTTAAGGAATCGCTTGGATGGGGTCGCCATCCTTCAAAAGTTGAGCGCCTACGGAGACCACTCGCTCGCCGGGTTGGACTCCTTCAACGGCAACTGAATTGTCATGGGTCGTCCCCAACTGAACTTTGCGCAAGCTGGCAACGAGCCTGCCGGCGCGATCCTGCGCGACCATCACCGCAAAGTGATCGGGTTCTGAAGGAAACGGCACGATGGCGCTAAGCGGGATCGAGATGGAGGAATGCGGAACTTCACCCAGGCCGATCGACGCGATCATGCCCGGCTTCAAATGACGGTTGCGATTGCTGACGGTCACTTCAACTGCGAAGATTCGGTTTCGCGTATCGGCGGCTGGGGAGATGCTTGTAACCCGCCCCTTCACGGGAGCGGCATCATTCTCTGTTTGGATCGTCAGTTCCTGCCCTAAACGTATGCGACTGAGAACGTAGTCCGGGGCGCCAAAGGCGACCTTTACGCGACCGATATCGGCGATGGTAAAGGCATTCGTGGACGGAGATACCAGACTCCCTAGATCTATATTTCGGCTGAGGATGTACCCGGAGAAAGGAGCCTTCAGGTCGGCGTCTCCCAGAGTCAATTGGGATTGAAGCAGCGCGGCCTTGGCATTGTCCATTGCAGCGCGCGTCGCATTGAAGGCCGCCTCCGACTGGTCGTAGTCTGGCTTGGTGATGCTTTGTGTCGAGTAGAGCGCTTTCGCGCGCTGGAAGTCTTGATCGGCCTTAGTGTGTTGCGCGGTCGTTTGATCGAATTGGGCTTGCGCCTGTGCCACTTGATTCTGCAGGTCTTCCCGGCGAATGTGCGCAAGGGTGAGACCTTGTTCCACGTAATCTCCGGTTCCGATGTCGCGAGTTCGCCCATCTGCTCCTCGCACCTGCCTTACATTCGTCACATAGCCGGATGATCGAAACATGAGGTCTACCTGCGCGTAGGGGAGAATAGACGCGGAATAGCGCAGTGTCTCTGCGCTCGTCTGGGGTGCCGCAACGGTCGCGAGCCGGACGGCCCTCGGCGGCTGCGAAGGTATCTGCGACTCGCGACTACATCCGCCCAACAGACCCGTTACCGATAGGACAATGAGGGCCAATGGCGTATTCAGTCTGTGACGCGGGATCGTGAAGGCCTTCATGGCTCTACTTCTCACCCAGCGATTTCTGGAAATCAGCGCGCGCGCTCCAATAGGCGAGAACCGCCTGATGGAATTGGCTCTCCGCATCGGCGAGCGAAGACTGCTGCTTTAGCAAGTCGCTGAGCAGGATCGTTTGCTGGGAATATGCTTCCTTTTGGTTCCGCATCTTCTCTGTCTCGGCATCACGCAGAGCCGCTGTGACCGCAAGGCGCGCACGGGCTTCTCTGAGACGCCTAAAGTTCGAATTCACCTCAAGAAGGATCTGTTCACGTGTCTCTTCGACCGAGAGTGCCGCCTGCTCCTCTGCAAGGGCAGCTTGTCGAACCTTGTGACGCTTCTCTCCCCAATCCCACGGCTGCCAGGTAAGCAGGGCGCCAACGGAGCCTATGTTTTGCGGCAGAAAATTGATGTTGGCTGTACTGAAGTAGCCCGCCTGAATAGCGATATCCGGGATGTAGTGTGTTTTCTCGCTCTTGGTCGAAAGCTCAGCCTGACGAACACCATTTGCGGCCAGTTTCACCTCTGGACGATGTTCGAGTGCCGTCGCCCGGGCGGCAGATAGATCCTCCTGCTCAGGGAACGTGGCTGGAACGGGTTCAACCGAAAACTCCGTCTGCACGCTGCGACCCAAGAGATGATTAAGGGCCTCTTTGCTGTCTGCAAGCATGTCTTCGATCGTGGTCAGCTGATAGGTCGCCTTCGCTAGTTCCGCCTTGACACTCAAGCTGTCAGCTTTGAGAACACCTTGTTGGTCGAAGCGACGGTCCGTGAGTTGCAGTAACTCCTCCAGATACTTCACCACCGATTGTTGAGATTCATACTGGATCTGCGACTGAAGAACGTGATAATACGATTGGCGAACATCATCGGCTAGCTTCTGTTCACGTTGGTCGAAGGACAACTGCGCCGCGTCAACCTTGAGACGCTGGTCCGCGATGGATAGATGGATGCGAATCAATTGCGTAAGAGGCTGGGTTGCTGTGACTGAGGCAATCGCGATTGGACGGGCAGGCGTATGAAGATTAGTGTTAGATCCCGGAATCGGGCCCGTTCCGGGGAAAGTACCGAATTGCCCTTTCCTGATTGAGAAATCGAGCGGTGCAAGCAACTCGGCCGCAAGCACAGAAGTGTCGAACCGAGGATACAAATGCGTCTTCGCCTCGCCCAATGCTTCTCGCTGCTTGCCTACATCAAGTCCGAACTGCTTGAGGTCTCGATTGTGTGAACGCGCCAGTTGGAGCGCTTCGTCCAGCGTGAGTACCGCGCCACCACTCGCTTGCGCGCTGGCACAAGACAGTAGGAACAGTATTGCGATGAGTACGTAGGCCATTTTTAGTAGCCTTACCTCCATCACCGCTCCGATTGACCGCTTGTCGCTCATAGCTGCTGATCGATCGGCAAAGTGTGATGAACTGCTGACTCTATCCTCGCTCTCTCGTGATCCATTCGCGGATGTATGCTGGGCAATTCTTGAGCTGGATGTTGCCGGCTTCGCAGCGCCCTAGAAAGCTGACGGTGTCTTGATCCACCAGGGTTAGATCTCTGAGGTCCAAACTTATGCTGCAACCGTTCGCTTCCGAGCTGAGCAGCGTTTTCAATTCCACCAGATGTTCAGCGTCCATTCGACCGCTCACGGTAAAGATCACTTCTCCGTTCGTTGCCCTCGTGATCTTGAGCATCGTCGCTGCGCTCTCTTGATGTTTCTTGCCCCGCCGTTGCCTGTTGCACGTACTGTTATGGCAATCGCAGTTCCAGCCGCACAATATTCAAGCTAAAGCTCTTAGCTGGCGGTGAAATGTCGGGAGCTTCGTCAATTGCTGAAATTCCCTACAGCATTTCGGAGGCGACTTGTGCTGCGGGCGGGTAGGAATGCGGCTAGCTGACTTTGGAGGAATTAGCAGTTTTGAAGCGATACTTGTTGATCTTCAGTGATTCGATCTTCGATTCTAACGTTGATCGATGAAGCCCCAGCTTTGCAGCGGCTCCGGAAGGACCGGACACCCGCCCTCCGCTTGCGCGCAGGGCGGCCTCAATCATCTCTTTCTCCTGGGCAACAAACTTTTGAGATAGTTCCGACTGATTTTTCGGTTCGTTTGCAAGAGGCTTCCGTGATAACCAACTCTCATCAACTGAGAAGTTCTCCGTTTCGCATACAATGACAGAACGTTCCACGACGTTCTGCAACTCTCGAATATTACCTGGCCAGGGATAGGATAGAAAAAGGTCCAGCGTCTTTTTGTTCATCCCACGGATGGTCTTTCCTGCCTTTCTTGCGAAACGGTCGATGAAGTACTCGACCAGCAGCGGAATGTCTTCTTTTCTTTCCCGCAGAGGAGGAATCTCAATCGGAAAAACATTGAGTCGGTAAAACAGATCGCTCCGAAATGTACCCTCAGCGATGGCAGCCTCCAAATCGCGATTGGTCGCGGCGATGACCCGCGCGTTCGCTCGGATAGACTGATTGCCGCCTACACGCTGAAACTCCCGCTCCTGCAGAACATGCAATAGCATAATTTGAGTTTCCGCGGGTAGCTCACCAACCTCGTCTAGGAAAATGGTGCCTTCTTCCGCAAGCTCGAACCGACCCAGTCGCCGTTGCGCTGCCCCCGTAAAAGCCCCTTTCTCATGACCGAATAACTCCGATGCGATTAAAGAAGCAGGAATTGCAGCACAATTCACACTGACGAAGGCACGGGACGACCGCCGAGATCTCTTGTGAATTGCGCGCGCGATCAACTCTTTGCCTGTGCCCGTTTCACCCGTGAGCAGAACCGTGGAATCCGTCGGAGCAACCTTGGACACGCGAGAAAGTACTGCTCGCAGGGCGGGAGAGACCCCTACAATCTCTTCAAACATGAGGGCCTGATCGATTTGCTCCCGGAGCGCCACGTTCTCGTCTTGAAGACGGTCTTTTAAATCCTTAATTTCTTCGAAAGCTTTTTCCAGTTCGGCCCTAGCTCCTTCGATTTGGCCATAGGCAGTGGCGTTCTCTACCGCAATGGCGATCTGGTTCGCCACCTGTGTAAGAAACCCAATATCGACTTGACTAAAGGGATTGTCCTGGCGGCGGCCAAGCGCCAATACACCGAGAACGACCTTCCGGCTAATAAGTGGCAGGACACAGCCCGCTTTGAGACCCTCGGCGATAGCCGGCTCATTCTTTAGTCCTGACTGAAGCAGGTCAGAAGCATTGCCAGCCCATGGTTTGACGG
>JABCYV010000060.1 GCA_013290025.1 Acidobacteriota bacterium
GAGTGGTAGCAGCCACAGTTAGCGTCAGTCCTACCAGCGTCAACTTTGGCAGTGTACAGGTTGGGCGCAGCGGCACTCAGTCCGAGACGTTAACTAATTCCAGCGGCTCCAGCCTGACTGTTTCTCAGGTTAATGTCATCGGCGCTGGTTTCAGTACCGCTGGATTAGGCGTGCCTCTTACTCTGGCGCCGGGCCAGAGCGTAACCGTTAGCGTCGGCTTCACGCCTCAGGTGGGAGGATCATCGAGCGGGAGGCTTAGCGTGATCAGCAACGGGCTCAATCCTACGGTCGCAGTCTCTCTCTCTGGTACTGGATTCACACCAGGCGTTCTCAGTGCCAACCCGTCGAGCGCAAGCTTCGGCAGCGTGCAAGTGGGAAATAGCAGCAATCAGTTCGCAACCCTAACCAATACCGGTTTCGTCAGTGTGACCGTGTCTCAGGCCAATGTCAGTGGCGCCGGCTTCAGCCTAAGTGGTTTGGGCCTGCCCTTGACCTTGACTGCGGGACAGAGCTACACCTTTGGAACGATCTTTTCCCCGAGCTCGGCGGGCAGCGTCAGCGGAAGTATTTCGGTGGTTTCAGATGCCACGAATTCCACTCTTCCCATCTCTCTGTCGGGCAACGGCACTGCCGCCGGGATGTTCGGCGTCAATCCTACGAGCCTGAATTTCGGCAGCGTCGGGGTGGGACAAAGCAAAAGTATGCCGGTAATGCTGAGCGCCACCGGCTCGGCCGTGACCATTTCCTCCGCTGCCATGAGCAACACAGAATTTACCCTGAGTGGTCTCTCGTTTCCGCTCACAATCGCCGCCGGTCAGAGCACGCCGGTTACGATGACCTTCACGCCCCAAAGCAGCGGGGCAGCTTCGGCCAATGCTTCCTATGTCAGCAACGCTTCCAATTCCACCGCACTCGAGGCGTTGACCGGCACCGGGGCTGCGCCGCAGCACAGCGTTGATCTTTCCTGGAGTGCCAGCGCTTCGACTGCCGGCTACAACCTTTATCGCGGTAATAACCGGGGAGGGCCCTATTCGAAAATCAGCGCGGCGCTTAACAGCAGCAGCTACGTCGACAGTTCCGTCCAACCTGGACAGGCCTATTATTATGTGGCGACGACGGTTGATGCCAGCGGAAGGGAGAGTGCCTATTCGAACGAGGCGCCAGCCGTCATTCCAAGTCCCTAGCGACTCGGGCGACTGCCTTTTCGCGAAACGAGGTTCAAAGCCACTATGGAAAGGGTTTGCAAACTTGTGACTATTTAGCATGTCCTAGTGAGACCTAGGACTGCACTCACGAATGTTGCAGACTTACGGCCATGGCCTCCCCCAGATACCGCCATAGGTCTCTCTCTGTTCTATTATTCGCACTTTTATTCGCACTTTTCCCTACCTGCCAGATCAGTCTTGCGCAAAACGGTGCAGATCCGAATCTGTGGCAGCGAGGCAGTGCTGGTTCTGACCCACTAACCTGCGCTCCTTGTCATTTTTGGTTTGGCGCGGTCCCCGTGGGCCGAACTGAAACGCAGTCCGCGAAACTTACCAACACGGGTTCGACCACGATTACGCTTTCGAGACTGTACCCAGCGGCTCCCGGATTTATCCTGAACAACCTATCATTGCCGATGACGCTCGGTGCGGGAAAGAGTGTCCAATTCAGCATCAGCTTCACCCCCCGTGCAGCCAGCCGCACGGATGGTAATTTTGAAGTGATTAATAACACCGTATACGGACCCCTCTTCCTTGACGTTCATGGCGCGGGAGTAACCGGGGGCATCCTCGGGGCCAACCCTTCGAGCGTCAGCTTTGGCAGCGTGCCGCCGGGGAAGAGTGAAACTCTTCCTGAAACTTTGACTAACTCAGGCGGTTCCAGCCTCACCGTCTCCCAAGTCCGTCCGGCTGGCACCGCGTTCAAAGTGAGCGGATTAAGTTTGCCGCTGACGCTCGCCCCCGGACAAAGCTTCACCTTTGGCGCGGTCTTTGCCCCGACGACCAGAGGTAGCGCGTCAGGAAGCATTTCGGTGATATCAACCGCGTCGAATTCATCGCTCACAATATCGTTGTCAGGTGCCGGCGCGGCTTCTGGACAGTTAGCGGAGTCTCCCACCAGCATGAATTTCAATAACGTAACGGTAGGGACGACCAAGAGCCTGCCAATTACGCTCAGCGCAACCGGGTCGAGCGTCACTATCTCGTCCGCCACTACTAATAATTCGGAATTTACGCTGAGCGGAGTGACGTTCCCGCTGACTCTGGTGGCCGGAAAAAGCGCATCGTTTAGTCTGAATTTCAAGCCTCAAAGCTCGGGCACGGCGTCCGGCAGCATTTCCTTCGTCAGCAACGCCTCGAACTCGCCAATCGCGGAAGCCGTCACTGGAAGTGGAATTTCGACAACAGGCCATAGTGTCAATCTGAGTTGGGACGCGAGCAGTTCTAGAGTCATCGGTTACAACGTTTATCGCGGCTCTGTTTCAGGGGGCCCTTACATCCAGATCAACCCGACCGTCGATCCCAGCACTACCTATACGGACACCACGGTCGTGGGTGGGAACACTTATTACTACGTCTCGACCGCCTTGGATTCCAAGGGCATGGAGAGTGGCTTCTCGAATCAAGTGAAGGCGGCGGTCCCTTCACCGTAGCCTCGATCCCGCAGACGCATTTCGAATCAACGCGGCCCGTACCGCCGCGTCTTTAATTAACGCATTTCGTTTCAGCATATTAGCGCCATCACTGAAGCGCGGACTTTAATACGCCAAATCGAGCAACAGGAAAGTTACGTAAGTTGTCGTATCACTGCCCTCGCGATGATGGACCTCTGACCTCTAGCAACCTCAACCGCCATCACGAAGAATGGATCGCTGTGAAGAACTGCAAACATCGGACAGGAGGTTACCTCCTGTTACTAGGCCTGACGATTGCGGTGTTCGTCGGTTGCGGTGGCGGCGCGGGCACGGGCACGAAGTCTGTTACTGGGGGCGCCGCGCAGCTCGCAGTGTCTCCCTCCTCAATGAACTTCGGCAGCGTGCTCGTGGGTGGGAGCAAGGCATTGCCAGGCACTCTGACGGCAACTAACGCCAGTGTTACGGTGTCGTCAGCGGCATGGAGCGGCGGAGGGTATTCCGTCAGCGGAATCAGCTTCCCTATCGTGTTGCCGGCCGGACAGGGCATTTCATTTACAGTTACCTTTGCTCCGCAGGCTACAGGGAATTCTCCCGGAAGCATCAATTTTGTCAGTAGTGCCTCAAACTCCCCCGGGTCGCAAGTCCTCAGCGGCAATGGAACCCAATTGTCGACGCATAGCGTGAATTTGTCGTGGGATCCCAGCGCCTCTCAGGTGATGGGCTACAACGTTTATCGCGGCATAAAGAACGGAGGACCGTACTCGAGGTTGACCTCCACGCCGCAACCAAGCACAAGCTATGACGACGTAACGGTTCAATCCGGCCTTACCTATTTCTACGTCACCACCGCAGTGGATTCGGACTGGAAAGAGAGTTCATATTCGAATCAAACGGCGGCCGCAATTCCGTAGAGAGGACGATTGCGGGCCCTCCGAGTCACAAGGAACACAATCAAGCGCCGGTCAGATCTGAAGCTGGCGCCAGGGGTTGCTGATCTTCGCTCCGGCGTAACATCCAGAGCAGAAATAAAATCGCCGCCAGCGCCAAAACAAAAAACACAATCCCGCCTCTATGGTGCAGGTTTCCAAACAGGAATCCCGGATCTACGTGAATTCCCAGCATTGACAGAACGAAAATTCGAAATCCATTCCTGGCAATCGAAAGCGGAATCGTAGCGAGCACAACCAGAATTTTCCTGCTCATCGAGCGTAAAAAAAGATGTGCCAGCACCATACCCGTGACCACTAACATCAGCGTGGAACGAATGCTGCTGCACTCTTTAGCCACTTCAATCGTCAACCTCGGGATGTACAGCAGAACACCGTTTTGGCTAACTGGAACGCCAGCCAAGATAAAGAGCTCTCGGGCCGTCCAAGCGGAGCTGCGCTGTAAGCCGCTGACTACTCCATTCAAGATGTTTTCTGGAATCGGTATGAGCCAATACAGGAAGCAAAGAGGAAAGACCAGGGTCCGCGCAATACGACTCCCGAAGAAAAAGACAAAGGCTGCAATCCACCAAGTTACCAACGCGGCCATGTTCAGAGAAAGTCGGACGTCGGGCGATACCCGTCCCGCCCCAAAGCTGCCAAAGCAGCCGATGATAGAAGCGAGCAGAATTAACGCCGAACCAAGCGGAACATTCGGCTCAAGCGCGCCGTCGACCGAGCGCCACTCCAGAAAGATAAGCGCGGCGCTCACGGGAACAATCAGGAATATGTGAGTGTACTGGTCATCGTTCGCCGCCAGCACAAGCGTGGTGGTTAATGGACGCCACCAAATTGCTAGAGAAATCGCACCGAGTAGGGCAAAACGCAGTTGTGGTGAGAACTTGGTCATCCAACCTTCTGATTGTTGTGCCTGTCGGGTCTCCACTCGCTAGCAGGGCACAATTTTCGGGCTGCGGATGCCGCGGGTCGCATTGCGCGTGTCCACCACCAGTTGTGATTCGCGCACGATGCGTTCGTAGTCATAGTCAGAGTGGTCGGTCACGATCAGCACGCAATCGTATTGCCCCAGGTTTTCCAGCGTGGCGCACTTCATCTGTAGATCGTACTTTCGTCCCTTGCCCACGGTCGGGAAATAGGGATCGTGGTAGCTGACCACGGCCCCCTGCTTTTGCAGCAATTCGATGATCGTGAGAGCGGGCGATTCACGCAGATCATCAATGTCCTTTTTATAAGCCACGCCTAGAACCAGTACTTTGGCCCCGTTCAGCGCCTTCTTGTGCTGATTCAAGGCTTTAGACACCGATTCCAGCACATGATACGGCATATTGGCGTTGATCTCGCCCGCCAGTTCGATGAAACGAGTGCGGAAATCCCACTCCTTCGCCTTCCATGCCAGATAAAAAGGATCAATGGGGATGCAATGCCCACCTAATCCCGGCCCGGGATAGAAAGCGTGAAAGCCAAACGGCTTGGTGGAAGCCGCTGCGATCACTTCCCAGATGTCCAAACCCATACGCAGCGACAACAACTTCAGCTCGTTCACCAAAGCAATATTCACGCAGCGGTAAATATTCTCCAGGAGCTTGGTCATCTCCGCCACCGCCGGCGATGAGACCCGCACTACCCGGTTAAAGATCGCTCCGTACAGCGCTGCGGCCAGCTCCGAGGCTTGCGGATCCAGCCCGCCCACCACCTTTGGAATATCCCGCCGCGCTACCGTTTGATTGCCGGGATCTTCCCGTTCAGGCGAGAACGCCACGTAAAACTCCTGCGCGCTCGATGCTCCTGACCGCGCCGCCTTCAAACCGTGAGGGTTCCCCTTTTCGAGGATGGGAATCATGACTTCTTCCGTGGTCCCGGGATAGGTTGTGCTCTCTAGTACCACCAGATGACCGGCACGCAGATGAGGAGCGATGGCTTTGGCTGTGTCAGTGATGTAACTGAGATCAGGCTCGTGATATTCGTTCAGCGGCGTGGGCACGCAAATGATGATGGCATCCATCTCAGTCAATCGCGAATAGTCTGTGGTGGCTTCGAAGCCGCGTGCCCTCGCTTGCTGGATCTCGCTGGCCGCAATGCGAAAAATGTAAGATCCGCCCTGGGTTAGCGTAGACACCTTGCGTTGGTCGATGTCGAAGCCCGTCACGGGAAACTTCTGCTCGCTATAGAGCAGCGCTAGCGGCAACCCTACATAGCCCAGTCCCATGATGGCAACCCGCGCCTGGCGCTTGTCAATCCGGCTCTTCAGTTCGGAAAAAATAGTCGTGGATGAGGACTCAGTTATCGTCATTGTCATTTGGAAATTTGGTAGTCGCGTCTGGATTCTAGCATGTCATTCTCCCCTATTGAGCCGCCCGGAAGGCCCTGAACCGAGGTTATATACTCACCGAGTGCGCAGCAGGATCCGGGGTTAGAGCAACTATGTAGTCGTCTTCGACTGCATCATTCATGCCCGATCAAAACTTTGACATCGTGGTAATCGGCGGTGGAATCATCGGATTGTCGACCGCCATGCACGCCACCGCACTCTATCCCCACCTGCGTCTGCTGCTGGTAGAAAAAGAAGCCGGTGTAGGCCGCCATCAAAGCGGGCACAACAGCGGCGTGATTCACTCCGGCATCTACTACAAGCCGGGATCGATGAAGGCGCGGTTGTGCGTAGAGGGCGCTGCGGCCATGTTGAAATTCTGCCGCGAGCACAATATCGCCCACCAGGTTTGCGGAAAACTGATCGTAGCCACCCGGGATGACGAGCTTCCTCGTCTGCAATCTTTGCTTGAGCGCGGCCGGGCAAACGGAATTGCCGGGCTGCGCCTTCTCGAGCCAGAACAATTCCGCGAGATCGAGCCTCAGTGCGGAGGCCTACGCGGATTGCACGTGCCCGGCGCGGGCATCACGGACTACGCTGCGGTGTGCAGCAAATACGCCACTATTGTGGCCGCGCGCGGCGGTACCGTGAAGACCAGCACAAAGGTGGTGGGTATAGTCGAGCGTGGCGGGAAAACGATGGTCGAGACTAGCGGTGGCGTGTTCGAGGCTGGTTACGTAATAAACTGCGCTGGGCTGCACAGTGATCGTGTAAGCCGCATAGCGGGACAAGAACCTGAAGTAATGATCGTACCGTTTCGCGGAGAATATTACGAACTCGTTCCGGAGAAGCGATATCTTGTGCGAGGACTCATTTATCCTGTGCCCGATCCACGGTTCCCGTTCCTTGGTGTGCATTTCACCCGCCGCATCGATGGCACAGTGGATGCCGGGCCGAACGCAGTTCTCGCCTTCAAGCGGGAGGGTTATCGCTGGACCGATTTCAACCTTCGCGACGCCGCCGGAGTGCTCACCTATCCAGGGTTTTGGCGTATGGCGTACAAATACTGGCGAGATGGCGTGAGTGAGGTTTATCGCTCTGTGAGAAAGAGCGCGTTCGTAGAAGCTCTACAGCGCCTAGTTCCTGGGATCCACGACTCCGATCTGGTCGCCAATGGTTCCGGAGTGCGGGCGCAAGCTTTGAGGCGAGATGGATTCCTGGTGGATGATTTTCAGTTCGTGCGCGCGAAAAACATGCTGCACGTTTTGAACGTTCCGTCGCCGGCCGCCACCGCCTCTCTCGCCATCGGACGCGAGATTCTGCGGATGATGACCGAGGACGTGCGCGCGGCGCGCTTGCAGTGAGAGTGGCAAGCCCGACGGGCTCCTGGATCCTTGCACTCGGCTTTTTCACCCATTATGCATGACGGCGACAGCCCACGAACACGGCTGGAAACAGGTGTTCAAATGGCATTCAAACTGGCGGCAAGAATTGCTTTGCTGCGCACTATGGATGGACAGGTAGGCGCTTGGGGCATTACGGAGCGGGAATTGTGGCTTTCACTTGGTTCGAGAATCCACTCTCCACACCACTCGCATCCACAGCGGTAGAGACATAATAATAGGTTTGCCCACCCAGGACTGTGCTGTCCGTATAACTCGTGCTGGGATCGAGCATCGGGTTGATCTCAGTGTAGGGCCCGCCTGAAGTGTTGCCACGGTAAACGTTGTAGCCTACCGCCCCGGAAGTGCTCGGGTTCCAGGAAAGATTGACGCTGTGTGCCGGCGGTGGAGTGCCGCTGCCCGTGAGCGACACCTGCATCGTGGAATTTGTCGCATTGCTAACAAAAGAAGCACCAGCCGAAGCTGCACCGCTGGCTTGCGGTGTGAAAGTCACAGTAAATGACGCGGACTGGCCGGGGGGAATCGTCAACGGAAGCGACGGCCCGCCCACGGCGAACTCCGAAGTGCCCGCGGAGGCGGAGGAGACCACCACGCTCGATCCCGTGGCGTTGAGAGTGGTGGTCATGCTCTTGCTCTGCCCCACGACAACGCTGCCAAAGCTCAGGGTGGCCGGACTAATTGTCAGCTGACCGGCGACCGCTCCGCTACCTGACATTGAGATCGCAACATTCGGATTCGAGGCATTCGAGACCACCGCAATGTTGCCGCTGGCGTTACCCCCTGAAGTAGGAGTAAAGACGGCGCCGAAATTGAAGCTCTGTCCCGGGGTCAGGGTTAACGGCAAGGTTAATCCAGTTACGCCAAACCCCGTGCCGGTAACGTTGGCTTGAGTGACGGTCAGGCTGGAGCCTCCTGAGTTGGTTAGCGTCTCCGATAATGTCTGACTATTACCGACCTGGACGGTACCAAAGGTAAGGCTGCTGGCGGTAGCGGTAAGCGATCCAGGAGTGACACCTGAGCCGGAGAGCGGGACGCTGAGGGTAGGACTTGAGGCGTTGCTGGTGATGGAAAGATTGCCGCTGGCCGATCCGCCGGTCGTCGGCGTGAACTTCACGCTGAACCTGGTACTCTGACCAGCCGCCAGAGTTGCCGGCAAGCCAAGGCCGCTCACCGCATAGGCGCCGGTCACCGTTGCCTGGCTGATGGTGACCGAAGATCCGCCGGAGTTGGTCAGCGTCTCAGAAAGTGTCTGACTACTTCCCACCTGAACGCTACCGAAGCTAAGGCTGCTGGCGGTAGCGGTAAGCGATCCAGGAGTGACTCCGGTTCCAGAGAGTGGAACCGCCATTGTCGGATTCGAGGCATTGCTAATGATGGAAAGATTGCCGCTGGCCGATCCACCGGTCGTCGGCGTGAACTTCACGCTGAAGTTGGCGCTTTGACCGGGCGTTATGGTTGTAGGCAAGGTCATTCCGCTCATGCTGTAAGGAATAACGGTGGAGGCCGCGGTGATGGTCACATTGGACCCGCCGGAGTTGGTCATGGTTTCCGAAAGTGTCTGACTGCTTCCGACCTGGACGCTGCCAAAGCTAAGGCTGGGGACAGTAGCGGTGAGTGCTCCAGGCGTGACGCCTGAGCCGGAGAGCGGGACGCTGAGGTTAGGATTCGATGCATTGCTGGCGATGGACAGATTGCCGCCGGCCGATCCGCCGGTCGTCGGGGTGAACTTCACGCTGAAGCTCGAACTCTGACCAGCCACCAGAGTCATCGGCAGGCCGAGGCCGCTCACGCCGTAAGCACCCGTCGCCGTTGCCTGGCTGATGGTGACTGGAGAACCTCCGGAGTTGGTCAGAGTTTCCGAAAGTGTCTGACTACTCCCGACCTGTACATTTCCGAAGTTAAGAGTCGGGGCGGTAGCGCTGAGTGACCCCGCAGCGGCCCCTCCTGTGCCGGTAAGCGGAATGGTTAGGCCGGCACCTGACCCATTGCTAAGAATCGTAACGCTGCCGGTTACAGCACCGCTGGATTGGGGGGTAAAGGTGACGCTGAAGGTCGCAGTCTGACCCCAACCGAGCATGAGCGGCAAGCTCGGTCCGCTGATACTGAACCCACTCCCGGAAACTACCGCCTGATTGACGATCACGCGGCCAAGAGTGCTCTTGATGGTTACGTTTTGTGTGGCCGTTCCCGTGAGGACGGTTCCAAAGCCGATGCTGGGAGGATTGACCGTAAGCAGACCCGGGATTGCTCCCCAGCCATGAACGTTGAGATTGAGGGTCGGGCCCGAGGCGATGGTGAATCCGAACGTTGCATCAACGCGTCCACGTGCCTGAGGGCTGAAGCTGACGCTGAAGGGCACGCTCTGTCCGGGGGATAAGGTAAGAGGCAAATTCAAGCCACTGATACCGAATCCAGAGCCCCCCGGGACGACGGCCGAAACAGTTATGGTCGTCGAGCCAGTATTGCTTAGGGCAACAGGTATGGTGGTGGACTGGCCCACAAACACTACACCGGACCATATCTGGTCGGGACTGCAGCGCAGCCCCAGCGTGCCGTAAGGGGACCCTGCGTAACATAAGGTCGAGGCTAGTGAGAATACAAGGATGATAAATCGAAGCAGGAAGGGCGTGAGGGTGCGTTCGGGGAAACGCATAGCAACCCCAGCCTTGCAGATTCGGAATCAGGAGAGAAGATATCCATCGGCTCGATACCTTCGGGTACTGCAACTTTCCGATTTCTCAAACCGTCTTGCAAAAATCGAAAACCTGTGGCAACGAAACTGCGAGGGCGCGCGGACGCGCGCTTTGTGCGATCGAGGCGCGATCTTCGCTGTAAAAGAAACCGGGTGCCGGTAATCTGTTACCGATTGATCTAGTCCCACCCTGCTCGACGAAGAACGTCGCACCGAGATGTTGAGTTCTTCCAGACCCTCGAAGAATGGCCTCGTTGCTGGTACGAGGTACTCAGCCCGAGCGGCATCAGCGCATTCGACAAGAATATTGTCAGCGAGATCGGGAGCGGTGCACGGCGCCCGGGAAATTCACAACGAATTGAGGTCCACGCAAAACGGCTTCCCAGTCGGCACTGACTCTCACGCCAGTGCCCTCGCTAGCCGATGAATTGTCGTTTCGGACCCTGAAGGGCTTTGATTCACTCCCAATGAACTGGCCGAAATCCTGCTATTTGTCCAGAGTCGTGGCAGCCTTAGACCAGCACATACTGCTGCAACTGAATCGTCTGCTGTCCAGGCAACTCCGTCAGAAACACATTTACTGTAGAAGTGGTTGTGCCCCCCTTTAGGACACTCCTTTCCTTCCCTGATGCTAATGATGATCGACATAGCTGACGCACTGCCCTTGATTCACTGTACTCTGAAATTCACGCGCCTGGCGGGGAAAATAAAAATGGCCTGGGTGGGATATCCGCGTTACAAACGTTGGCCCAGTTCGGCGAAGTGGAAACGAAGCTGGACTCACAATCAGAAGGTCCGTTGCGGGAATGGGTTATTGGGCTGAGAGAAAATCTTCAGCGAGGGTCAGCCGGCGCTATCGGCCCCAAACCGTCTTCAAGCGTCCGGCCGGCCGCAGCAACCCATGCCCGAGCTAAGCCCAATTTGATGAGCGCATTGCAGAAATGGCTGGGCGCCAACTGGAATACGCTTGCTGCACCTTCGCTTTGAAACTATCTCTGATCTAGGATGGAGCGAGATCGCGGTGCCAGAATAGTGTGTGAGTCATGGAGCGCAGAGATTCTATGTCGAGTTTCCAAACTTACAGCCGGGACAGAATCCCTCTGATCCGATCTCCTGCATGACCGTCCCATAAGGGTGGTATCTTACCTGTTTTTGCTTTTCCTTCCAGAATCCTGCTTAGCTCGAAACTCAGCTTCCTCCGGTCCTGGCCGACCAGCACATTTGTTCCTAGGGTGACGGTTACGGGACGTTCGGTATTGCTGCGCAAGGTTAAGCATGGCACTCCCAAATAGGTTGTCTCTTCTTGAACACCGCCCGAGTCGGTGATGACCACCGCAGCACCTAGCTGGAGGGCGAGGAATTCGATGTAAGGCAAAGGCTCCAGCAGGTGAAGCCTTTGGATATCGATGTCGATTTTGTCGGTAGAGTGGCGCGTCCGCGGGTGCACCGAAAGACAACCTCCAGCGTTCGACTGACCTCAAGCAGGGATTCGAGGATGCCCTTCAAGGTCGCCCTGTCATCGACATTGGAAGGGCGATGGAGCGTGACTAAGGCATAGCGATCAGGCACGCCATTCTTGCGACACAGGGTTGCGCTCGGGAGAAGCCGAATGAGGGAATCAATCATCACATTGCCGACCCTATAAATCTTGTCTTCAGGAATGCCCTCACGTTTGAGATTGATGTCTCCATCTTCGGAAGGAGTGAACAAGAGGTCAGAGAGGTGGTCTGTGACGATGCGATTGATTTCCTCTGGCATAGTCCGGTCAAACGAGCGGAGACCAGCTTCCACATGACCTACCCGGACAATTAATTTAGAACACACCAGGGCAGCCGCCAGGGTGGAGTTAACATCTCCGTAAACCAAAACTACGTCCGGCCGATAGTTGACTACGATGGTTTCGAAACGGCTCATGATCTCTGCGGTCTGGCGCGCCTGGCTGCCGGAACCAACTCCCAGATTTGCGTCCGGTTCTGGAATTTCAAGCTGCGAAAAGAAAACCTCAGACAAGTTCTTGTCATAATGCTGGCCGGTGTGGACCAAAGTCTGTCGCACTTCGGGCAACTTCTTAAGCGCACGCATCACGGGCGCGGCTTTCATGAAGTTCGGCCTAGCTCCCACGACATGAAGAATATGCATGGCTTTTTCGACTATGGTAGTCCCTGATTTGAACGGTGGACGGTGCTGAATACGTTATCGAGCTAGTCTATCGAAACTCCGAAAGGCTATTCCAGGTGTTTGGCCTGCCGGACTGTTGACCCCTTGCCTCATTCGATTTGCCACGCAGCCTGCAGCGCCTCACCGGCGGAATCGTTACCACAGTTGCCATTTTTCAAGGGACGGGTTGGGGGCACGACAGGTAACCCTCAGACTGTTACTTTTGTGCCGTCGCGCGAGAGAGGTAATTGCCTTACTCTAACCTTGCCGCGGTCGCCAAGTGGCAAGGCATAGGTCGGCAAAGCCTTTATCGCTGGTTCGACTCCAGCCCGCGGCTCCATCCTCACCGCAGCCCGAAGGCTTGTGCAGTCGAGCATAGCGATCAGATGCGGATCTTTCGGCAAGTGTGATCTCAGACGATTGTGCGTGTCGAGGCCGGAGTCTGTCGTACCGCTACGCCGATGATGTGCTGTCAGTCCTTCGAAGTCCGTCGGGTTGTCGGATAAGAATTACTTGCTCCCAACCGGCTGAGTTGGGCTCTTTTGCGAGGTAAGATTGCTCGCGCTCCATCGATTAGAAGTGTTGCAAGTCTGTCTTCCCGATCGTGGCAACCCGGAGGAGTTTCTCTTTGCGTCCTGCGTACTCTCAACAAGAGTGGTTCGTTCAATCGCCCGAAAGCTATACCATTTCGCCCGAATATTGACACCTGCTTTGATCACGCTACTTGGAAGAATTTGATGGAGTCCACGATACAGCCGTGCTTTTACGCAGATTTTTCCCCACGGCGTTAGCGGAACGTAATACCGGGGAACCAGCACGTTCTCAAAGCCATTTCGAATCTTGAAATCCCGAAGGCCGGAATCGTCTTTATTTCCGTAATTAAATCTTCCGTAAGTGAGGTAGGAGATTCCTTTCGTTTCGCAGATCTCAACCGCCTTTGCCAACAAGGCATTGGCGGGTCGCTTGTCGTAATGGGCCACTTGTGAATTCAATTGCATTATCGACGCCACATCTCCCCGGTCAACCAGCTTCAAGAAGCCGATCAATTCGTTTTCGAAGCGAGCGCAGATAAAATCGCTCCGTTCCGCAAATCCTGAATGGTCTCGTTTCACCTGGTCGAAACTCTTTCCATAGTGTTGGTAGAGTCGTCCTTGCCGCACCGAACACTCATTTTGTATTTGGAGAATTTCGCCGACCAGTTCGTCGCTGAAATCCTCACATGCAATTTTGACGCCTCGTTTCTCTGATCGTCTGACATTCTTCCGGGTTTCACGAGGCAACTGCTCCCACCAGTTTTGCCATGTAGTGATCCGAATAGCTGCCAGGCTGTCCCATTCCATGGGAAATGTGTGCCTTGGAACCGTGGCGGACACTTTTTGTGTAAACGAGAATAAGTCAGGTCGGAGCTCGGATCCTTGCTCGCGCAGCTGGTTCACGCAAGCCTCGGGATTGATCAGCTCCGTCTCCAGCCATTCCTCATCGTGAACTGTAGCACTCTTGATCCAACTGCCCGTGATTACAAATATCTGGCGGTTTATTTCCAGCGCGGGGGCTCGAACCCAACGGCCTCGAACGCTGATCTCGATGGTGTTTCCGTCTTTCGAAACACTTTTCGGAGTGTACAATGACGCGGCATGAAGTCCTGTCCCCATCCCGGAATGGCCGATAATAACCTCAACATCCTGGTTTCGCATAGAATCTGGGAGCGTCCCTCTACCGCAATTACAGGAACCCGTACTCTCGGGCGACGCCGGCTCAGCGGTTTCTACTATCCGAGTCTATCGCTCTTCAACATCGTCGACATCGCACAACAGTAACTGTTACTCAACGGTAATCTTCCTGTTAGTCGGGCGGCGGCGATCGCCTCAAAAGGTTGATAATGCCGGCGTGATCCCCGAGGCGTTACGTACTTGCAGGAGTATTTGAGCTAGTTTGAGCGACCGCCTCCCTGGAGAGTGCCGGAATCCGGGGATCAGCGCGTGGCATTCGGTCCAGCTTGTTGTGATTTCAATGCCGAAGGATCAACTTACGCAGAAGGTTGCAAGGCGGGGGTTGCGGGGGTTGCGGACGCCGCATCTGGGCCGTATCTATCGATGTTGGCCTAGCCACCTTAAGGAAACTGTTGTAGCTGAGGTACCATAGCAAACACCGTTCAGGTTTCAAAACAACAGTGGAGCATCGCCTCCACATTAGCAGAAAGACGAGAACAGAGTAGTCACATGCTTATTTCTCGCAGAAACTTTCTCCGCACGATTAGTACTGGCGCAGCTGCAGGGGCCGCAATGCCGGTGACTCGCATCTGGCCGGCCCATGTTTTAGAGCCAACCGGGCCAATAGTGCCCAGGGGACCCGTTCGTTTGAACGAGAATGAGAATGTTTACGGGCCGTGCAAAAAAGCTCTCGCCGCAATGCACTCAGCCGTGTCCACCGCCAACCGCTACCCCAATGCAGACTATGCCGAATTGACGGGGAGCATCGCAAGCTTCCATGGCGTCAAGCCGGAGCAGGTCTTGCTGGGCTGCGGCTCCACCGAGATCCTACGAGTAGCCGCAGTTGCGTTTCTTCGGCGTGGCAAGCAATTAGTGCAGGCATCCCCTACTTTTGAAGCTATCGGTCGGTACGCCAAGGCGGCGGGAGCAGAGGTCGTCTCGGTCCCGCTGGATCGAAGCTTTGCCCACGATCTCAACGAAATGCTGGCACGTGTCGACGCCACTACGTCACTAGTCTACATCTGTAACCCGAATAACCCGACTGCTTCGCTCACGCCCAGAAAAGATTTGGAGAGCTTCATCGCCAATCTCCACCCCAGTTGCTACGTATTGATTGACGAGGCCTATCACCATTACGCTGGTCAATCTTCCATGTATGCATCGTTTGTCGATCGTCCCACCAACGCGGAAAAAGTCATCGTCTGCCGTACGTTCTCCGAGATATACGCGCTGGCGGGACTCCGCTTGGGATACTGCATTGCCGCACCTGCCGTCATCGAGCAAATGCGCCCTCACATCACGTTGAACAGCGTGAATGGCGTAGTGGTTCGTGCAGCTACTGCCGCGCTGGAAGACACGGAAAGTGTCCGAAACTTCGTCAAGCAGAATACGGATGCTCGCCAGGAATTCCTGAACCAGGCCCAGGCTCGGATGCTAAGGTTCATCGATTCTCACGCAAACTTCGTGATGCTGAACACGCAACATCGGGCCGGCGAGGTTATCGAATATTTTCGCAAAGAAAATATATTGCTCGGCAGTCCAGTTCCCGCGATAGATACCTACATACGCGTCTCGCTAGGCGCAGCGAACGAAATGCGCGCGTTCTGGCGGACCTGGGACAGGTCACCCTTCGCGAGAGCGCCGATGCACCACTGAGAAAATCGCCCCGCAGCGAGATCGGGTGATGAGGAAAGTTGCGCGTCCTACGGACGTGGCGCCACGACCAAGCCCCAGGGTCGTCCGCCCACTTTAATTCGCTGTTCTACGCGCCCCGTTTCCACATTGATGACCGACACGTCATCGGACGGACCGTTAGCAGTGTAGATCTTCCTCCCGTCCGGACTCACTCCAATCCCCCACGGGCGGGCTCCGACATTATCGATCATCCGCATTACCTTATGGCTGGCGACATTGATGACGGCGACGCTTCCACCGCGCCCATTCGACACAAAAATCTGGCTGCCGTCGGGCGCAAGCACGGAGCCCATGGGTCGCGCCGGCTGAAGGTTTCCGGCCACCGACGGGATCGTGATCGTCCCGACCGTCTTATGTCTGATTCCATCAAGAACGGTTACAGCGGCACCTCTTTCGGCTGTGGCAAAAGCGGTCGAGCCGTCCTTAGTGAAGACGACGGACCTTGGCCTCGGCTCGGTGTGCATGTGGGACACAACTTTCAGGGTTACGGTGTCGATGGCTACCACTTCACTGTCACCCTCACAGGTGACATACACCACTTTTCCGTCGGGGCGTACCGTCACACCCTCCGGCTCTCTGCCGACGAGCACTTTTTGAGTAAGCTTACCAGTTGCCACATCCAGCACCGCCACTTCCGCCGTCTCTTCATTGGAGATAAAGATCGTCTTGCCATCTGGAGACAGGTCGAAGGCTTCTGGATCTTGGCCACTGGGTAGCGTACGCAAGAGTTTGAAAGTTGCAACATCCACAACTCCGATACCATCGGCGGTGCGGTCCGGGGATGGGAGCGTGGACTCATCCACTCCTGGACTAGCCCCGGGCGAGCCGGAAAGTGCCACGTAGAGTAGTTTACCGTCGAGCGTCAGCTTTATGCCGCGCGGACGTTTGCCCACATGAATGCGGCGCAGGATTTGACCCGTCGGGGGTTCGACGACGGTAATCTCTCCGCTGTCTTCGTTGGAAACGTAGATCCGAGGGGTTTCTGCAGCTTGGGTTCGCGAGGCAAGGACCAGCGCGAACACAACAATGCCCAAGCTCAAAAACAATTTTTCGGGATGAGCCATGTGCAGAATTCGTGTCGTCCAGTTCTTTTACAAAGTTGAGTTTGCGAACGAATTGATATCACATCAAACCTGAACTACGTCAAAACACGGTGTTGTCACTTCCATCGCGCAATCTTTCGTTTGTGCCCTCGCAGGCGGAATTATCTTCCCGACTGAACGAACTTTCTCCAGGGGTTTGCGGTGATACGCCCCTTACGGCAATAGCCCGTACACCACCAACTTGTTCTGGGCGCCAAGAAACACTTTTCCATTTGCCACAAGCGGGATGCTGAACTTCGAGGCTACCCCTGGCGCGTCGCGAGAGCCAGCTTGGCTGGTGTTGTAAAGCTCGTTCCCCAGATTACCTGCGTCGTAAGCGTGGAGAATTCCACTTCCAGGGTTATTGTCCTGCATAGCCCACACAATGCCGTTAGTATTGCCATTGCCCGAGGCGGCGAACGCTCCACCACGATTCGGGTAAACATCCAAGGACTGTGACGTGGGCCCGTTAGACAACAGACCGTTACTCAACTGGAAAGCCTTGAGGGTATCCTTTACGGCGGCAAAGTAAACATATCCGTTGAAGAATACGGGCGCGCCGAAGTTACCTTCATCCAAGAGGCCATGCGGAAGAATGCCCGGGAGAGACTGGACAATTTGGTTGTCGTTTCCCGAATGGAAGTGGCCCATATTATCTCGGTTGACAACATAAACGGTTCCATTTTTCCCGGCAGTGACCAAAAGGTGGGGAATCGAACCGGGCTGATCCAGCAGGAGGACCGGACCCGCCGACCCAAGGTCAAGATCCTGAGACTCCAGATTCCCCTGGTCGAATGGCGTAAAGTAATCCACGACACTTCCAGCCGAACCGAGTTTGACAACCGTATCTCCGTAGTCTTTACCCCCGGTATTAACTGTAAAGTCTCCGTTACCAGTATTAAAGAAGATGTTTCCGCCGGAATCGGCGCCCAGTCCTCCTCCGCTTGACCAGACACCACCGCCGTAACCGTCGGGGCTGACGCAATAGACCATCGACTGCTGAAGCGTAGCTGCGTTGTAGCCAATAACCCAGCCGTGCCACGGATGCTGATCTCCGTGCGAACCCCACCCTATGTAAACCACCCCGTTGCTCAACACAAGCGCAGGCCGTTGGTTCTCTCGGAGAGGATCAAAAGACAACTGGCCCCCTTGGGAAGCCTCACCGGATCCCGGGATGAGGGCTTGAATCAACACTGGTCCGTTAAACTTCTCAGCGCCCGTAGCGATATCGAGGGCATGCAGCCTCTGTACGTAGTTCACTCCCTCCTTCGTCTTTGCAACGAGGTACAGTGTGCCGGTGCCCTGATCGATTGTAGGTGTTCCGGTGATGCCGATTTCATTGGGGATGTCACCGCATTCGCCGGTATCTCCGCAAGGTACTGACGTCACACCGGACTGAAGGAAGCTGACCTTCCACAGAGGAGTCGTACTCAACCCATCAGCGTCCCAGGCGTAAATGCTGTCATGCTCGGTTGCAATGTACACCACGTTGTGGAAGCCCTGCCCCGGGACGTTTACGTTGGCCACGTACAGCGGTGAGGCAAACGCAATTCCATCCATGGTGTAGGAAAAAAGCTTTCCAAATTGGGCGTGGGTGACGTTGCCCGGAGTCAACACTGTCTCGTTTGTATTCTGGCCGGTTCGGAGGGTGTCATTATGGTGCGTGAACGTACCGGGGTAGTTGGTGATATATACGGTGGCACTCGCCGATTGCGATTGGTCAGTAGTGGTTACGGTGACGATGTGCATTCCCACACCGTTTGGCGGAGCGTATAGACCGGTACCGCTTATCGTACCGGAGGTTGCCGAGCCACCGGGTATTCCGTCTACAGACCACGTCACGGTTCCACCATTGACCGTGAATTGTTGCGTCCGGGTAAGTGTCAGCGCCGCAACCCGCGGCGTGACCGTGAGTCCGGTTCCTGTGCCCGAGAGAGGAACGGTATTTGTGCCGCCGGGTGCATTGTCGCTGATAGCTACGGCTGAACTACGTGCGCCTGTCGTTGTTGGAGTGAAAGTCACATTGATCGTACAGGAACCGCCGGGAGCGACGTTGCTTCCGCAATTGTTAGTCTGGGCAAAATCCCCGACGTTGCTCCCGGAAATCCAAATGCTACTGATCACCAGTTGCGCGCCGCCGACGTTCGTCAGGGTCAGCCGCTGCTGCGCACTCGTAGATCCGGTCGCCAGGCTGCCGAAATTGATACTCTGCGGGCTGAGGCTTACCGAAGGTAGCTGGCCACTGCTACCGATTGGTGTGGCCATGTCTGACTGAATCTGAGTTTGTGTCAGAGGCTGGTTATATACCCGGACCTCATCAATGCTGCCCGAAAAGTATTGCCCGTAAATGTTGTCGCCTCCAATCTGCAGTGGGTTAGAGGAAGTCGTGATGGCACCCGTCTGGGCCAGGCTGGCTACCTGTACACCGTTCACGTACAGCCGCAGCGCCGAACCGTCATAAGTGAATGCTAAGTGCGACCAGGCATTGGCCGATAGGGATGTGGATGCGCGGATCACATTATCCGCCGAACCAACCGTCACACCACTACCCGGTGCGCCATTGTCCGATGTCCCCTCGAGAAAATAATTGTCGTTTCCCTTGTAAATAACGTCCCGCCATCCATTGTTCACTATGGACGGATTCACCCAGGCCTCGAGGGTCATCCCCGTTGTGAGATGCAACGAGGAAGAATCGTTAACCGTGATCCGCGAGTTGGAGCCGTTGAATACAAGGGCATTCCCATACTTGGCCGCGGTCGTCCACACGGTGTTTGCCAGCGTTCCATTATTTCCGTTACCCGACAAGTCCGTGATAGTCGAGCCGGCACCCTCATCGAATGAGTAAGCGGCCACCAGCCCGGGAATGGTGACTAGCGTGGTTGCCGACGCGAGATTGGAATAGGAACTGAAGTTCCCTGCCGCATCAGTGGCCCGAACGCGATAACTGTAACTTGTGGACTGGGTCAGCCCGGTGTCGCTATAGGTGGTTCCCGATGGGGAGCCTATCTGTACAAAGGTCGCACATCCTGTACCCTGACAGCGCTCGATCAGGTACCCGGTTACGCCCACGTTGTCCGTCGACGCCGTCCAGCTTAGATTGATCTGGCTTGCAGTCGCTGCTGTCGCACTCAAATTCGTGGGCGCGGTTGGGGGTTGCGTGTCTGGGTTCTGGGTCGTCGCGCTCGCTACGGTGGAATATCCGCTCAGGTTCCCCGCTGCATCAGTGGCCCGAATCCGGTAGCTGTAACTCGTATTTGCCGCCAGTCCCGTGTCATTAAATGTCGTCGCGGTCGGCGTCCCGATCTGCGCGAAGGTCCCACAACCGGTACCCTTACAGCGTTCAACCATGTACCCAGTCACACCTACGTTGTCGGTCGAAGCGGTCCAAGTCAGATTGATCTGGCTCCCGCTCACTGCCGTCGCGGTCAGGTTTGTCGGCGCCGTCGGCGGCTGGGTGTCGCCTCCCAACACCTGTGCGCGGAAGGCAACCATCTGCATGATCCAATTCCCGGTTACCGGGGCCGTCGCACTATAGGATCCAGTGGCCGCCACCATCCGGTCTTCCACAATATCGCTGTCTGGAACTGTCAGTACCCTGCGAGTAAAGCCACTCCCCGCTGCGCCAGTCCCACCGGTGACAATATTCGCCCCGAACAGGAGATCCGTAGCGTTCGTGGTCGTCACCGACCCGCTATTGCTTGTGCTTGTCCCACCGTTCCCGCTGCTAGCTGCCGTTACGTCCACCGGAATGGTCAAATCCGCGCCGTTGTACTCGAGAATACGAATGTCCGGGTATACCGCAGCCTGGCTAAATACCACCTTCACGGTGTTGGCTCCTGCCCCGGCAGCTACGATGTTCCTGGCATAATAAATCGATTGCGACAACACTCCGCTGACCACTGTCGGCCCCACTGCGCGCAGGTAGGAGTTTCCGCTGCTATCGGTAACTGAACTTACAGTCGCAGCGCTGTCGTTCCACCCCACGACTACTACGCTCAGGTTACCCGCAGTCTGGGCCGCGTTGAACTTCACCGTAACCGTGGTCTGAGGCGTTTGCGGCACCGCGTAGTTGCTCTGCACATACCTGATCGTGGGTGCAGCCAGCAAACTGGCCGGATACAGCCAGAAAAAAAGCGATGCGGCTGCGAACACTGCAAAGCGCGGATGCTGGGAACGTGCAAGACCGCGAGGGAGGAGCAGTCTTTCCATAAGTCTCCTAGATTGACGTTGTTGGCTGATGTCCTGTAGACCTGAGATTCCGGTCGAAGATCATTACCAAGACGTGACTCTGCTATTTAAACGTAACCATCTGCATGACCCAGAAGCCCGACGAGCTTAATGTGGACGGCGCACTGTAGCTCCCCGTCGTCGTCACCACCCGGTCTTCCACCAAATCTGCGTCCGGATCAGTCACAATCCTCACCGTGAATCCACTCCCTACTAGCGCGCCCGAAGATACCGTGTTCGCGCCCACGATCAACTCGTTCGCGGTCGTCGTGGTTGCCGACCCGCTATTCGCCGTCCCACTGTTCCCACTCGCTCCCGCCGTCACATCTACCGCACTTACCCCCCGATACTCCAAAATCCGAATGTCCGGATACACCGCCGCCTGACTGAACCGCACCGTTACCGTGTTGTTCCCACTCTTAATGTTCGGCGCGTAGTAGATCGATTGCCGCAAATTCGTCCCACTCGTCGGCCCGATCGCCAAACTGTATACGTTCCCCGCACTATCACTCACCGACTGCACCGTGGCGCTGGTATCATTCCATCCCACCACCACCACGTTCAGGTTCCCTAACGTCTGCGCCCCCGGATACCCCACCGTCACCACCTGCGTCGGCGTCTGCGGGGTCGCTGCTGCCAGCTGCGCAAACCCAATCGCCACTCCTGTGGTGTAGGTATACCCATTGGTCAGCGTCCCCGTCTGCGTGTCCGGGTTGGTCACCACCACGTTCACCGCTCCCGCCGCATGGGCCGGCGTCGTGGCCGTGATCTGCGTTCCGCTCACCACTACCACACTCGTCGCCGCCGTTCCCCCGAACTTCACCGTCGCTCCCGATACGAATCCCGTTCCCCCAATCGTTACTCCCGTCCCCCCTCCGGCCGCTCCGTTGTTCGGCGTCACACTCGTCACCGACGGCGCCCCCGCGTACGTAAACCCATTCGTGAGTGTCCCCGTCTGCGTGTCCGGGTTGGTCACCACTACGTTCACCGCTCCCGCCGCATGGGCAGGCGTCGTTGCCGTGATCTGCGTCCCGCTCACCACCACCACACTCGTTGCCGCCGTTCCACCCAACGTCACCGTCGCGCCAGTAACGAAGTTCGTACCCGTAATCGTAATCCCCGTACCCCCGGCCGCTGGCCCCGTGTTAGGACTCACACTGCTCACCCCAGGCCCTGCTGCGTACGTGAACCCGTTCGTGAGACTTCCATTCTGTGTGTCCGGGTTGGTCACTGTCACCGTCACCGCTCCGGCCGCATGGGCTGGTGTCCTCGCCGTGATCTGCGTCCCGCTCACCACCACCACGCTGGTCGCCGCTGTCCCCCCGAACGTCACCGTCGCTCCCGTAACGAAGCTCGTACCCGTAATCGTGATCCCCGTGCCGCCCGCCGCTGGCCCCGTGCTCGGACTCACGCTGCTTACCCCGGGCGCTGCTGCGTATGTGAACCCGTTCGTGAGACTCCCACTCTGCGTGTCAGGGTTGGTCACCACTACGTTCACCGCTCCTGCCGCATGGGCCGGTGTTGTGGCGGTGATCTGCGTCCCGCTCACCACTGCCACACTCGTCGTCGCCGTTCCTCCCAACGTCACCGTTGCGCCCGCGACGAAGTTCGTACCCGTAATCGTGATCCCCGTGCCGCCACCCACTGGGCCCCCATTTGGCACCACGCTGCTCACGGCGGGCGCTCCTGCGTATGTAAACCCGTTCACCAGCGTCCCCGTCTGCGTGTCCGGATTGGTCACCACTACATTCACTGCTCCCGCCGCATGCGCCGGCGTCGTGGCCGTAATCTGAGTTCCGCTCACCACTACCACACTCGTCGCCGCCGTTCCGCCCAACGTCACCGTCGCGCCCGCGACGAAGTTCGTACCCGTAATCGTGATCCCCGTACCCCCCGCCGCTGGCCCGGTATTCGGACTCACGCTGGTAACCGTGGGCGCACTTGGCGAGGTGTAGGTAAATCCGTTCGTGAGACTGGCACTCTGCGTGTCCGGGTTGGTCACGACCACATTCACCGACCCTGCGGCGTGGGCCGGCGTCGTCGCCGTGATCTGCGTCCCGCTCACCACCACCACACTGGTCGCCGCTGTCCCCCCAAACGTCACCGTCGATCCCGATACGAATCCTGTTCCCCCAATCGTTACTCCCGTCCCCCCTCCCGCCGCTCCGCTGTTCGGCGTCACACTCGTCACCGTCGGCGCCGATCCCAGATACGTATACCCGTTGGTCAATGTCCCCGTCTGCGTGTCCGGGTTGGTCACCACTACGTTCACCGACCCTGCGGCATGGGCAGGCGTCGTCGCCGTGATCTGCGTCCCGCTCACCACCACCACACTCGTCGCCGCCGTTCCGCCCAACGTCACCGTCGCGCCCGATACGAATCCTGTTCCCCCAATCGTTACTCCCGTACCCCCACCCGCCGCTCCGTTGTTCGGCGTCACACTCGTCACCGCCGGCGCCGATCCCAGATACGTATACCCGTTGGTCAGCGTCCCCGTCTGCGTGTCCGGGTTGGTCACCACTACGTTCACCGACCCTGCGGCATGGGCAGGCGTCGTCGCCGTGATCTGCGTCCCGCTCACCACCACCACACTCGTCGCCGCCGTT
>JABCYV010000061.1 GCA_013290025.1 Acidobacteriota bacterium
AAGACGAGCACGCATGTAATCGCGAGAATGCCCGACCACGATTTATGGATGACCTTCTTTCGCGACTCGGAGCAGAATCTGCTCGCGCTGATGAGCGAGGTGGCCCATGCGGCGTAGTATCGGGCCGTGGCGGAATCCGAAAAATGAACAAGGCGTCTGAATGAAGAATAGAGATGAAGAAAATGAATGATGACGCCTTGTTCTCGATAATAACTATTCCGTCGTCATCGACAAATTAGAAGCGATACACCACCCCAGCGGAAGGTTCCGCGGTATGCTGCCATGTTCCGGTCGAATAACCGAAGATGTTGAAGTCAGGCGCCTGATAAACAAGGCCGCGGTACTGCAGACGCAGAGCGATGTTGTGTAACAATCTATAATCCGCTCCGCCCCCGTACAGAAAGACTCCTTTGGCTTCCGTCGCCGCTCCCAAAGCGGTGTTGTTGGAATTATTAACTGGACTAAATATCAAGGCTCCGCCACCGGCAAGCAGAAAGGGACTCAGCCTGGCTGATTTCCTCGGAGTGAAGACATAGTCGGCGGTCGCTTCGTGGACGTTCGAGCGAATACTGTTCAAGGACTGATTACCTGAAAGATCAGTCACGGTGTAATTTTGAGAATTGCGGGTGAAGGCATAGTTCAGCTCCAACGCATGTCGTTGCTTGAGCGCGTGGCGATAAGTCGCCAGAAATCCCGCCGAGGTGGTCGGCGCCAGCGTAACCTGCTGGCCACTGGATTGAGTCACGAAGCTTCCGAAAGCATTTATGCTGACGTCCGAACGACTCTGAGCCAGGGCCATGGACGTGAACAAGAACCAAGCAACGACGACGGCGCCGAATCCTCTGAACATTAATTTGCCTCGCTTGATTTATTTTCTGGAGGAGACCCGAGGCGCAGCCGAACTGATTCAACTGAACGATCGAATCTCCCGATCTGCGAGGTGAGATGCCAGCGCTCAATAATTCCGCGGTAAAGATTGCGTCAAGCGGAGTAAAACTTTGTAAATGGTTTTGTGCTGGGGCGCCTCGGAACCGGACGACGCGATCAGCGGTCTTCGCGCCGGCCCGGTCCGAGATTTTTCAGCGACCTTGTTGCTCTGAGAGCAAAGCTCACAAGACTAAGGACACTCACTGAGGTTGGCTTGGACCGTTGCCCGGAGGAGCGCTCCCAGGGCCGCGGCCTCCCATGTGTTCACGCCTTTCCGCTTGCATCTTGTCGAACTTCTTCTGCTGATCTTCGTTCAAGAGTGCTTTGATTTGAGCCGCGCTGTTCTCGTGAACGCTTTTCATCTTGCTGAACCGGTCGTCGCGGGACAACGACGAGTCATCGCGAATCTGCTCCATCTGCTTGCGCTGGTCTTCGAGAAGGGGTTTCAGCTTCGCCTGTTGGTCGTCGCTCAAGTTCAGTTTCTTGGCCATGTGCTTAACTTGATCGTCGACGGTGGGCATGGCGTGCCGGCCCATGCGTCCTTCCATCCCAGAACCTTGACCGGATTGATCGGGAGCAGCTTGGCCTTGGGCGTTTTGACCGAAAGCAATTCCTAGTCCAAGGCTGAGAACTAGCGCAACTAGGATCGTTGCGGCAGGCAACGCCTTGCGCTCATATCGCGAGCTAGCAGCATTTTTTGTGGGTAAATTTAGCATTTGAATCTCCAATTCCGACCTGAACAATCTGGGTGTCTTGCTCCCGAGGTTGAGGTCTATTCATAGGAACACCTTGTCGTGTTCGACCACGTAAAGAGTCAGTAAAGTTGGCGTAAAAATTCGTAAATCGAATTACCCGCGCTGAGATGGCCGTTCGAACTCCCGCCAAGCGGCACGAGCTTTACAACTCTTTACTCACCTTGACCGATTCTTTACGCAGGGCCAGCAACAAATGATCGGCCGCACGCATCTCTGCCTTTGGAGCTATCTGCCTACCTAATTTCTCAGCGTCTTATTCTTCTCGGGAGGAAAGCATTGTGAACCGCTTCTGGAAGCTGCTGTCACATGGCATTGGTTTGTTGGCGCTCGGGGTGGTCCTGCTGAGCCTGGGTTGCGGCGGATCCAACAGCACGAAGCTCAGGGTGATGAATGCAGTCCCCGACCAAAGCCTGCTGACCTTTCTGCTGAACGGCAACAGTTTCGCCGCGAATGTGGCTTACCAGACAGCCACCAGTTATCAGACTGTGAATTCCGGCTCGCCACAGCTCCAGATCGAGCCTTCAGGTTCCTCCGTGCCTATCCCCGCTTTCAGCCAGTCGCTGAGTCTCAGTGGCGGGAACAACTACACTCTGGTGGCCACGAATTTCTCGGCCAATGGTCACATCGTGCTCCTGATGGACCAGAATACGGCTCCCGCGTCCGGCGACGTGAGTATTCGCGTGGTCAACGCATCGCCCAGTCTTGGGACCGCTGATGTTTACATCGTCAGTCCCCCGGGCACATCTATCGATGCTCTCTCGCCTGCCATCAGCGGCTTGGCCTTCGCGGCCGTATCTAGCTACCAGTCTCTCACTGCATCCTCGAACTATGAGGTGATCTTTGCTCCGGCAAATACGAAATTCACCGTAATCGACAGTGGACCGCTCGGACTCACGTCTGGCCAGGTTCGGACCATAGTTGGACTAAACAGCCAGGGAGGAGGGTTTACCGACGCCGTGCTCCCTGACTTGAACTAAGCTGGCTTTACTTCGAGTCGCGTCGTGGTCGGCATCACGCCTACTTTTCAGAGTAACGGAATCTTGCGGCCGCGCCGGCTGGTTCTTCGCAGCCGCGTTTCCCGCCGCTACTTGTTTTGAGGCCGCTTGAGATACTTCGGTTTGGTGGATTGCATTCGAAGAAGCGACTGGGTTAATCATAAGAAATTCCCTCTATCACTCCTATCGGCAGATGGACGCAACCCATGAATCCAATCCCGATGAACCAGCCTCCGGAAAGCCTGAGTCCATCACCTCGCGGCTCTAAGCGTTCTGTTATCATCGATTTTCTGCCGGATTTTTTTCGCTCAGATGGATGACGACGTTCCCAGCATTTCGGTTTGGAGGGAGGCATTCATGGAGGAGACACCCGCTCTCGCGATGGGATCACGCCGCAACGAGGATATTGCGCTTGATCTCATGAAGTTTATTGCTATGACCACAGGCTACGGCCGGACCAGCACTTCGGGAGTGGGGTTCCAGGGAAGCGGCGCCGCTGCGAAGCCCGAAGATTACGCCGCCCATCTGCTTGAGCTTTACGGAAAGTGCTTGGCGGCGGTGGGGAAGAAGTAAGGAGTGTGGTAGGTCTAACCGGCGACGGAAATCGAAAACCGTCTTTCTCGCCTATGGATTGATTCACCGGCAAGAACAAAGCCGCGACGCAAGGCCGCGGCCACGGGCTGAGCCGAAACTCCTCCCTCACTAAACTCAGATTTTCGATCCGCTCATCTTCGATCCGCTGGGTCAGCGACGGCGGCGTCCTCCTCGCCTGGCGGGCTTCTTTGATCTTCCTGCCGGCTTTCTCTTCGTAGGCCGCTTTGTTGCTCTCCGCGCAGGCTTCTTCTTGGCTGGCTTTTTCTTCGGAGCCGGCTTTTTCTTCGCGGGCTTTTTCTTTGCGGCGGGCTTTTTCTTTGCGGCTGGTTTTTTCTTCGCCGGCTTTGGGGCGCCTCCGCCTCCGCCGGCTGGTCTGGGCGCGGGTAGAGGAAGGATGGGCTCGGGTTGCGGCTCACTCATCCCCGGCACTTCGGCTTCCTCTTCCTCTTCTTCTTCCTCGTAATCTTCTTCCAGCGCATCACCATAAGCGCCGCTGTCACCAAATTCGTCTGCTTCGTCGTCACGTCCGTAGAGGGTTTCGTCGAAACTCATTTCTCCTCCTGATTTTTTTTCCGGGCTGCGCTCTGCGCTGGACGCCGCGCCGCCGGTGTCTCTGTTGGGAAATAGTAAGACAACTGTAAGACTGCTTTGTTTTGGCTGAACGGCGCGTGATTATAGCACAGCCGTTTTGCCCGTCAGTCACCGGCACTTTGCATATTACACCGGATCGGGAATTCGGGCATCGGACCTCAAACCGCAGGAAACCGATCTGAGAGTCCTTGATCCTAACGGTCCTTGATCACCAGAATCATACCCGGGCGAAGAATTGCCAGATCGCCGTTATCGCGTTTTAGAGCATCTACGGTCGTGTGATGGGTGGAGGCGATGGAGGTCAGCGTCTCCCCGGGTCTGACCGTGTGGCGCGTCGCGCTGATCGGGCTGTCAGTCCGTAAAATCTTAGTAGATTTCGACTTAGATGCTACCGAGGCCCGGGTTTCGTTCGCGCTGGGCGTGAGGGGAAGATGCACATACACAACCCGGCGACCATGTAGGCTGTCGCCCTTCATATGGTTCCAGCGTCGTACCATGGTGGCGGGGACGCCAAAATTATCGGCAACTGTCTGAACTGTGTCTCCCTTGTGGACTGTATAGCGGCTAGCCCGGCGCGAGAATGTCGCACCATCTTCCGTGGAAGCATGCCGGCCCGGCGCGATGGGGATGATGAGCTTGCTCTCCGGTTGAAGATCTTCCTCACTCTCGAGATGATTTACTTGGGAGATTGACCGCGGGGTCGTGCGATAGATGCGCGCCAGCGAGGCCAGCGTGTCACCAGGCGCAACTTTGTGATAGCGCCACCACACCCGCATGTCGCGCGGAATCGTTTCTACGGCACTCAGATAGAGATCCCTGGTTCCCGCTGGCAGGTGCAGATCGAATGACGAATCTTTGGGCGTCGTAAAACGCAGCAACCGGGGATTAAGATCTTGCAAAGTCGCGGGCGAAGCATCGACGCATTCGGCCACCAGACGTAGGTCCACCGGATAGTCGATCTTCACCGTCTCGTACGGGACCGGTTTTTCCGCCACTACTTCGTCAAGCCCATACTGCGCCGGATTCTTGGCCATGATAGTCACGGCCAAAATAATGGGCACGTAGTTCCTGGTCTCTTTGGGCAGGACGTTGCGCTTGTAAAGCTGCCAGAAATCAGCATAGCCGGTCCGCCGGACCGCCTGTTGCACGGTTCCAGGACCGGAGTTGTAGGCAGCCATGGCCAGGTACCAGTCGCCAAACTGGTTGTATAAGTCTTTCAGATGCCGAGCGGCGGCGCGCGTGGATTTCTCGGGGTCCTGGCGATCGTCAATCCACAAACTGCGCTCCAAACCATATCCTCGGGCGCGGCTTGCCATGAACTGCCAAATACCGCGGGCCCCGGCGTGCGAGACCGCCAAAGGATGAAAGCCAGACTCGGCTTGCGCCAGATAAATGAGATCTTGCGGAACCCCCTCGTTTCTCAGAACACTTTGAATCATGTCGTGGTAGCGACCGCCGCGGACCAGAGCCCGCTCCAGCACCCCGCGTCCGCGGGTGGAGGAGAAGTAAGTGATGTAGCCGGCGACTGGGTCCGTCAACATGAGAGGCAGATCGCTGTGCGTGGCCTTTATCTCGGCCTCCGCTTTCGCCTTAATGTTCGGGTCGACAGGAAAAGTTACTTCATTCGCTTCGTCGATTGGCGCGGGCTCGGATTTCTGCGCGCTGGAATCGTCTTCTGTTGGCTGCAGCCCCGGGCTGTTCAGGGCTTCCAACACTCGGTCGAACTCCGGCTCCAAACGATTGTCGGACAGGGCATATTCCGGGCTACCCAGCAAGCCGAGGGCGTGTTCAAGATTCTGCTTTGCCGCTTCAAGGCGGCCAGCTTTGTAATTGTCTTGCCCGGCCTGATATTCCTTTTCAACCTGCGCGATCAGATCGGCAACTGGATCAGTCTTAGGCTTTGTGTCTGATTTCGTCTGCTTAGCCGGTGCGGGGCTGGGATGAGGAACTTGGGCAGTGCTTGCGGGAACTGGCGCGGTGGAGACCGCCTTTGGGGCTGGCGCGTTGGCCTGTGCGGGCGGCAGTAGAGCCACCGGCCGCTGGGCCGTCTGACAGGCAGCCCCTGCAAGAAGCAGGGCGGAAAGTAGTGCCGTCAGAAGATAGAGTTTTGCAATCTTCATATTCATCTATCACTTACAGCAACTGTCCTCTTAACCGGCCGACTATGAGATCGTACTATCCTCCAATTTGATGGGTCAACGAAGAACCGGGTTTGCTCCCGTTACTTTAGGAACAGGCCGCGCATATTACTCCCAGACATAAGGCATGGCAACTGGAGATTTGGATGGCAGGCCTGCATCCTCATTTCGCCCCGAGGGACATCCTTGGCCGGGTGCCCCGTCGAAGCTGTGCTTGGGCGGGATTTTCAGGGTGACGGTTGTCTGCACCGTAGGAACGATTCCCGCACCCGCACGCGTCACAGACCAACCTGGTTCGTCGTTGACTTCGCAACAAGCCTTGCCTAACATGCGCTGTGGCTGAAAACGTCACCCTTCCTGACAGCAATGTCTCGCACTACCGCATCGTGGAGAAGTTGGGCGGTGGCGGGATGGGCGTCGTCTACCAAGCCGAAGACTTGAAACTCGGCCGCTTTGTAGCCCTCAAGTTTCTTCCTGAAGAATTCGCCAAAGATCCCCAGGCCCTGGAGCGCTTTCAGCGTGAAGCGCGCATGGCATCGGCGCTCGATCATCCCAACATCTGCACCACCTACGAAATCGGCGAGCACGATGGAAAACCCTTCATCGCCATGCAGTACCTGGAAGGGATGACGCTGAAACACCGCATCAGCGGACGCCCGCTGGAGCTGGGAGCCGCGCTCGATCTCGCGATCCAGATTGCGGACGCTCTGGACGCCGCACATGCCAAGGGCATCATCCACCGTGACATCAAGCCGGCGAATATCTTCGTCACCGCACGCGGGCAAGCCAAAATTCTGGACTTCGGACTTGCCAAGGTCGCAACCTCGGCACACTCCTCAGGACTCACGTCTGCTCCAACCGCGACTGGGGATCACCTGACCAATCCGGGGACGGCCATCGGTACTGTGGCCTACATGTCACCGGAGCAGACCTTGGGCAAGGAACTGGACGCCCGCAGCGACCTGTTTTCGTTTGGCGCTGTGCTCTACGAGATGGCCACAGGCAGCACCCCGTTCAAGGGCGACAACTCGGCCGCAATCTTTGATTCGATCTTGCACAATGCTCCAGTTGCGCCAGTGCGGTTGAATAGCCAGGCCCCGGCGGAATTGGAACACATCATCAGCAAAGCGCTGGAAAAGGATCGCAACCTGCGCTATCAGCACGCTGCCGACATCCGCACCGACCTGCAGCGGCTGAAGCGGGACACCGAATCCGGACACACGGCGGCTACGGTCACCGACTCCAAAGCGACGAAGGCAATCGTCGAATCTAGCCGGTCACGACTTGGCTTGAAGATTGGTATTCCGGCCGCACTAGTCGCACTCATTCTTGCTGGTGTCTTGTTTTGGCGATCGCGCCCGGCTGCCCCGCTCACGGAGAAAGATACGGTCGTGCTAGCCGATTTCACCAATACCACCGGCGATCCGGTTTTTGACGATGCGCTCAAACAGGCACTGGCAGTGGATTTGAGCCAATCGCCTTTTATCAATGTGCTTTCCGATCGCCGCATGACCGAGACTCTCCGCCTCATGGGCCGCGCTTCCGGTGAACGCGTGACCCGCGATGTGGCGCAGGAGATCTGCCTGCGTACGGGAAGCAAGGCCCTGCTGACAGGATCGATTTCCAGCCTGGGCAGCCAATATCTGGTCGGACTGGAGGCGGTGAACTGTGGAAACGGAGACACCCTGGCTAAAGAAGAAACCACCGCATCCAGAAAAGAAGACGTGGTGAAAGCATTGAGCAGCGTAACTACCACTTTGCGAACCAGGCTAGGAGAATCGCTAGCTTCGGTTCAGAAATTTGATGTTCCCATTGAGGCCACTACGCCGTCCCTGGAGGCACTGAAGACCTTTAGCATGGGCGTCACCACCCAGGCTGAAAAGGGAGATGCGGAGGCAATTCCTTTTTTCAAGCGGGCCATAGAGATCGATCCGAATTTCGCCATGGCCTATGCGCGCCTGGGAATCTCCTACGCCAATTTGGGGCAGCCAAGCATGGCCCTGCAAAACCTGGAAAAAGCCTACGGTCTGCGCGATCGAGTCAGCGCGCGCGAGAAGTTGCACATCACTGCAGACTACGCCTACGCCACTGGTGAACTGGAGAAGGAAGCTCAGACCTACCTCTTGTGGATTCAAAGCTATCCTCGGGACGCGATTCCGCACATAAATCTGGGGGCCAATGCCACCGCTTTGGGTCAATATGACAAAGGCGTCGTCGAGAATAAGGAAGGGGTTCGCCTGGAGCCAATCAATTCGGCGGGCGTGGGCAATCTCGCGCAGGATTACATGGCAGTCAATCGCTTCGCCGATGCTAAGACCACGCTTGAGCAAGCACAGGCGCGAAATCTGGATGGCGTAGGCATACGGCTACAAATGTATTCTCTCGCATTTCTCGAGGGCGATTCAGGGCAAATGGAGCAACAACTAGCCTGGAGCGCAGGAAAACCCGGAGCGGAAGACCCACTGCTATCTGCTCAGTCGGACACCGAGGCCTACCGCGGCCATTTGGCCAAGGCCAGGGATTTCTCCCGTCGTGCGGTAGATTCCGCCATCCGCGCCGACTCCAAAGAGACAGCGGCACTGTGGCAGGCAAACGCGGCTCTGAGAGAAGCAGAGTTTGGCAACCCGATGGAGGCAAAGAAGGGGACGGCGGCTGCTCTGGCGCTGGCTCCGGGCCGCGACGTCAAGGTGGAGGCAGCGCTAATCCTCGCCCGAGTCGGCGATAGTGCAGGGGCGAAGGCTATGGTCCAGGAGTTGGAAAAGAGCAACCCCTCCAACACCGTGTTGAAGCTCTACTGGGCGCCTACGCTTAAAGCTGCAATGGAACTGAATGGCGGGAGCGCAGCTCAGGCCCTGGTGTTTTTGGAAGCCGCCGCTCCTTGTGAGCTCGGCGAGCCGCCGCCGATGACACAAGGAACTTTGTATCCTGTTTATCTTCGCGGCGAGGCCTACCTGCAAGAGCACAAAGGCAGCGAGGCGGCTGCCGAGTTTCAGAAAATGCTCAACCACCGCGGCATCCTAGGGAATTTTTTTACTGGCGCGCTGGCCCACATCGGTCTCGCGCGCGCGTACGCGATGACCGGTGATACGGCGAAAAGCCGCAGCGCTTATCAGGACTTCTTCTCGCTCTGGAAAGATGCCGACCCCGATATTCCCATCCTCAAAGAAGCGAAAGCCGAATACGCCAAACTGCAGTAGCGGCTGGCTATCGCGGACATGCCTGTTTCTTTGACTTCCACGCGCCAACCGGCCTAACATGCTCGCTCTAGGTTGGAGGCTCTTTCACTGCTCGGCCAAACTATTTCGCATTATCGCGTCATCGAGAAGCTCGGTGGCGGTGGCATGGGAGTGGTATACAAAGCCGAAGATACCCGGCTGCACCGTTTCATCGCCCTGAAATTTCTGCCCGACGAAGTGGCCAAAGATTCTCAAGCTCTGGCTCGTTTCCAGCGTGAGGCGCAAGCTGCCTCGGCCCTGAATCACCCAAACATCTGCACCATTCATGACATCGGCGAGTACGAGGGGCATCCGTTCATCGCCATGGAGTTTCTGGATGGAGTGACTCTCAAGCATCGCATTGCGGGCCGCCCCCTGGAAACGGAAGTACTGCTCTCGGTGGCCATCGAAATCGCGGACGCTCTCGATGCAGCGCATGCCGAGGGCATTGTTCATCGCGATATCAAGCCGGCCAACATCTTCGTCACTAAGCGCGGCCACGCGAAAATTCTCGACTTCGGACTGGCCAAGCTGACGACCACGGGACGGATGATGGATCCGGCGGACGCTGCGGCCGAGGCCACGGTTGCAGCGAACCTTGAGCATCTGACTAGTCCGGGGACGGCATTGGGCACCGTGGCGTATATGTCGCCCGAGCAAGTGCTGGGAAAAGAACTCGATGCCCGCACCGATCTCTTTTCTTTTGGCGTGGTGCTCTATGAGATGGCCACCGGCGGGTTGCCCTTCACCGGCGGAACCTCGGGTGCAATTTTTGATGGCATTCTGCACAAGGCACCGGTTGCTCCCGTGCGCCTCAATCGCGACATCCCTGCAGACCTCGAACGAACCATCAATAAAGCATTAGAGAAAGACCGCAATTTGCGCTATCAGCATGCTGCCGACCTGAGGGCGGATCTGCAGCGTCTGAAGCGTGACAGCGACTCGGGACGTTCGATAGCAGCCTCGGAGGAAGCGCCGCCGTCTAGTCCTGTAGCTGTGCCGGCCTCGGCGTCTGCGCAAATGCCAGCTCAAATCAGCGGGGTGCCGCAGAAAACAAGTTCTGCCGCTGTGTCAGCCGCAACGCCAGCCGCAACGCCGACCCTAACGGCGAATGTTCCGGTTTCCGGATCGCGTCGCTGGAAGCTGCTCATTCCCGCGGGACTAGTATTGGCGGCACTCATTGCCGGCGGCATTTTCCTGCGTTCGAACAAAGCGCGCGCCATTACCGCGAAAGATTCGATCTTTGTCGCTGACTTCGTCAACACCACCAATGATCCGGTGTTTGATGGCACGCTCAAGAAGGCTCTGGCTGTAGACCTGGAGCAATCTCCTTATCTGAATGTGTTTTCCGATGCCAAGGCCCGCCATACGCTGGCCCTGATGGGGAAGCCGCCGGAGGAGCGCATTACAGTAGAAGTCGCCCGCGAGATCTGCCAGCGTAACGGAGTGAAAGCGCTGCTGGCTGGGTCGATCGCCAGTCTGGGCAGCCAGTACGTGGTCACGCTTGATGCCATCAACGCGTCAACCGGTGACACTCTCGCCGAGGTGCAAGGTCAGGCCGACAGCAAGGAGCAGGTGCTCAAGACTCTGGATACTGCGACCAACCAGTTGCGAGGAAAGCTGGGCGAGTCGTTGGCTTCCATCCAGAAATTCGACAAGCCACTGGAAGAAGCCACCACATCGTCCCTGGAGGCGCTCAAGAGCTTTACTCTGGGCGATGCGAAGCACTCTGTAAGCGACGAACTGGGTGCCCTCCCTCTTTATAAGCGTGCCATCGAACTGGACCCTAACTTCGCCATGGCTTACGCGCGATTGGGCACTGCTTATGGCAATCTCGGTCAGGCGGACCTTTCCGAACAATATCGGAAGAAAGCCTTTGAGCTCAAAGACCGAGCCAGCGAGAGGGAGAGGCTTTACATCACCGCCCACTACTATGCTGACAATGGGGAACTGGAAAAAGGAAACGCAGCCTACGAACTGTTCAAGCAAACCTATCCTCGCGAAGTCACCCCTTATGTGAACCTGGCAGTCACTTACACTCTGTTCCTTGGCGAATTCGAAAAGGGGCTGGCCAACGGGAAAGAGGCCATCCGTGTGGACCCGGACACGGTCAACGGCTATTTCACAACGGCTTTCGCCTACGCCGGCCTTAATCGGCCAGATGAAGCCAAGGCGGTTTTGAAAGTTGGTTTGCAACGCAACGCCAATTTCTTAGACCTGCACGACAACCTCGCCAATCTCGCCTATGCGCAGGGCGATCTGGCCACCATGGAAAAAGAGGAAAACTTTCTCCATGACCAGCCCGATCTGGAAATGAATCTGAATACGCGTCATGGAGACATTGCAGCTTCGGGTGGGCAAGTCCAACGAGCGCGTGAGTCATATCAAAAGACCGGACAGTTGGCGCAGCGCCTGCAGCTCAAAGATTCGGAGGCGGGATCGCTAAATGCGCAAGCATGGATGCTTGCCCAGTTTGGCTATCCTAAGCAAGCCATAGAAGCTGCCAACGGCGCCCTGGCCATTTCGCAGGGCTACCTCACAAAACTTTTTGCTGCCAGCGCCCTCGCGGTCGCGGGGGACAACGGGAAAGCGCTTGAACTGGGGTCCGAGGTTGCGAAACAACGTCCAGACAACACCCTGGTGCAGAATGTTTCGGTGCCATTTGTGCAGGCGGTGGTTGCGCTGAATGGCGGGAAGGCCAGCAAGGCTATCGACCTCCTGAAACCAGCGTTGCCTTACGATAACGCGACTACGCCAGATTTCTATCTGCGTGGACTGGCCTATCTGAAGATGGGGCAAGGGAACGACGCGGCGCAACAGTTCCAGAAAATCTTGGCCCTGCGCTATTACGCGCCAGCCGATCCTCTGATGTCGATGGCCCATCTCGGCCTCGGCCGCGCCTACGCGCTCGCTGGCGATACCGCCAAGGGCCGTGCCGCTTATCAGGACTTCTTCGCACTGTGGAAGGATGCTGATCCCGATGTCCCGCTGCTAAAACAAGCTAAGGCGGAGTACGCAAAATTGCAATAGAGCACTCGGATTTCTTTGCGTTCTTTGCGAGTCCTCCGCGAACTTTGCGGTTAAGGAAGGTCGCCTTCCGCTGTGCGGTGGTTTATCCTGCTACACTCTGTCTTCCCCCATCCTTGGCGATTGCCGGAGCATGTTCCCCATGTCTGAACCTTACACTCCAACCTCGCGGACCCGCCTTGTCCGGGAACCGCAGCGTGCCGTTTATGATCGCGCGGTGGCTTACGAAATCCTAGACGAAGGTTTTATCTGCCACGTCGGGTTCGTAGTCGATGGCCAGCCTTTCGTGATCCCTACTGGCTACGGCCGCGCCGGTGACAGTCTTTACATTCACGGCTCGGCGGCAAGCCGGATGCTGCGCAACCTGGATCAAGGTGTTGCGGTCTGCGTCACCGTCACGCTGCTCGACGGGTTGGTGCTGGCACGCTCGATCTTTAATCATTCGATGAATTATCGTTCGGTGATGGTACTGGGTACCGCGGTCGCGGTGGAGGATCCTGCAGAAAAATTGCACGCGCTGCGATTGTTGTCCGAGCACATCCTGCCCGGACGCTGGGCGGATTCGCGTCAGCCGAATGAAAAGGAAATCAAGGCGACCCTGGTGATGCGTCTTCCGATCGAGGAATTTTCCGCCAAAGTCCGACAGGGCGCGCCCATCGATGACGAAGAAGACTACGCCTTTCCCACCTGGGCGGGTGTAATTCCGCTGGAGTTGGTTCCGGGCGCCCCGATCAGCGATCCGAAGCTGGATTCCGCGCAGGAGGTTCCGGGATATGCGCGGAACTACTCGCGCAAGAAACGGGGTTGAGGAACGAAACTTATCCTCATCATGTTAGGCGGTCTCGGGGTGCCCCAGGTCTCGCCGCCTTTGCGAGACCTGGGAACGGAAGCCAAACTGCGCACGAACCCGAGCTTCAATGCCTGGACGACGGTCGAAAGCGTCGCCCGCTGGGGCTCGCTGAGCAAGAGGTGAACGTGCTCCGGCATGACGACGTAACCCAGGACAACCAAACGATAACGGCGGCGCATTCGCTCCAGAATGTCGACCAAAAGATCTCGCCGAGCCTCCTTATCCAGCCACGGCTGGCGTTCATAGCAACTGAACGTGAGAAAATGTAAGTCACCCGTGCCATAGAAGCGGTGCAGAGCCTTGGGCATAGCTAGAGAGTACGAACACAAGAGAAATAGGTCTGTGATGGTCTAACAAGGGTGACAAGGTTCGATACTCCCAGGTCTCGCAAAAACGGCGAGACCTGGGGCACCCGGCTAATATTTTCATTTCTGACCGACTTTTCGACCCATCGGACTCAGGAGGAGAGCTGGAACTCCTAGCGCTGAGTTATTTCAAACCCTCGACCATGTAGAGATCGGAGAGATCACGAACGTACGAATACCCGTACCATCGTGCGTCCGGAGTCAGACAGAACGGTCCGATGCTGTAGACACCAGCGCGATCTGCTGGAGCTAACTCCTTCCACAGTTGTTTTTCTCCGGTAGCCGAGTCAAAGCGGTACACCCTGAGGGGAACTTCCTGGCGAAGCGGGGCGAAAATATAGCGTCCACTCCGGGCCAGGTTTCGGCGCGCACGGATGGGAAGCACCGCTTTAATATCTCTGGGCTGTCCGCCCCCGATTGGGTACAGTGCCGAGGTAGAGTCGTCACGAGGTACCAAAATAGACTTATCGTCCAACCACAGAAAACCAAACAGACCCTCGGGCGTCACCGGAGTCGGCTGACCACCCGCCGCATCCTGGAGATAATTGCGCCATGGCTTCCCGATCTCGTGGCCAACCACCAGCAACCGCTTGCCATCGGGGAGCCATTCCACAGAGTCATAGTCGAATCCCGGTTGGGACAGATTTCTTACATCACCGGTCCGGGTCGGAAGCAGGGTCAGTTGCTGCGGCTCGCCCGGAACCACTGCGGCCACCCATTTGCCGTCGGGCGAAACACTATTGGGAACGCCATCGCCGAGGCGAATCGCGGGAGAGCCGTCGGTGTTGCGCATATACGCCGAATACTTGGCTCCGCCGCCATCGCCTTCTTCGGCGAAGAAAATCCATTTACCGTCGGGCGAAATGACTAAGGGAAGCGACCAGTCCTGCCAGCTAAGATCGGTCTCGGCTTTTTGGCCGGGGAACAATCCTGCGATGCCACGCCGCCGGTTCTGGCGGATGAACAGCACACGGCCATCCTGCGCGATGTCCTGCACGATGACTTCGCCCGCACCCGCCCACACCAGGCGCTGGCTCCCCGACAGAGTCACACCCATAAGATTGCTGGATAAATGAACGAGGGAGCCCGTAAACCAAATCTCTTTGCCTGAAGGATGCCAAGCCAGGCCGAGCACATCAGAGAAGGTATTTGTCAACGCCTTCCGATTCCCAGAGCGGTCCACCACCATGATGCTGCCACGACTATCAAACAGGATGGGATGATCGATGAATGCGACCCGCTCTCCATCTGGCGAGACTCGGGCATCGCTGATCCAGCCCTCGGTCTTGTAGATCACTTTGCCCAGCGGATACTCCAGGTTGGTCCGCCCGTCGGTCAACCGAACGGCGGCTAGCGCACTGCCATCCGGGGACCAGTCAGCGGAAATAACATTCTCGGCAACCTCGCGCGGCGCGCCACCGCTGAGCGGAAGCCTGGCTAACGTGCCGGCTGAGGTATTAGCCGTGAAAAATGTATGGTCCAACGTGACTGCAAGTTCCGTGGCCCGCGAAATCGCCAGAATGCTGCTGCCCTTCAGTCCGAGTTCCCGGGATTGCGGCGAATCAGGCCGCGTGGTGTAGAGCTGCACCGGGTCTTCGCCAAACGCCGCGCTGTAGACAATGGTCTGGCCATCGGGAGCGAATCGTGCCGAAGCTACGTGCCCGCCCCGGAAAGTCAGCCGAGTGAACACCGGATTCGAAGCTGGCACCGTGGCTCGACCGGCCCAGAATGCAGCGGCCGTGGCCAGCAGCAGGACCGGAACCGCCGCCAGCAACGAAGCCCGCAAGCGTCCGATATTGGCCAATCGCGATACCGCAACCGCCTTCGCGGAACTGCTGAGAGAAGACAGGCTCTCCACGTCGAAAGCCAGATCGCGCGCCGACTGGAAGCGCAAGCTGGGCTCTTTTTCCAGGCAATGGCGGACGATCCGTTCCAGGCCGGGAGAGACCTGCAGGCCGGTCTCGCTCAGTTCCGGCGGGTCGTCCTTGAGAATGGCGTTCATGGTCTCCACGCTGGAGTCGCCCTTGAATGCCCGCTTGCGCGAAACCATTTCGTACAGGATGGCGCCGAAGCTGAAAATGTCGGAGCGGTGGTCGATCGTCTGCCCTCGCACTTGCTCGGGTGACATGTAACCCACGGTGCCCATCACCGTTCCGGGCGTGGTTGGTGTGGGACCGGTCATGGTTGCGCTTTCGCCCGACCCCATCTCCGAGGCGAACGATTGCTTGGCCAAACCGAAATCCAGGATTTTCACCCGGCCGTCTTTGGTGACGAAGATGTTGTCAGGCTTCAGATCGCGATGAACAATTCCCTTCTCGTGCGCCGCCGCCAGTCCTTGGGCCATCTCCAGTGCGTACTCGATCACGCGCCGCTGGGATAACGGGCTGCTATTCATCCTTTCCCGCAGAGTTTGTCCTTCGAGAAATTCTGAGACCAGATAGTGGACGCCGTCTTGTGCCCCCACATCGTGGATTGCGAGAAGATTGGGGTGGTTGACCGTGCTTAAAAGGCGCGCTTCGTGCTCGAAGCGACCGAGGCGATCGGCGTCACCGGAGAATGCAGCCGGAAGAATCTTGATTGCAACCGTGCGGTCGAGCCTCGTATCGCGGGCGCGATAGACCTCACCCATGCCTCCGGCGCCCAAGGGAGACTGAATTTCATACGGCCCGAGTTTGGTCCCGGCAGTCAGAGCCATGGTGAATGGTGACGCGCAATTATAACGTCAGGTGTTGGGTTTAGGGTGTGGTCGGTCTTTGCGGCCGCGACCTCACGGAGAAACATAGCGGGCTTTCGTTCCAATATGAGGGGACCAGTCCACGATAGATGGTTGCTAACCACCACCTTGAGGCTTCCGCGCCATGACGCTGTAGTTGACCGCGAATTGGTCATTCTCACTCCTCGCGAGATGTTCGAGGCACAAGCCGGCCAGGTTAAGCAAAGGCACTATTGTGTACCTAACTACGAACCTGGCTGACGGATATCGCGCGAAGATGTCGAGGCATACATTGACAGTGCGAAAGAACCCCATGATGCTGTTTCCTTCGGGTACGACCTGAATCAACGTAAAGGAAGAAAGGAGTTTGCGCAAACCCGCAGGCAGAAACCGCCAGCACTCCTCCTCTGAATCCCGCACGTGGGCTGCTGGAACACTCAGGATTAGAGCGCCTTCAGGCCTGAGAACTCGATTAATCTCTGAGAGTACCAGCGAGGGTTCTGGCACATACTGTAGTACTTGGGTGCATAGCACAAGGTCAAAAGTAGCCGAAGCAAATGGCAGTTGCTCGCCACGTCCAACCACGTCCACTAGTGGTGTTGTTCTGATATCGACAGCAATGTAACAGACATCGTCCGCTAAGAGCTTTCGATAGGGCTGAAGCCGGCCACCCACATCCAGCACTCTCAGAGGACTTACTCGAAGGTCGCGAAGCCAGTGCGTGAAAATCTCACGCCGTCTTCTCAGGATCAACCAATTGGGATTGGTGATTGAAGGGTAGAGCCCCGCCCGGCTTTCTCGAATGACTTCTTCCGATATTCCCATTGCTACGCGCTGCTGCCTGGCGCCGAGCATCGGCATCGTTGGTAACGTTCTTACACCGCGGCCTTGGTAAACAAGAAGTCATTCCGCGTGTCCCAATGCTCGTGCCGCCAGTGGCGCACCGGAGTGAGACCCGCATCGCGTGCCAGCGCGAGAAATTCATCAGTGGTGGCGTGAAACGAAATCTGACTGCCATCGCGAATCACCATGGGCTTGCCGCTCACTTTCCAGTACGCCATCCTTCGAGCCATTCCAAGGCTGGTCCGCAGACCGTATTTACGATAGAGGTACGCCAACGTTTGCCAGCTGTTCTCGAATTCCGGCTCGAGCGGTGGTCCGGGAAGAAACGGAATCTCGCCGACGAAAATGCGCGCTCCCGGCCTCGCGACGCGATGCATTTCGCGCAAGCTCAGTGGAACTCTCTCTCGCGGGACGATCAGCAGCACGTTGTTACAGACGACGACCGACGCGCTCGCATCCGTAACCGGCAGCCGGTCGGTGAAGGCCTGCTGCACATTGAGCCCAGCGGCCCTCACCAACGCGACTTCTTGCTCGGTCGCCAGGAAGCCGAGCGCGCTGCGAACACCGACCTTCGCGGCCAAACGCAGCAGCGTACCGTCGCCGCAACCGATCTCGACTAGATCGTCATCCGGTCTAAGACCCACCTCTTCAATGATGCGCTGGCAGATCGCGGCAGTGATTTCCTCTTTGCCCTCGCCGCGCAACGCCAGGTCATGCAGGGTCTTCAGGTTGGCGGCGGTTTCACGGCAATATTCTACGTAGTTGTACGACCGGGAAATCACGGGAGCAAATTCTAACAGTAGCGAGTTCGAACGGGTTAACCCGGAGCTGATGCTGGTAATTTACTAGACGGCGCCCATCTTCCCCTTTAACCTTCATCCTCGCTGGCCCTAGGCCAGCTACTCAATTCACCCAGCCGGACTTAGAGCCGCCGTTCTTCTTGTCAGCCCCGGTATCTTCCGGCGGGATGTAGTTGCCATGCTCGTCGAATTCTACGGTGCGGTTGTGCTTGCGCATGTAGACCTCAAACTTCCGCGCCGCCCGGCGCCGCTTCCAGCGATAGTAGTCGTTGCGTATGCCATAAAGCCGCTCCGTGAGGCGAAGCGAAGTTCGGCGGGATGAAAATAGCAAATACCAGACGTATCCAGCGCCCAGTCCGAGTAGAAGGATGAAATAAAAGAGTGCGAAATGGTAGAGCAGCAGGTACGCCGTTTCAAGGGCGGCGAAGAATAGAACGATCCACTTTACCGGGATTTGGATCGGGATGGGAAACAGCATGATCGGCGCGCCGCGATTGAACAGATAAAAAACCATCAAGATGGCATTGGCAGCGGCGCCTGAACCCCACGCCGGTCCTTGCGCAATAACCCCGGTAAGCGAAAGCAGAAATCCGGCTATTCCCGAAAGTACGACACTAGTGAAGAAAAGCCCATAGAAGGCCGTGAAACCAACGCGTTCCTCCACCGCTGTACCCAGAAAGTAGATTCCAACCAGCGAAAGCACGAACTGCCAGGGATCCACGTACATGAATGCATACGTGACAACCTGCCACAGCCAGCCTTGCCGAATATGCGCCGGATCCAGAGTGCCAACGTTAACAAGCGCCTGACCAGTTGGTTGCGCAAACGCCATCAACAGCAGGATGACAACGTAAATCGCAACGCTGGCGAGGATGATTTGCCGGACAGCGCCCCGAAAGGGCGGCAGTCCCAAATCGAAAGAGGTGTTTCTGGGCATATATCACAAGCCGTCACGTGGCTTCTGTCTACTTATCCTAACAGTTCGGGCCTCACCTTTCCGGCAAAGGCACCACGGGCAAGCTTCTGTCGCCTTCTTGATCGACCGCCCGTACCGCGAAGATCACATTATCTTTCGAACGCGGAACCGTAGCTCGGAGAACATTTCCTTCCGCTTCCACGTGTTCCCATTCCGGGCTGGTGGTTGCACGCCACAGGACCTCGTAGCTGTTCGCACGCCCTCCCGGCGGAGATTCCCAAGTCAAGGTGGAATCGTTTCCCAGCTCCTTGGTCGGCAATCGGACCTTGCCCGGAGGGGCTGAGGCCGAAGCCAGCGAGGCCAGCGTAGCTGCGTTCAAACGGGCCACCGCAGCTATATAGTCGTAATTCACGAACTTAGGCAAGTCGCCGTATTCAATGCCGTTCGCGCTGCGCACATTCTGGTGCTGGTGGTTGTAGTCCTCGCGATACTCCGTGAATCGCACTGCGGCGTAGCCTCGCTGGTTGAAGGAATAGTGGTCGCCGCCACGCAAGTATCGGTCCAGGCGGAAAAGCAGCATCGGCTTAACACCGGTGTCGTAGGTACGGCTGACTTCGGAGATGTAACGCGCAACCTCTCGAGAAGGAGAATCGCTCTCCCCGCCCAGGCTCCGGATCTGGCGCAAGTCGGCGTCCGTGGCGGCGGCCGGCACGCCTTCCGAGAACACGCGCACCACATTCGGATCCTGTTGTGGATTGCGATCTCCCCCAACGATGTCATTGTTGAGCACAGCTTCAATGTTCCATTCCGCAGACTTCGCCATTTGCGCGAAGTGCTGGCTGCCGTATAGACCCTGCTCCTCGCCTGCCACGGTCAGAAAAATAATTGTTGCGGGAAATTTGAGCTGGCTAAGGACTCGGGCACACTCCAGGCTTACCGCCGTGCCGCTGCCGTCGTCATTCGCGCCGGGAGCGGCATCAATCCCATTGAAATTGTCACTGTTGCGGGAATCGTAATGGCCGGTGACCAGCACAATGCGCTTGGCGCTTTCGCTATCGGTACCCTTCAAGGCCGCATAAACATTGGTAATTTCCGTCGGCTTCGGAATGCGGTCGGCGGGCGCTTCGGTGAAACTGTCGGTCTTCACCTCCAGGCATCCGCCGCAGTCGCGAGCGTAGCGCTCAAATTCAGACTTGATCCATTCCCGGGCGGCGCCGATGCCGCGGCCAGCGGCAATGGAAGCCGGGTCCTGTGCCGAAAGCGTAGACCGAGTCTGGAAACTCACCAATTTCTCGATGTTAGCCTGAATGCGTTGCCTGGAAATCTGTTGCAGAGCCGCAACAATCCGCGGGTCCATTGGCAGCTTGCCATCAGCGGAAGCGTGCCCTTGCGGAGCCGGTTGTGCCAGTAAAATGGACACGGCGGCTACAAATAAGGCGACCACAGCGCGCATACGGGAATCGAACATGCTTGTCAACCGATAAGAGGGGCGGCAGCTAAAGATTTCCGTGACCGAACCACTTGACCCCAGGCCCGGGAAAAACTAAATATTAACAGGGGGCCTCTTATAGAACGGGGGGAATTATGGTTTATTGTCCCGAGTGTGAGTTCAATCTCGATATTGAGGAAGATGATGTCGATGAGGGCGAAATTGTGTCCTGCCCGGAGTGTGGTAGTGACTTCGAGGTGATCACGCTCAATCCCATCGAACTGAAGCCGGTAGAAGAGGAAGAAATCATTGACGAGGAAGAGGAGACGGAAGCAGAAGACGGTGACTACTCCTAGGCCTCGGATGACAGGTTCCCACCCTCGCTCCTTCACGTTTAACTCCGGCACTTTCTACCGAAGTTCTCGGTTCCTCCCACTCGGGGTATTGCTATGCACTTTATTCGTTCTACCCGGATTATCCGTGGCCGGCAGTCCCAGGTCCGGGCAGGCTAAGGCAGAAAAACCTTACGCGCTCCTGTTCGGGACGGTCTGGGGACCTGACGATCATCCGTTGTACGGGGTTAAGGTGAAGATTCGCCGGCCTGAGGACAAAAAGGCCCGCTGGGAGGTGTATTCCAATCACCGTGGCGAATTTGAGCAGCGGTTGCCCCCGGGCAAGGCTGATTACCTGGTCTGGGCTGATCTGAAAGGATATAAGTGCCCTGATGGCAAGAAGCTACAGCCCGGCGAAGCGGTCAAGGTGCACTTTGAGAACGATGAGCGGTTAGACACTGGATTGCATCTAAAATGGTGATTGGCTGGCACGCTGCCGTAGTGAGCGGTTCCGGGAGGAACCTCATGAAGAAGCACCAGGTTGAGTGGTTCGCGGTGCTAATGATTGTCCTCGCTGCCGCCGCAAGCTTCGCCTCCGCCGCGTATTCAAAGGACAAAGGCGACACCGGTCGTCTGCTGACGGGGAAGGTCATTGATCATCAGGAAAACCCTCTGCCCAGTTCCGTCGTATATCTCTCCAATACTCGCACTCGAGCAGTGAAAACCTACATTGTAGGCGCGGACGGCATCTACCGGTTCCCAGCCCTGTCGCTAAGTGTCGACTATGAGGTGTATGCCCAGTACAACGGGCGCAAGAGCGATACCAAGACCGTCAGCCAATTTGACAATCGGCAAACCGTGAACATCAATCTGAAAATTGACGCGGGCAAGTGAGGCGGGGCGTGAAATTCTGTCTTCGGAGAGCAACAGATCCGTAGCGCTGCGCTCAAGATGAAAACTGGCAACCTCGCAGCTGCGCTTTTTCAGTTATTCTCGTTACCGGCGCGTTTCCAGGACACCAGTTCGCCGATGGTTGAGCCGCCAGAGCTGGACACCGGATGCTTGTAGGCTTCCACTTCGTGTCGCGAAGCCTCTTCGCCCACCGCCTTGATGCTCAATCCGACCTTCTTCTCTTCCGGATTCATCTTAATGATCTTGAAGTCGTGCTCAAGCCCAGGTTCGAGGGTCAGGGCCTGGCCATTGCCATCCACCGCCTCGGAGTTGTGGCAGAGACCTTCGATGCCGTCAGCGATCTCGACGAACGCTCCGAAGCTGGCCACGCGCAGCACTTTGCCGTGCAGCACATCGCCAACATGATGTTGCTCGAAGAAAGTCTCCCATATATCCGGTTGAAGCTGCTTCACGCCCAACGACAGGCGCCTCTTGTCGGGCTCAATTGCCAATACGACCGCCTTCACTCGGTCGCCCTTCTTCAATATCTCGGATGGATGCTTTACACGCTTAGTCCAGCTTAGATTGCTGACGTGCACCAATCCATCGATGCCATCTTCGATCTCGATGAAAGCGCCGAAGTCGGTCAGGTTACGCACCCGGCCTTCGACCTGCGCGCCGACCGGATACTTCTCATGCAGAGCATCCCAAGGATTGGTAGCGAGCTGCCGCATACCGAGCGAGATGCGGCGCTCCTGCGGATTCACGTTGAGCACAACGCAATCTACCTGGTCGCCTACATTGACCAGCTTCGAGGGATGCTTCATGCGTTTGGACCAGGTCATCTCGCTGACGTGCACCAGCCCTTCGATGCCCTGCTCCAGTTCCACAAATGCGCCGTAGTCGGTGACGCTGATGACGCGTCCGCTGACGTGCGCTCCGACCGGATAACGGTGGGACGCATCCAGCCACGGATCGGGTGTGAGTTGCTTGAAGCCCAGTGACACCCGCTGCTTCTCCTTGTCAAACTTCAGCACCTTCACCTGGATCTGATCGCCCACGTTGACCAGATCACGAGGATGAGTCAGCCGACCCCATGACATATCCGTGATGTGCAGTAGTCCATCGATTCCGCCGAGATCCACGAATGCGCCATACTCGGTCAGGTTTTTGACCACGCCGGTAAGCACACCACCTTCTTCCAGATGCTCCAGGGTCTTGGACTTCTTTTCGTTCTGCTCTTCCTCCAACACCTGCTTGCGCGAGACCACGATGTTGCCGCGTTTCTTGTTCAGCTTGATGATGGCAACATCCAGCCACTGCCCTTTTACTCCCTCCAGATTGCGCACCGGACGCAGATCAGCCTGAGAGCCCGGCAGGAACGCGCGAGCGCCAAGAACGTCCACCGTCAGGCCGCCCTTGATGCGCTCGACCACCTGAGCCTTGATCGGCTTTTTCTCGTTGTAGGCCTTCTCGATTTCATCCCAGGCGCGCAGCCGCTGCGCTTTCTGATGCGAGAGGTTGATGTAACCCTCTTCAGTCTCACCCTTATCCCGCATGACGTCGATTTCGTCACCGGGCTGGAATTTCGGCTTGCCATCGTGGTCCAGGACCTCGGCCAGGGGCAGCATGCCCTCAGACTTAGCGCCGATGTCGACCACGACGTGAGTAGGAGTCAGCTTCAGCACTGTGCCTTTGAGGACATTGTCCTCGCTGACGGCTTCTTCACTCTCGGTGGTGAAAGTTTCTAGTGCTGCGGCAAAATC
>JABCYV010000062.1 GCA_013290025.1 Acidobacteriota bacterium
GAATCCATTCGAAAGGATGGACACGAGATCAAGTTGTAGAGTTCTTCCGCAAGTCGGGTGCTGTGGACGAGCCGACCATTCAGTCCGAGACCGACCGCTACATCGCTTGGCCTGCACAGGCCCTCAGCTACAAGCTCGGCCAGCTCAAGATCCGCGAACTCCGCGAACGCGCCCAAAAGGAATTGGGGCCCAAGTTTGACATCCGTAGGTTTCACGATGAGATGCTCGACGGCGGAACTCTCCCTCTCGATCTGCTCGATGCCCGCACCGACAAATGGATCGAACAACAGAGATTAAAGTGACTGTCAAGGCACCGAGAAAGGTGGCTTTCAGATACTTGGACGGACCGCGAGAGCTTTCAAACAGGATTTCCGGGTTGTGCAGAACCGTGCGTGGAGTCGAGCACAGCTCATTGACTTGCTGCAGCAGGGCCCATAACATGATCGCGCCACGGACAGACCCCTCCAAGTGATCGGCCAAACCATCTCGCACTACCGCATCGTGGAGAAGTTGGGTGGAGGCGGGATGGGTGTTGTGTACAAGGCCGAGGACACGCGCCTCGACCGCTTCGTCGCTCTCAAATTCCTACCCGAAGACGTAGCTCAAGACCGCCAAGCTTTGGAGCGATTTCGGCGTGAGGCCAAAGCTGCGTCGGCCCTCAACCACCCCAACATCTGCACGATTCATGACATCGGCGAGGAAAGCGGCAAAGCGTTCATTGCCATGGAGTTTCTGGATGGCGTGATGCTGAAGCTCCGGATCGCAGGACGTCCCCTGGAAACCGATCTGCTCCTGTCGCTTTCGATTGAGATCGCCGACGCCCTGGATGCGGCGCACTCGGCGGGCATCATTCATCGGGATATAAAGCCCGCGAATATCTTCATTACCAAACGCGGACACGCCAAAATTCTCGACTTCGGGCTGGCGAAGCGGACGGATCCGGGCACAAGGCGAGAATCGAGCTCAAGCTCCGAGGATCCCACGATCACGTTGAAAGATCTCACGACTAAAAACACTGCTTTGGGCACGGTGAACTATATGTCGCCTGAACAGGTTGCGGGAAAGCCTCTCGACGAGCGTACCGACCTGTTTTCTTTCGGCGTGACACTCTATGAGATGGCAAGCGGCCGCCTACCCTTCGATCGAGACACGGAGGGAGCGACCTATGGAGCCATCCTTCACGAGCACCCTGAACTGCCCAGTCAATGGAACCCTCAAGTATCTCCTCAGCTCGTCGGGATCATGGCTAAAGCTCTCGAGAAAGATCGCTCCCTCCGATACCAGCACGCTTCGGAGATGCGAGCCGACCTGCAACGGCTGAAGCGCGATACGGAGAGCGGGCGCATGGCGACAGCAAGTTCAGGCGCGGTAGTGGTCGCGCAGGAGAGTGGTCTCCGAGCAACGATGCCACAAGCGCCTCCAGTATCGGGCTCGGTTTCCACGTCTACAGCCTATGCATCGTCGGGTGGGGTCGAGATTGCCGCACCCAAGGCCCAGAAGAACGAACTCCGGAAGATTGTTGTTTCACTGGCGGCGCTGGTGGTAGTGCTCATCTCAGCCGGGATTTACTACCGTTCCTATCAAGTGAAGCCGCTCACCGAGAAGGACACCCTTGTGCTTGCCGATTTCGAGAACAGCACAGGCGACGCAGTCTTTGACGACACCCTGAAAACGGCGCTCGGGGTTTCGCTGCGGCAATCGCCGTTCCTGAATGTGCTCTCCGACAGTGAAGTTGCGAAGGCGGTGAAACTGATGGCCCGTCCGGCCGACGCGAAACTCACGCCCGATATAGCCCGCGAGCTTTGCCTGCGGGCGGGCAGCAGGGCCTACCTTGCCGGAGCGATTGGCAGTCTGGGCAGTAAATATGTGCTGGAATTGAAGGCGGTGGGCTGCCAGAAGGGAGACACGCTAGCCGAGCAACAGGTGACGGCAGCGTCCAAGGAGAAAGTGCTGGACGCGCTGGGCGAGGCAGCAACCAAGCTTCGCAGCGAACTGGGCGAGTCACTGGCGACAGTGCAGAGGTTTGACGTCCCACTCGAACAGGCCACCACGTCGTCTCTCGAAGCTCTGAAGGCATACACCCTTGCACAAAAAACGGCTCGCGAGAACGGCGCAGCCCAATCCCTTCCGTACGGTCAGCGTGCCATCGAGCTCGATCCCAATTTTGCGATGGCTTACGAGGCGGTGGGCATCCACTACTACAACCTCGCCGAACCAGCGAGGGCTGGCGAGTACCTGGCCAAAGCTTTCCAACTGCGGGAACGTGCCAGTATTCGGGAACGGCTGAGAATCACCGCGAGCTACTATTCGTCTGTCAGTGGGGAACTCGACAAAGCAGCCGGGGCATATCAGGAGGAGATCGCCAACTATCCGCGGGACATCGCGGCGTATAACAATCTGGGTATAGTCTTCGCCGAACAGGGGCAGTATGAAAAGGCGGCAGAGGTCACGAAGCAAGGCGTACGGATTGAACCGGAGCAGGTGACCTTGCACGAGAACCTCACAGGGTACCTTCTAGCTCTACAGCATTTCGATGAAGCGCGGCAGATCATCCACGAAGCACAGCCACGAAAACCAGATAACTACATATTTCCCGCAGCCCTCTATGCTCTTGCGTTCCTCTCCGCAGATTCCAACGCGATGGCCGAACAGGAAAAGTGGTTTGCGGGCAGACGGGAATACGAGAACTTTGGGCTGGCACTCGCTTCCGACAGCGAGGCATTTGCCGGTCATCTGAGCAAGGCGCGAGAGCTGACCAGGCGGGCTGTGGACTCCGCGATCCAGGTTGATCGAAGAGAAACCGGGGCGATATGGCAAGCGGCGGCGGCCCAGCGCGATGCCGCCTACGGTGTTGTCGCAGAAGCCCGGCGATCGGCTGCAGGAGCTTTGAAACTCGCTCCGGCGAGTCAGGGGGTCGAGGTCGAAGCGGCCCTCGCGTTCGCGTCGGCAGGCGATGCAACGAGAGCGGATTCCTTGGCTCAGGATTTGAGGAAACGCTTTCCATTGGACACGCAGGTGCAGTCCCTTTGGTTGCCAGCCATTCAGGCGCAATTGGAACTCAATCACAAGAATCCGGTTTCGGCGTCAAAAACACTAGCGGTTGCGATCCCACCTCTTGAATATGGAGCAATCACGTTTGCCGCTAATGCATCCGGTTCCTGTCTCTATCCAACATACCTTCGTGGCCAGGCCTACCTAGCAGCGGGTCAGCGCAACGCTGCTGCTGAGTTTCAAAAGATTCTCGATCACAGCGGGATCGTCTGGAACTGCTGGACGGGAGCATTAGCGCATCTAGGAGTGGCACGGGCCAACGCCTTGCAGTCGAGAACCTCGCAGGGAGCAGATGCCGATGCCGCCCGCGTCCGGGCGCTCGCCGCCTACAAAAATTTCCTCGCCCTCTGGAAAGACGCCGACCCCGACATCCCCATCCTGAAAGAAGCCAAGGCGGAGTACGCGAAGCTGCAATAGCCTCTTCTCAGCCTTGGGCGTTGCGGTTGACCTTTCTTTGCTGTCCGACCTAACATTCCCCGCAAGTGTCCACGCCCTCCCAACCCGTGGGTCAGACGGTTTCCCATTACCGCATCCTCCGCAAGATCGGGGGCGGGGGTATGGGCGTTGTGTACGAGGCGGAAGACCTCAAGCTCGGTCGTCACGTCGCTCTGAAGTTCCTTCCCGACGAACTCGCCAACGACGCACAATCCCTTAGCCGCTTCCAGCGGGAAGCCAAAGCTGCATCCTCCCTCAACCACCCGAACATCTGTACGATCCATGAAATCGACGAGTCCGATGGACGAACCTTCATCGCCATGGAACTGCTGGAGGGGCAAACACTCCGGTATCGGATCAGTGGCAAGCCCCTGGAGATCGAAACGGTGCTCGATCTAGGCATCCAGATCACAGATGCGCTGGACGCGGCACACTCGAAGGGAATCATTCATCGCGATATAAAGCCGGCGAACATCTTTATTACCACCGGCGGAAAGATCAAAGTGCTCGACTTTGGCCTGGCAAAACTGCTACGGGATCAAAGGCTGGCGACCGGCGAAGACACTTCCAGTGAAGATTCGCAAACTGCGGTTGGCGCTATTCCCGCCGGGACGGCGGTTTACATGTCTCCGGAGCAGGCGCGCCGCGAGGAGCTCGACTCGCGAAGCGATCTGTTCTCCTTCGGCGTCGTGCTCTACGAAATGGCCACGGGGCAGAAGCCATTTACGGGGACGAATGTGGTTACCACTCTGGACGCGGTGCTGCACCAAAAACCCCCGTCGCCTCTCTCTCTGAATCCCGCTTTGCCCACCGAACTGGAAGGCATCATCGGCAAGGCGATGGAGAAGGATCGCGTCCAGCGCTATCAGACCGCAACATTGATCAAGGCAGATCTGCAACAACTAAAGAAAGAGACGGAATCGGGGTTTAGCCGGACGGGAACGCGCAGCACGCCGTTGCACGTCGTCATCCACAATTTCCAGCGCAGCGGCAAGCAACAAACCTATCTCCTGTTGGGAGTGACCGTGCTACTGATTACGGTGCTGGCTGCGTTTGGCGCGTGGTGGTTCAAACACCGGAGCAGCGCGGGCGGAGGAGCCAAGAACACAATTGCCGTGCTCCCGCTGCAGAACATCGATGGCGATTTCAGCGTGGACTATCTGCGTTTCGCTCTCGCCGACGAAATCGTCAATGTGCTGACCTATTCGCGCGGCCTCGACATACGCCCCTCTTCTGTCACCCGAAAATACGTCAGTGCCGACCTCGACCCGCAACAGGTGGGCCGCGAACTGCGCGTGGCCAATATTCTGACCGGGCACTTCTTGAAGCAAGGCGAGCGCCTGCTGATCACGCTGGAAGCTACGGATGTAAGCAGCGACAGGCTACTCTGGCAAACCAACTTCAACGTGTCGAGCCAGGACCTCATTGCTATGCAGGAGAAGCTCGCGACGCAGGCCCGCCAAGGGCTGCTGCCGATTCTGGGGGCAAGCAGTGGTTTTATCGACACCGGCACGAAGCCGAAAAACCAGGAGGCCTACGACCTTTATCTGCACAGTCTCGCTCTGCCCCATGACCCGGCCCCCAACAAGGACGCGATCGCAGTGCTGGAACACGTAGTAAAAACAGATCCGGAGTACGCGCCGGCTTGGGAACAACTCGGGCTGCGGTACTACTACGATGCGACGTTTTCTGATGGCGGAGAGGAGATGTTCCAACACTCCAACACTTCTTGTGAGCGTGCGTTAGGTCTCGATCCCAATCGCATAATTGCGGCTAGCCAACTGATCACCAACCGCGTGGAGCGTGGCGAGCTGGGCAAGGCCTACGAGGAAGCTACGGCTCTGGTCAAGCGCCGCCCGGACAGCGCTCTGGCACACTTCACCTTGAGCTACGTTTTTCGTTACGCCGGAATGTTGGAGGATTCTGCGCGCGAATGCGACAACGCCTTTGCGCTCAACCCGGCTAACTATCAGCTCCGCTCATGTGCCTGGGCATTCATGCAACTGGGCCGAACGGAACGAGCACGAGATTTCCTGCGGCTTGACACAGGTTCGGAATGGGCAGCTTGGGTCACACCCCATCTGCTTCTGCGCGAGGGTAAGGTCAACGAAGCACGGGAAGCGGTGAAGCGGATGTCTTCCAATCCTCGTTACCACCGCGATCTCATGGAGGCCTGTCTCCAACCGCAGCCACCAGCCAACATCGACAAAATCGTCCAGCAGACCGAGGCGTCAACCCTCGCCGAGGCCGACCCCGAGGAGTGGTACCACCAGGGATCTCTTCTGGCGTACTGCGGTAAGAAAGACGCCGCGTTCCACATGTTAGGGATGGCCATCCAACAGAATTACTGCTCCTATTCCAACCTCCTCTCAGACCCGCTGGTCAGAAATCTGCATAGCGACCGGAAGTTTGATGAAGTGCTGACCGCAGCGCACAATTGCCAGACGGCGATTCAGCTATCCGGCAATACCAAAAATCATTAGACCAACGAAGATTTCAAGAAGGGTTGCAGCTGACTCTTCGATCGCGTACTCAGCGCCGCAAAGTGCTTGCACTGCTTGTTGTGCGGCAACGCGAACCAAGGCGGAGTACGAGAAGCTGCAGTGAAACCTCGTGGGACAAGTATGGCTGCGATCACGCTGCAGCGTCAGAGGCGAGTGAATTACAGGCGAAATTTTATTTATTTTTTTGTGGGTGGACGACGAGGCAAGTACGTCCCCGTCCCTGGGGTGACCTCCCGCTGGACAACTCAGCGGGGACCCTGAGGGCGGCCGGAGTCTTTGTGTCGTAGTTTGTGTCGTAACCCTGCCATCCCAGAAAACGTCTCCGCGCGGATCCCGATTCGACTGTGCCCAGTTTTGTGCCCACCACCAAACCCTACCGAGTGCGACGGAGTGTCGCGGAATCGCTGGAAAGTCCTGCTGAACAAGGCATCTGTGACACTCGGTCGCAATTTGTAGCGCTCCGTGCAAGTCGTTGATTCGTCGTGCGGCCATTACTTGGGCGCAGGGGGTCGTAGGTTCAAATCCTATCGCCCCGACCATTCTTGCTTTGTGGCCCTTTCGAAGATCAGGTCGAAGGGCATTCTGTAGATAGGACAGTTCAAAAGCACAATTCTCGCCAACTTGGCTTGTTCGGTCGGATTCCCGAAATATTACTTTTCGACGAAATGCGTCGGGTTCGAGTAACCCAGTGGAAGAGTGCGGGCATTCAGCGATCACCAAACTTCAGTTCGACCACTTCTGTGCTCCGCTGTGGACCTGCTTCGTATCTCCACTTGCGAACCGCGTTAACCGCAGCCTGTATGAGCACAGGATTCCCACCAATCACTCTTGCGGACTCCACTCTACCATCGGGCCCAATTACGACTCCCAGCTTGACGGCCCCATGGATATTGGTTTTGCGGGCTAAATCGGGATAAATCGGCGCCACTTTGCTCACCACCTTGCGCTCGACTTCCGGCTCCTCTTGCTGAGCGAATGAGCAACGGTGAGAAAGGACGATGGCTGCGGACGAAAAAAGCAAGAACACGATAACAAACCAGCGTTTCATAATCAGGCGTCCGCGGAACCTCAAGCTTAGATGGAAGAGGAGACTATCTGGAGGTAACCAAATTAACGAAAGTCGGGATCAGATGTGCCCAACTTTAGAGCGGAGGACCAAGGAGTTTCTTCATTTCGGCTTTGACCATCGGAACGATTTGCTGATCTTAAAGACAAAACCGTTACGATCTTGCACCTGATGCAGGTTGAGCATGTAGCGATACCCCACATCGAGCGCCGCACTCTTTCGCCAATACCAGCGCACGCCCCAAACGCCGTCTACGGGCGTGCTGGGGCCGACTGAAGTATTTTCGGTGTCGATGCCAATCACGCCAAATGCGTGGCCTTCTTGAGTGAATGCGGTGGTGAATTCCGTGAGCAACTGCAGCCGGTGCTGAGCGAAGAAAATAAAACCCTGGCCGAAGATCATCTCGTCCCCGGGGGTCAGCAGGGTCTGACCATGGGATTGTGGATTGCGGGTGACCACGTAGGTGACGTTGTTCGCCGCTACGATTCCGTGGCGGAAGCTCTTGCTCAGTCCCAAGCTGAAAGAATAATTGAGCGCGCCGCTTTGCGCGCCGGACTTTGCGAGTTCTGCCCTGGAGCTGTTGGTCGGGATGATGAAACTTGTATGCAAGGATACGCTCACCGGATCGCCCCGAGTCTCCGACCAGAAGTTAACTTTGAATCCCAGCGTCACCGGGCCCCAATCGGAATTGTTGAAGGCGGCGAAGGGATAATCTTGCACGTAACCGGCGGCCGGTCCTTTCCATGAATTGTGCAGAGGACCGGGATTAAGACCGCAGTAAATCGGCGCTTTAAAAACGTCGTGAGGACAGCCCGCCGGCTGCCGTAAGCTGAGCTGCGAGGGCTTGCCAATATTTAAGTACCGGTACGGCTCGAATTCCGCAAACACAGTAATCTTTTTCGTAAGTCCGGCGGCCAGGTTGAATCCGGCACTTAGTATGGTGACACTGCCGGGGGCACGGGAGAACTTGTTCAGATAGGCGGAAGCTGTGAATACCCCTTTCGGCAAAGTCTCTGCCGTCTCTACAGTGAACAGTCCGGGACCTCCTGTCGTTGCCGGCACTGGCGCCACGCTGATGGAAGTTTGTTCTGGAGCAACCGCTTGAGTTATCTGCGGCGGCGCCGCGTCCGCGTTGGCTGCCGCCATCGCGGCTGAACTCAGTATGGTACTGAGGACGATCAGCGCCAGGGCACGAACACGTTGAGCAGCGCTTGAGGATGACTCACAGAATCCCATGTGGCTTGATTGTTGTCGACCCAGGTTAGACGCTCAACGGTGAGGAACACGTTGTACCAGCAAAAGCAACATGTGGCGCGGGCGCCCTCGCCCGCGAAAGCTGACTTCATTCATACCGGCGTCATCCCGAGCTCATTCCCACCGGCTCGGCGTCATCTCGAGTGGAGCCGTTTTTCAGGCGGAGCGAGGGATCTCGCGTGCACACCGGCAAGACCGCCCGGCCGGAACTTTTCGACATCCGCAGCCGTAATCTAAAATGATCTACGCAGTCGCCGAGGTGTGAAATGTTCTGCAACCAGTGTCGGACGGAGCTACAGCCTGACAACGTCTGTCCGAAGTGCGGCACGCCGGTAGGAAGGCCGACGCAACCACTCGCTGTCTCCAGTCAGGGCCGGTTGGAGCGCCATTTGCGCACCCTCGGCATTCTTTGGATTGTGGTCGGTGCTCTCTTCCTGATCCCGTCGTTCGCTTTGCTGATGATGGCAAGCGTTGCCCACGTTGTGATCCCAGGCACGGAGGAGGTGGCGCGAGTCCTGGGGCCGCCGCTGTTGTCTATCATCGCCGCCATGCTTTTCCTGCTCGCGGCCGGCCAAATCTGCGTCGGTTGGGGACTCATGCAACGCCAACGCTGGGCGCGCATCGCCGCTGTAATCCTGGGCATTCTATCTTTATTTCATCCACCGGTCGGGACCGCGCTCGGCATCTACACGCTCTGGGTTCTGCTGGCGAACAACGCCGGAACCGAGTACGAGCAATTGGCTCGGGCCAGCAGCTAGCCAAACCGCCGCGCCTGCTGAATAATAGTATTGGTATGAATCCCTTAAGCGAATACTGACATCTCAAACCCGTGGAGGAAACGTTATGGCGCATGAACTACCCCCCCTGCCGTATGACTATTCCGCACTCGAACCCGTCATCGATACCCAAACCATGAAGTTGCATCACGACATGCATCACGGGACCTACGTAAAGAATCTGAATGCTGCGCTGGAGAAACATCCCAACCTGCAATCCAAGAGTCCCGAAGAACTGCTGCGTGACTTGAACGCGATCCCGGAAGACATCCGCGCCACCGTCCGCAATAACGGCGGCGGACACGTGAATCACAGCATGTATTGGAAAATCATGAAGCCCAAGGGTGGCGGCGACCCCAGTGGTGCCATCGCCGAGGCCATCAAGAAAACCTTTGGCAGCTTCAAAGACTTTCAGACCAAATTCAATGACGCTGGCGCCAAGCAGTTTGGCAGCGGCTGGGCCTGGCTGGCGGCCAAAGCCAATGGCGAGTTGCAGGTCCTCAGCACGCCCAACCAGGACAATCCCATCTCTCAAGGCCTGTTCCCAATCATGGGCAATGACGTCTGGGAGCACGCCTACTATCTCAAATACAACAACCGTCGCCCGGAATATCTGGCGGCGTGGTGGAACGTGGTGAACTGGGAAGAAATCAATAAACGCTTCGAGAGCCTGAAGTCAGGTCATCGCGAGCCCGCTATGGCCAGCCGCTAGGCGTCTTGCCAGGTGCCCCATGTCTCGCCGCAGTTGCGAGACATGGGAATCCTCCTCTATCTCAGCCACACTTCCCCGTGTCATCTCGAGCGCAGCAGGATCATTCGCTGTGCGAATGATCCCGCGAAGTCGAAGGGGTGGGACCGGAACTCGCGGTACAATCGTTCAGCCCCTTGGAAATCAAGCACACCTTCTTCAGCAAACTTCTGTATAGCATCGAGCCCAAGCCCGAAGGCGGATTCATTGCCCGCTCGAAAGATCCCAACGCTCCCCCGATTGAAGGCGCCACCCGTGAGGAGATTGACCAGAAAATCCAGGCCAGCATCAGCGCCGACCTCGCCGCCCAATTCCCCGGCCTCAAACTCCCTCTGGATAACGCCAACAAGGAAGTCAAGCTCTCCTACCACGTCGAGGCCAAGCCCGGCGGCGGTTACATCGTTCACCACGGCGACCCGGCGCATGAGCCGATCGAAGGTTCTACGCGGGAAAAAGTGGAAAGCGCCATCGAGTCAAAGCTGATATCCATGTTCATGCAGAAGCTTCCGCCCGAACTGTCTCAGCAGCTCACCAGCAAGCTCAACGCCGGAGGCGTGGACGTAGTGGTGAACCGGAAAGTGAGTGTCGGCATCACTCGAACCGGCCTGTCGGCCCCGGCGCCGGATGAAAATACAGACGTCCCACAATTCACCCCACTCGACGCCTCGCCCATCACTCCAGGGCGCGACAGTAGCGGCGCCATCTTTCGCTTCTTGCTGGCATTGCTGATCGTCGCCGCGCTGATGTACTTCTTTCTCCATCGCCACTAACTTGTAATTCGGGGATTTTCGCGGGGTGCCCAATGTCTCGCCGCAGTTGCGAGACATGGGAATCATGACTCCCCATATCATCCTGACCCTGAGCACCGCGAGGGTCGAGCAAAGCGAATCATGTTTTGGGTGGCTGTGTTTTGGGCGGCGCGCTTTTGGGTGGCGCAGCGCTTTAGCGCTGCGGTGACCGTCCTGCAATGACTAGGGCTTTAGCCCCTGAGGGAGGATTACTCGAGACAACGGTAAGATCGAAACCTCCCACGTCTCACAACCCCGGTGAGACATGGGGCACCCGGCCAGTGCGCATCATGTTTTCCGATATACTTTCCCCGCGCTTGTCTATCGATAATGCCTGACCCGCTGCCCCAACACGTCGGCTCGCTGAGCAAGTACATACGCGCCGAAAAATATTACGAGCTTCTCGCGTCGATTACCCGTGACATCCCCGAGTCTCAACTCCGTGCAGAGTTTGATCCTGATCTGTACGCCACCGCAAGGGCGCGATACCTGATTATCGACAACGGGATCGTCACGCGAGACAACCTGATTGACCCTATAAATTGACCAGCCGGATGAACCTCCAGTGCAGAATCGATCTCGCTTCCAAATACAAGGCCGGACCTCAGATCGCGCGCGTGCTCAGCGAGGACTGGTGCTCGCGCGAACTCTATTGTCCCGCCTGTGATTCAGATCGCTTGACTGGATCAAAGCCGAACAACCCTGCTGTCGACTTTCAGTGTGCGAAATGTCAGCAGCCTTTTCAGTTGAAGAGCCTGAGAAATTGGAACCCACGAAAAGTTGTGGACGCAGGATATGAGGCGATGCTTCGCGCGATCCGCGCGGACAGGACACCTCACCTGCTTCTCCTTCAGTATTCCAGCACGTGGTTGATTCAGAACCTGCTGCTGGTCCCACGAATGTTGTTCTCCAAGAGCATCATTGAGAAGCGGAATCCGCTCGGTCCGGACGCTCGCCGTGCTGGATGGATTGGCTGTAACATTCTCGTCGGCGAAATACCGCCGACGGGAAAATCGTGATGATTTCGGCCGGTGTACCGATCCATAAAGAGACCGTTCGGAACGAATTCTCTCGTGCGAAGCAGTTAGCCGAGTTGCCGCCCTCGTTGCGCGGTTGGACACTCGATGTACTTAGGGCAATTTGGCGCCTCGGTAAGCGCAACTTCTCACTTCAGGATATATATGAGTTCGAATCAGAGCTGAAGACCCTTCACCCCAAAAACGAAAACGTGCGTCCCAAAATACGGCAACAGCTGCAGGTTCTACGGGAATTAGGCCTGATTAGGTTCTCGGGGAAGGGACACTACCTTTTACCCGGTTAAAGATTTCGCGACGACGATTTTTAAATCACTACTTCCAAATGATCAGCCGAGGCTCCCAGGCTTTTATCTCGGGAAATAAGCCGCCCAACGACTCCTTAGCGGACTCAGTACAATTCAGGTCATCATCGCCGTCATTCCGCCAGCTGAGGCCGATGCCAAGATGCTCTAATTATCCAATGAGCCATTCATACCCGCCCCTGGGCCTTCGATCGCTAACGATACAAAGCTTTACTGTCGGCTTGAGGCTATCGCGGTAGAGATATCTATATTCAAGCAGCTGAATCACAGCACGCCTCAACGGTCCTGCAATGTCATAAGGCGGACATGCCTTAACTTCGAAAACCACCGATGTATGTCCAATGTTGCACAGAATATCTATATGCCGATTGGTGAGAGGCTCGTATTGGTTCGCGATACATAACTCGACGATGCTCTTCTCCAAGCGCCAGTGCTGCAAGTCCGATCTTTCCGCTTCCACGACATCGATCGGCCTCTGCCTGCGCAGACCTGGCTGGGTAATCTTTGGATCAAGAGCGGATTTCATCACTGAGGGTTCTCGTTGATGCCGACATCGCGGCCTACTTATGTGCGTTATCGTCTTCTCCACCCTATAGCAGGACGGGAAGTTTGGTGCCAAGGTTCAGGTTGGTTTCATTATGGGCCTGTGCCCGAAAATTACGTGACAACGGCGGAAACCGAAGTTCACCCTCCTACCCAAGGCTCAGCTATAGCCGGTTCTGCTGCCGTGCAACGGTATCAACTCCTATATTTGGGAAGCGGCGGACGAGGGCGTCCGCCCTACACCCACTTAGCTGCACCCAGCTGCCGCAGCTCATGCAGCGGTAGCAGCTTCCATTCCGCGTCATGATGCTTACCGCAGAAGCTGCAGGTTGGCGCGTCACCCAACCCGCCCCACACCTTCAAACCGTGGCATATAGCTTCAGCCCAAGCACTCTTCCATACCGCTCAAAATCGCGATCAGTGGTAAACACCTGCCATCCTCGGCGCTGTGCTACCGCGCAGATCAAAAAATCAATCGCCGATCCCGCAATTCCCCGGTTGCGGCACTGATTGTGCATGTGTGCCGCTTCTTCATAGTCAGGCGCTTTCAGTTCCGGCTCATCAAAAGCGCGCAAGTAATCGCGCAGCTTGCGAAAGCGCTCCTCTTCACGGATTCCCGAGAGCAACTCCTGCCGGATGGCTCCCATGATCTGCGCCCGCCCGTCGCGAATTAGCTCCTCCAGAGCCGCCGTCAGCGCTCGCTCGCGGGCATTCAAGACCCCGGGCTTGCGCCGCAGAGCCAGCGACCATACCGGCGTATCGATCAGTACGATCATGAGCGCGGCTTACTCTTGCCCCGCCGTTCCGCTTTATAGTCGTAGCCCGGATCAAACTCAAAGGCGCCAAATGCATCCAGAATGCGCAGTTGCTTGTGCCGCTTGATGTACTCGTCCAGGGCTGCGGTCACGGCATCTTTCTTGGTCTTGTGTTTGCCCGCCCGCCGCGCTTCCTCGATCAGCCGGTCATCTAAAGCCAGATTGGTCGCCATGTGTAGATTGTCACACATGAGGATGTGTAAGTCAAAGGCCTCGCAGATGTGGCCAATTTGGAAGCGCGCCAAACGCGTGATTATTGCCTCGCAAAGAACGCGAGGCATCACGCGGCGCGCCCAGGTCCTTCACTCGACAGGAACAAAAGCGTCTCGCTCAGGATGACAACGATATAAAATGGGGCATCCCAAAAAACTACGAGCACCCGCTCGTACTGCCGCAGCTCATGCAACGGTAACAACTCCCATTGCGCGTCATGATGCTGCCGCAGAAGCTGCAAGTCGGGGCATCTCCCAGGTCGACGATTCCGGCGAGGGCATCGGCTGCATGAACCGATCCACCGGCACCCGGACTCCGAGGCTCATGAGAAGCCCCGTTCAGTTCTCCAACGCCCTCCGCCTGAGGTCCGACACCCGACGGCTTCAGCCGGAGGTTCTCGAACAGCATCTGTTGCTGGCCGGTGAGAAAGCGCACCTGCAACCAGCGGAAAATGTAGTCCATGATCGACTTGGCGAAGCCGATGTCCGGATTGTTGGTCCAGCCGCTGGGCTCGAAGCGAGTGTGAGCGAACTTCTCGCACAACAACTTCAACGGCACCCCGTGTTGCAGCGAAATGGAGACCGCGAGGGCGAAGCTGTCCATCAGGCCGCTGACCGTGGATCCCTCTTTCGCCATCTTGATAAAAAGTTCGCCCGGGCTTTGGTCGGGATAGAGGCCGACCGTGATGTAGCCTTCGTGTCCGCCCACGTTGAATTTATGTGTGATGGAGGCGCGCTCTTCCTGCAGACGGTGCCGCACTGCGCGCGGCGGACCGTTGGGATTGTCGTCTTCTTGCTGCACGGGCGAGACGCCCGCGCCTACATCGGACTTGGACGAAGTCGCAGTCTTCGTTCCCGCCGCGCTCAGGGGTTGCGACTTCTTGCATCCATCACGATAGATAGCCACGGCTTTCAGTCCCAGCTTCCATGCCTGGAGATAAGCCTCCATGATGTCTTCCACGGTGGCGTTCTCCGGCAGATTGACCGTCTTAGAGATGGCGCCGGAGATGAAAGGTTGCGCCGACGCCATCATCTTAAGATGGCCCATGTAGGCGATGGACCGCGTGCCCTTCGCCGGCTTGAAAGAGCAATCAAATACCGCCAGATGTTCATCTTTAATATGCGGAGCTCCTTCAATCGTTCCCGTCGCATCAATGTAGCTGACGATCTGGTCTGCCTGATCGTGGTCGTAGCCCAACTTGAACAGTGCCGTGGGCACAGTCTGGTTCACGATCTTGATCATGCCTCCGCCCACCAGCTTCTTGTATTTCACCAGCGCCAAATCCGGCTCAATCCCCGTCGTATCACAATCCATCATGAACCCAATTGTGCCTGTAGGAGCCAGTACCGTGACTTGGGAGTTGCGGAAGCCGAAGCGCTCGCCATGGGCGAGGGCTTCGTCCCAGCAGGCTTTACTGGCTTCGTAGAGCGGCGCGGGGACGTTAGTCTTGTTGATGTTGTTGACCGATGCGCGGTGCATACGGATGACATCGAGGAAAGGCTCGCGGTTGATGTACCAGCCGGGGCAAGCTCCGCCGGGCATAACGTTTTCCCCGAGGTTGGTGTCGGCGAGGCCTTTTTTCGTGGCTTCGGTGGCGGGCACGAGTGGGGGGCACGTTTCGGCAATTCTTGAGGATTGCAGATACGCTTCACCGCACATGATGGCGGTAACGCAAGCGGCGTAGTCGCGGCCCGCATCGGAGTCGTAAGGCAGACCAGCGGCCATCAGCAAGGCGCCGAGGTTGGCGTAGCCGAGTCCCAGAGGACGATAGTCATGCGAGTTCTTGCCGATGACCTCGGTGGGATAACCGGCGTTGTCCACGATGATTTCCTGCGCGGTGATCAGCACATCGACGGCGTGGCGATAGGCTTCCACGTCGAACGTCCCGTTGGGAGCGAACTTCAGCAGATTCAGGCTGGCCAGGTTGCAGGCCGAGTCGTCGAGGAACATGTACTCGGAGCATGGATTCGACGCGTTGATGCGGGCCGTGTTCTTCGAAGTATTCCAGCGATTGACCGTGGTGTCGTACTGCATGCCGGGATCGCCGCAGCGCCAGGTGGCGTCGGAAATCTGGTACAGCAGACCCTTGGCTTTGAAGGTCTGCATCGGCCGGCCATCGCGGATGGCGCGGGTGGAGAAATCAGTGTCGCGGAGGACGGCGTACATGAAGTCGTCGGTCACGCGCACTGAGTTGTTGGCGTTTTGAAAGAAGATAGAAGAATAGGCTTCCGAGTCGGGCGAAGAGCCGTCGTATCCGGCTGCAACCAGAGAGTGGGCCTTGGCCTCTTCTTTAGATTTGCACTCGATGAAGTCGACGATGTCGGGATGGTCGATGTTGAGGATGACCATCTTGGCGGCGCGGCGGGTCTTGCCGCCCGACTTGATGACGCCGGCGAAGGCGTCGAATCCCTTCATAAAGCTGAGCGGACCGCTGGCGGTGCCACCGCCGCTCAAGCCTTCGGTCGAAGACCGCAGCGACGACAAATTCGTGCCGGTGCCAGATCCCCACTTGAAGAGCATGCCTTCCGTTTTGGCCAGGGTCAGGATGGAATCGAGCGAGTCTTTCACCGAGTTGATGAAGCAAGCTGAGCATTGCGGCTTGCTATAGCCGGTAACACCGAATTCGACACGGGCGGTCTGGAAATTCCAGTGCCAATTCTGCGCGTCGGAGTTGGGCTCGATGCGATCGCATCCTACGTTAAACCAAACCGGCGAATTGAAGGCCGCATATTGCCGGACCAGGATGTGCACCAGTTCGTCGTGGAAGGTGGCACCATCCTCTGGCGTCTTGAAGTAGCCCTGCGACAATCCCCAGTCGCGGATGGTCTCAGCCACGCGAGTTACCAGGGCGCGCACTCCGGTTTCGCGCTCGGGCGTGCCCAGCGTGCCGTGCAGATACTTACTTGCCACGATGTTGGTGGCGGTCATCGACCAGTCTTTGGGCGTCTCGACTTCTTTCTGTTCGAAGATGATGTTGCCCTTGGCGTCGGTGATCTGGGCTGTACGCAGCTCCCATTCGATCTCGGCATAGGGCGAAACGCCCGGCTTGGTGAAGAACCGGCGGAAGCTCAGGCCAGGGGCCTTCTTCGTCGTTGTTGCGGCGTTCGGGGCTGCGTCGGCGGTGGTAGGGGCTTTTTGGGTCAGTTCAGCCATTTTTGTGTCTTCTTTCTTTTGCGGATTCTGTGATCCGCTTAGATATTAATGATTCTTCTTTCTGGCCCAAGGTCGCACGACTGCTCGTTCTAGGTGCGCCCTCTGGGCGCGTCACCTCATCCTGCTCCACACCCAGGACTTACGTCCTGGGCTAAACTATGTCGCCCCGCTGGGGCTGGTTCTTGCTAGCTGGGTCGTCACGTTTCTCATGAACCTCGATTCCATCCACCGCAGGCTCAAAATCCGGACGCAAGCGGGCCTAAGGAAAAAGCGACTTCCTCTAATTCTCGATGCTGGACTTCCACCTCCAAAGCTAAGGAAGTGGAAGCCTGAGTTTCGCGGACGGGGGCGTCCGCCCCACATACAGTTTCTGCTGACTGCTGCATCCACTCCTGAAAGAGCTTGTTAGCCACAGCGCGCTGGGCGGAGTCTTCGATGACCGTGTACCGAGCAAAGCAGCGGCCGCTGGATAGACGATCCGATCCGGAGTTACCGGGCATGAACAGACGCCACAAAGCCATGCCCAGATCATCAGCTTCAGAGATTTGGAACAAGGCCAGCATGCGCTTGCGAGGCTCAGAAGCTCCTGGAAACAGCGCCACCTCTTCTGCCAGGGCAAACACACCGGGCTTACCGGGAGCCAGGAGCGCACTGGAACTCGATTCGCAGCGGAACCACGGGGACCATTGCAGGCGGCGGGGATCGAGCACCGTTTCCACGCCATGACGAGACAAAGACTCGCTAACCAACCGGGTTAAGCTCTCCATTGCCACCCCTCAACTAAAAGAAAGGACTGCGTGCCCTCCTGGCGAGGCCATTTCCACAGACGTACTGTCAAACGCGTCGTCCCCCGAGGGGATGTTCCGCAAACAGAACCGGGGAACGGCCACCGCACAAACCTACCTACTTCTTACCCTTTGGCGGGGCGGCCCGGGCACCTCGACCACGGTTTCCGCCCCTGTTCTGCTCTTTGCTCTTTACCCTTTGCTTTGCATCGCCCGCCTCCGTTTCCGGAGGCGTTTTTACAGCTCTATGGGATGCAAACAGTACAGCCGTATGTTGGGCCTGTCAAGAGGGTAGCCCTATATATTGTATCTCAGTCTTAACGCTTGGGATGCCCGTTTGGAGCCGATCGTTTTCCACAAGTGAGTTGTCGGGATTCACGCCTGCATTTCAGGACGCGAGGAAAGCCTGCGTTTCATTCGGGTTACGGGTACGTCGGATCGTGGATGCCAGCTGGCAGGCTTCGGCCCCATGGGCACATAGATGTCCTCGAAGATTTCCCGGGGTGCCACACGACAAGTCCCGTCAGAAGACTCGACCAGATAGTCGCCGACGTGGCCGTTGTGTTCGTGGCCGAGCGCGTCCACGAACATAAGCGGTTCAGTAAGTTGTTTGGCCCGGATCAAGAATCGAGTGCGATAAGTCTGCCAGCCGCTTTCCACTTTCATCGCTTGCGTCCACCTTGGGGGAGGGGGAGTTTCTGGGACCTGAGTTGACGCCAGAGTCCGTTGCTGCCGTCGGCTGGATTTTTGTTACGCAGTGCGGTGAATCTACCTGTGAACCGCGATGAGGTCAATTCCATAAGTTTGGTGCAGTAGAGAAATACTTGTCAGGAAATTCTTGCGGATTGAAACCCTATCAAGCAAGGCTTCAGGTGCAGGTGCGGAAGCGATGCCATGATGCGAATTACCCGGATAACGTTCGATGAGGGAAGAGTTGGATTGAACACGCGCCCGGGAATTTCCACAGCGGGCGCACAGGAAATGCAGAAACGGATTCAGATCGTCCGCCACCTCAAGCGCTAAGGCGCCGATAGATTCTCGGGCATTCAGCGGCACCCTTCGACTTCGCTCAGGGCAGGCTCAACGACCAAGGTCATGCCGTTTCCAAAATCGCGAAAGTCCCACTTTTTCCGCCACCTGCTGGACAGCGCTTGTCGCGCCGCGATAGCCTACGCTTTCACGGAGGCGGCATGCGCTGGTTGATCGTTCTGGTGGCCATTGTCTTTGTCCTTTTTGTAGTGGGCTGGCGCCTGGCTTTTGCGGGCACTCCGCCCGCCGTCGGAAACGCTGCTCCGGAATTCATCCTGCCTTCACAAGATGGCAAGCCGATCAGCCTGAAAGATTTTCGAGGAAAGTGGGTGGTGCTTTACTTCTATCCCAAGGATTTCACCAGTGGCTGCACGGTCGAAGCCCACAACTTTCAGCGCGATCAAGAGCACTATGCGCGGCGGAATACGGTTGTGCTCGGGGTCAGCGTGGACAGCGTCGATTCTCACAAACGGTTCTGCGCCAAGGAAGGTTTGAATTTCAAGCTGCTGGCGGACTCCGATCACAAGGTGGCGAGCGAGTACGGTTCGCTGGTCAACCTTGGAGTCGCGAAGATCGCCGCCCGCCATACTTTCGTCATTGATCCCCAGGGTACAATCGCGCGCGCCTACACCAGCGTGAGTCCGAACAAGCACAGCCAGGAACTTCTGGCCGCGCTCGATGAGTTGCAAAAGAAAGCTTCTTCTACGATAGGCACTGAGCAGGCGCACCATGATTAGTGGAGTTCACGCCCTGGTCTACGCGAAAGACACGGAAAAGGTCCGAGCTTTCTTTAGAGACACTCTCGGTTTTCCGTCCGTGGATGCGGGGCATGGGTGGTTGATCTTCACCTTGCCTCCGGCCGAGCTTGGGATTCATCCGGCAGAAGGCGAGATCCGTCACGAAATTTACCTGATGTGCGACGATGTGAAGGCAACCGTCGCGGAACTGAAGAAAAAAGATGTGAAGTGCGGACCGATCAAAGAGCAGGGTTTCGGACTAGTGACGTCATTAACTATTCCAGGGGGCGGGACGATGGGACTCTACCAACCCAAGCATCCCACCGCGCTGAAGCGGTAAACCCAGCCAAGGGCGGGGGTTTCCGGCCGATAGATTCTTGTTCTGAAAACAGAACAAAATTCAAATTGCTGATAATCCTGCTGGCTTCCGGGGTAAAAGGGCGGGGTGCCAGCGGGGCTTTTCGATTGCCGCTCTGACCCCCTCAGGCGGTGGCCAAGGGTCCCGCAGTTTTTTGTCAGCCGTGCTTGTCAGCAGTCGTGCCGGCGTTTGTTTGTTCCGAGTCTGAAGTTTGTTCCGCGGAAGTCTGGCGATACCATAAGTGCGGACAACCGAGCATGCGGCGAGTCTTCGCAGTTCTGGGATCGATATTCTTCCTGCTGATCGCGCCGGGTACGGTAACCGGCGTGATTCCTTGGGCGATCTCACACTGGCGGATGCAGCCTCCGTTGCTGGGCCTGCCTTTTGTTCGCGTGGTTGGGGCCCTGCTCATTGCCGTCGGCATCCCAATGCTGCTTGATTCATTTGCCAGGTTCGCGCTGCAGGGGCTCGGTACGCCGGCGCCAGTGTTTCCCCCGAAGCACCTCGTGGTAACCGGACGCTATCGCAATGTACGCAATCCCATGTACGTCGCGGCACTCGGAGTGATCCAGGGCCAGGGGTTGTTACTCGGCGATGTGCGCGTCCTGGGCTACGGAGCTCTGGTCTGGTTGATCTCTCACCTTTTTGTAATCGGCTACGAGGAACCCACGCTGCGTAAGCGCTTTGCCTCTGAATATGACGCGTATCGCGCCAGTGTTCCGCGTTGGATTCCCAGGCTGAGTCCGTGGCGCGGTGAGGTAAAGCGGGAGTTGTAGCGTTATAATTGGCGAAAGTGGAGGGGTCCTGTATGCGAATTGCCAACCTCCTCGTGGTTTTCCTATTGAGCTTGATTTTGGTGGGCACTGGGTCGGCCAGCGACCAGCCGGGACAGGCGTCATTGGCTGGCTCGGCTGAGACGAATTCGTTGTACCCGCCACTAAACGAAATCATCCCCGAGCTGTTCAGCGGCCCACGTGACAACGGATATGATCTGATTCATCCTGACGAGGTCCATCCGAATTTCAACGATCCGGAGTTGGTGCATCCTTATCACTATCGCTTGCCACGCATGAATCGTGATGAGAGTACGGTGTGCTACACCATGCGTAGTTATCTCATGGCGCGCGAGGCGCGGGATTCTGATGTTACCTCGCCGGCGGGCTATTCGACTTGTCAGAAGGCCTCGAGATTCGCGGTGAAGGATGCGGTCGAGCCTCTGGAACCAGCATCGCGCTGATTCAGGGATTTCAAGGCAGGCCCAACCGCGCTCAGAGCTTCAGATCCCAGGTCTCGGAGACCAAATCACGACCCCAACTGTGGTGCGGTTTCTTTTGCACCAGGCGGAAGCCAGCCTGCTCGTAGATGCGGCGAGCGGCGGGAAGATCGCTTTGCGTCCACAGCGTCATCTTTTTGTATCCGACCTGGCGGGCGAAGCGAATACATTCCGCCACCAAGCGCTTGCCGATGCCCAGCCCGCGCGCGGCAGGCTCGACTAACAACAGCCGCAGCTTGGCTACGGTCTTCGATTTCTTGACCAGGAAGACGGAGCCGACGATCTCACGATCTTTTTCGGCGATCCAGCAGCGCTCGCGTTTCGGGTCGAAATGCTGGATGAAGTCTGCGACGATCTCCGCAATTAGCGCCTCGAAGCGCTCGTCGTATCCATATTCTTGCGAGTAAAGCACGCCGTGGCGGTGGACGACCCAGCCCATGTCTCCGGGTTGGTGGGGGCGCAGAAGATAGGGAGGCTGCGGAGTGTCTGGCGCGGGAGCGAGCAGCCGGTTGATGCAATGCATCGCCTCCACCAGGCGCGTTTGCTCACCTTCGGAAAGGCGGCCGAGCATGGCCGCAACTTCTTCATTGGAGCGCGCCTCCAGCGGGGCGAGGGTCTTCTGTCCTTGCTGGGTTAGGGATAAAAGGCTTTGGCGGCCGTCTGCCTCTGAGGGCGATTTGTCGATCAGTCCACGCTTTTCGAAATTGCTTAGGATGCGGCTCAGATAGCCGGGATCAAGGTCCAATTCTTTGCAGAGTTCGGAGGCAGTGGCTTTCTCCCGGTGGGCAATTTCGTAGAGGACGCGCACTTCGGTCAGAGCAAAAGAACTCTTCAGGAGGCCTTCACGCAGGACTCCAATCTGCTTGGTGTAAAAGCGATTGAAACTGCGGATGGCTTGGACGCGGGAGTTGAGATTGGGGGAGGCCATAGATAGGCTCCACGGGGGACTAACGTTAGTTGATGATATCAAATAAATAGTTGCTTATGTCAAATAATTAACTTCGAAACGAGCCCCAGCCTGATCGGTGCTGCCTCAGCCGAAAATCAAGATTTTCTTTTGCCGGGTAGTCGCTGGGGCTCGGCGGTGACGAGCGCGACTTGGGAATAGCGGAAGCAGTCTACGGCGTGATCGTTCACCAGGCCGACCGCCTGCATGAAGGCATAGCAGATGCTCGAGCCCACGAAGTTGAAGCCGCGCTTTTTTAGATCTTTGCTCATGGCGTCAGATTCGGGAGTGCTGGCGGGAAGCTGCTTGAGCGAGCGCCACGAATTTATGATCGGCTTCCCTCCAACGAATTGCCAGATATATTGGTCGAAGGAGCTAAACTCCTTCTGAATCTGAAGAAAGGCCTTGGCATTTCCCACGGCGGAAGCGATCTTCAGCCGGTTGCGGACGATGCCAGGATCGCGCAGCAGACTTTGCAGCTTGCGCCGGTCATAACGGGCGATTCGTTTGGCGTCGAAACGGTCGAAAGCAGCGCGATAATTCTCGCGTTTGCCGAGGATGGTGTCCCAGCTCAGGCCGGCCTGCGCGCCTTCGAGAATAAGAAATTCAAAGAGAGTGCGGTCGTCGTGCGCGGGCACGCCCCATTCTTTGTCGTGGTAGCGAATGGAGAGCGGGTTGGTCGCCCAGCCGCAACGAACCAGAGTCGGGGAAGCTGTCTTTGTCATCTAGATTGTGGGGACTCTTCTCAAGTCAAGTGTCAGCCGAGCGACACAGCCCGAATTCAGTATTGTAGCGAATCGAACCGCGCCCTCATTGAGTGCAAGAATTTGCACCGATTCCCCTAACTGACAGAAGAAAAAGTATTTGCTTGTATGACCAAACGTGTGCTCCTTCTGTAACTTGGCATTCACTGTAGTCTCTCGTACAGTCTGAGCAGTAAATGCGGCTCTCTGTGCGGATTTCGGCCCGCTACGTGCATCTATATAGATAAGGAAAGCCGCTGGCCGTGGTTGGGCGTGAAAAATTTGGACTGGTTAGGCATGAAGTACACGCGATGGCATTTTTGTCTGGCAGTGCTTCTGGCCGCGACTACGTTGCTGGCACAGACGCCCACACCCTACGTTGCGACGTCCGGTTTAGCCCTTCCCACCGTTTCCCCGAGCGCTGACACCGATCAGAACGATTCCGTCCTC
>JABCYV010000063.1 GCA_013290025.1 Acidobacteriota bacterium
GATGTCAATCGGTCCATCCTGCAGATGCAGTCGTCGGCCGTCCGGGAGTATCTGCACTCGGGCTCTGGCTTTCACGATCGCGTGCTCTTTCCTTTGCCAGCGTCAACCTTTCCAGTCTCGAAAGGCCACGGATTTTCTGGACGCGCCGACAGGTGACGGCGACTCTCGTCATTCTTATTCGTGAGCGAACTCAAGGGGCGCACGCGATCCATATAGCCGCCGAGCGCCGAGTAGTCGTCGAGCTTAAGAGTGAATTCAATCGGCGCTACCAAAGCTGGAGTGGGCACGTATCCGAAGGCATTTTCCGGCATCCGGCTGACGTCCACCATGAGCGTGATGCCGCCACCCGGCCAAACATAAACCGGCGCGCCCCCACAGGTGACCCGGGTTAATGAGTCCCGCACCGATCGGGTCAACTTGACGGGGTTTTCAGTAACTCCTGCGCGCAGCGAGCCTCCGGCACCGCCCATGAAGAGGACAGTCGAGAGCGCGGGCTCGCAATTTTCCTTAATTCTTTGCACAGAGAGCTGCAACGAATCCGGCAATTCCTTTTCTACGGGGCGAAGTGCGTCATCCAGTTCGTAGTATGCATAATGCTCGCCCGTGGTGCTCACCATCAACAGACGCAAACCAGGCCAGGCGATCTTCGGATTGAACGGCGCGAGGATGGAAAGCGGATCAGTAATATTCGTGCCGCCCCAGGCCGTGCCCGGCTCAGCCACCTGGAAATAGCGCCCTGGGGTAGAACGCCGGCCCTTCATCTTGATACCGGTTTCCGGGACACCGAGCATTTTTCCTGCCTGGTGCTCGGAAAGAACTCCTGTAATGTGGTCGTCAACTACGACAACGTCGTCGATCTTTCCGTGCCATTGCTTGGCAAACATACCGATAGTTGCCGAACCGCAGCCGACACGCATGCGCTCCTCCCGAACGCCGTTCACGACCGGAGGCTTGCCAGCTTGCACGACGACGCTCGCGCCATCGTCAATCGTCAACTCAGCAGCTTTGCCGTTGCAGAGGTCGAGCAGCGTTTCGCAGGTGACATTCCCTTCATTTCGCGTTCCGCCAGTGAGATGGCGGACGCCGCCCAGCGAAAGCATTTGCGAGCCATATTCGCTGGTGGTCACATGCCCTACCGGCTCGCCCTTTGCGCGGACAAGGTTGCACTCCGGCCCCAGGTGACGATCGGTGTCGATTTTGACCTTGACTCCACAGTAGCTGAAGATGCCCTCGGTCACGACCGTCACCATGTCGACGCCTTTGACTTCTGAGGAGATGATGAAGGGAGCGGGTTTGTAATCGGGATAAGTAGTGCCCGCGCCAATTGCGGTGATGAAGGTTTCTGGACCGCTCACGATGTTGCCATCCCATTCGCGATCGCGTTCAAGAAAAGGGACGACAGAGTCGCCACGGGACAAGGCTCGATCGAGCACCAGGTGTGCATCCAGCCGGACTAACTGTCCATTTTGATTGCCGTAGCGATCGCAAGCACCAGCGCGTCCAGGCTTGATGTAGCAGAGCACGGGACACGCATCGCACCGGATGGCGTCATCGTCAGCCACGAGTGGCTCCAGTCTTGTCACTGGAAATGCTGGCAAGGATGGCCTCGCGTATGCGGTCCGGCGTAGCAGGAATCCGGCGCATACGTACGCCCGTGGCGTGATGGATCGCATTCAGAATCGCCGGTGCGGTCGGAATGACAGCCTGCTCGCCGATGCCTTTTGCGCCGAATGGCCCGATGGAGGACGGATCTTCAATCAGAATCGATTCCACCGGCGGAACGTCGCCAACGGACGGAATCAGATAGTCATGCAGGTTTTCGCCTTTCCCCGGAAAGAATTCCTCCATCAATGCCATGCCGAGTCCCTGGGCGACGCCACCCTCTATTTGGCCCTCAATCAAGGTCGGATTGATGGCGCGACCGACGTCGTGCGCGGCGACGACTTTAAGAACGCGCACAGTCCCCAGTTCAATGTCGACGGCAATTTCTGCCATATGAGCGCCGAACCCGTAGACAGCGTATGGGATGCCCTGGCCGTTTTCGTCGAGTGGGCTAGTCGGTGGATCAAAAGTTTGCTCTGCGGTCAGCACATAGCCGTGCTTATCAAGCGGCAGATTTTGCAGAGAGAGTTTGTGCTGCTTGTCGTCTTCGTGAATCGTCAGTATGCTTTCGCCGAATCTAATAACCGCGTCTTCGTGGGCCGAATTGGCCAAACCAAGAATGGACCGTCGCAGTTCCCTCCCCGCCATGTACGCTGCTTTGCCGGTGACGAACGTCTGCCGTGATGCCGAGGTCTTGCCGCAATCGGGGGTGATGGACGTGTCTGCAGAAATCAAATCGAAGCAATCGACCGGTGCGCGCAGTCCATCGGCGCAAATCTGGGTTACGACTGTATTCGATCCCTGGCCGATGTCGACCGCCCCCTGGTGCAGCGCGATTCTCCCATTATGTTTCAGTCCGACCCGCACAGTGGAGGGATTTGGCAGTGAGGTGTTTCCGCATCCGTACCACATACCCGCTACACCAACGCCCCGGCGAATCGGCCCCTTGGTCTTTGCATTGAATTCGACGGCCTCAGTGCGAGCCGCATTCCACTTCCCGCGCAAAGCCTCGAAACATGTACGAATGCCGACGCCCTCACCCATGATTTGTCCGGTGACGGTGGGAGTGTGATTGCCGAGGGCATTCAGGATGCGGAACTCCAACGGATCAATTCCGAGACGGATGGCAAGATCATCGTAGAGTTGCTCCTGCGCGATTGCCATCTGTGGCACACCAAATCCGCGAAAGGCGCCTGCAGGAACAATGTTCGTATGGATGGCACGCGTCACCGCCCGATAGTGCGGAACCAAATAGGGTCCGGAAGCATGCACCGGAACACGCGCCGCAACAGTCGGGCCCCATGAGGAATAGGCGCCGGTATTGAAATCGGCAGTAAAATCGAGCGCGACGAGTTTGCCATCCTTGGTTGCGCCGGCACGGCAGCGCATGCGCGCAGGATGGCGCTTCGTCGTGCACATCATGGACTCGATGCGCGAGTAAACCATCCTCACCGGCCGCCGCAAGCGCCAGGCTGCAAGCGCGAGAAAGGGTTGCACTGACAAATCAAGCTTGGTACCGAAACCGCCGCCGACGGCGGTTGGAATGACACGCACCTTTTCTGCAGGAATCCCCAGAACCTTTGCGATATCCGCGCGATCCATGTATGGCGACTGCGTACAGGCCTGGATCTCGATCTGATCGCCGACGCGCCTTGCAAATCCAGCCTCCGGCTCGATGCAAGCGTGCTCGACGAATCCGGTTTCAAATTCGCCTGTGACGACGGCGTCCGCTTCGGCCAACGCTTCCTCTACATCGCCTCGCACCACGCGCCCACCCGTAAGCACGTTGCCCGCCCGATTGTGGTGGATAAGAGGAGCACCGGGCGCGACAGCTTCATCGATTGTTGTGAGTGCAGGCAATTCTTCCCAGCTTACAGGGAAGATTGCTGGGTCAAGATTTTCTATGGCCTCAGGTTGGCCGACAATCGCGGCGATTGCTTCACCCCGAAACCTGGCTTCACCTTCTTCAAGGGCAAAAACCGGCTGGTCGGCAAATGAAGGAATGACGCCGTAGCAATCTTCGCCCGGAACATCCTTGGAGGTGAGAACTGCCTCGACACCGGGATGAGCGGCGACAAACGGTTTCAGTTCGCCGAACCGAAACCTCGCGCGATGATACGGACACCGGATAACACGCAGCGCGAGCGTCTCAACTGGAATTTCGTCCGCGCCATAGATTTCCGTTCCCTCAACTTTCCCCTTTCCATCCAGGCGGACCACTCGTTGACCCACTGAGGCTCCAACCCCAAGACATGAGGTTTCTGCGGAGCTCGTTCGTGGATTAGGAACTGCCGCATCCAGAACAGCAGTGATGATCTTCCGGTATCCGGTGCAGCGGCATAACACGCCGCCCAACGCGTCCATCACGTCGGTTTCCGAAGGGGATGAATTGCGCTCGAGAAGTGCTGTTGCCGAAACCAACATCCCCGGCGTGCATGCTCCACATTGCGCGGCCCCATGACGAAGGAATGCACGTTGCAGGCGGTCAAATAATGGAGGTCTGGATTTCAATCCTTCAATGGTCGTGATCGCGCGGTTTTCGACTTGACCCACGGCAACCAGGCAAGCACAGACCGGTTCTCCATCCAGCAAAACGGTGCACGCGCCGCAGTCTCCGGCGTCACAGCCAACCTTTGTTCCTGTTAATCCAAGTTGATCCCGCAACGCCCGCGAAAGCCTTTGAGCTGGAGGGCCGGCCGCGGAAACCTCGCAGTCATTCACCACCAGCTTCAGCAGGCACTTGGTTTCCGATGTGGGCGCGATGGTGGCCATTCATGAGCTCCCGACGCACTCATCCAAGGCGCGCTGGACCAACCGCAAAGCTGCGTCTCGCCGGTAAGCAGCGGTCGCGCGAACGTCGCCGATGGGTGACAAATTGTGGAGGTGATCCGTCGTAACAAGTGACCCTAAGCCCGGACCTGCTGGTACACCAATCAGCATCTGCTCCAATGTTGGAAGCCTCCTGGCCACAGCCGAGCAAGAACCGACGCTGACACGTGCGTCTGCGACGCGATCCGTAGAATCCTTTTGGATGACGGCGGCGACCATCGCGATGGAAATCACCAGATAGCGCCGGGCTCCAAGCTTCAGAAAGACCGATGCCGCATTCTCAACAGTTCGCGGCACAAGTACCTGGGAGAGAATTTCGCCCGGCTGCCGTACGGTTTTGCGATTGCCAACGATAAAGTCCCCGAGCGGCAGGCGGCGTGTACCAGCCTGTGACGCCAGTTCTATTTCAGCATCGAGCGTGAGGAGGGGCGGAACACTGTCCGCCGCGGGAGATGCGTTACAAAGATTCCCCGCCACGGTCGCGCGATTCTGGATCTGAACCGAACCAATCTCCCGTGCCGCAGCTTTCAATCCGTCGAAGCACTGCGGAAGGGGAGTGTTGATAACTTCCGTCCACGTGGTCAGCCCACCGATCTTTACATATTGAGGTTCGGTAACTACGCCCCTAAGTTCTCTAAGACCAGAAATGTCCACCACAGATCCAGTGACCGACCGATCACCGAGAGCGGGAAAGAAGTCGGTACCGCCCGCTAATATCTGTCCTCCAGAATGGGCAAGTACATGAACCGCTTCGTCGAGTGTCTCGGGCCGGAAATACAAGAAGACTCCCTGACCGCAAATGCGAAAGACGTAGAACAAGGCCGCAAACTGCGGCTGGGCGTAATTCTGATACAAGCGGCAGGGTTTGTACAGCGTTGGGCGCAGGTACACCAAGCTGCTGACGGCCCAGGAGAGCGACGAGTTTCCAGCGGGATGGGCGGTTGCCCAGCATCGAGGGACTGAATGGTCTTCGATTGCTTCTGTTGGCTACGATTTGCCTCGTGTCGTCCACTCCGCATCGTAGCGGGCGCGATCATAGAATGATTTTTGTGTTCCCACGCCGGTGGTCGAGAGTCCAGCGTAGAGGTTGGCTCGACGGACCGCTTCGCGTTCCGGGAGGCCTTCGCTAAGGAAGACGGCGAAGCTGCCGATGAAGGCGTCGCCCGCGCCGGTGCTGTCGATGCTCTTCACGTTGAACGCAGGAATGTGTTCCATTCCATCGCGGCTTGCCAGCAATGAGCCGTTCGCTCCCAGCGTAAGGATGACTCGTTTGACGCCTTCCGAAAGCAGCTTCTCCGCGCATTTTTTGGCGTCATCCACATTTCGTACCGGCATTCCAGTAATGGTCTCGGCTTCACTTTCGTTGGGAACGAGGTAGTTGAGTCCCGCCAAGGCCTTCATATCGATCGGCTGGGCGGGAGCAGGGTTGACGATGCAGCGAATACCGTTCTGCCGCGCGAAACTGACGCCGTAATATACGGTTTCGAGCGGAATCTCGAACTGCAGGACCATGCAATCGACCGTCTTGAGCAGATCGGCTGCGGCATCCACATCAGCAGGTTTGAGGAGATCGTTCGCACCCTTGACCACGAGGATGCGATTCTGCCCATTGGGCTCAACGAAAATCGGCGCCACCCCGCTTGAGACTCCTTCGATTTGCTTCACGTGGGTAGCGTCGATCCCAAGCTTCTTGAAGTTCTGAATGGTCGCGGGACCGAACAGATCGTTGCCCACACGGGCAATCATGAAAACATCAGCGCCGCAGAGCCGGGAGGCCGCGGCTTGATTTGCCCCCTTACCCCCGAAACCGAGATCGAAGGTCTGGCCAAAAATTGTCTCCCCAGCTTTAGGGAAACGATCGGCAAAGGTGACCAGGTCAATATTTGCGCTTCCAACCACTGCGATGCGAGGACGCTTGCTCATAAACTTCACAGACCTCTTTGGCAGGATTGTCATTCCGAGCGGAGCGAGGAATCCCTATTCTCGCAACGAATCGGGGTTGTGATAGACATGGTTCGCTCCGCTCAGCATGACAAGATTTACTTTGCAGTTGTTTGTTCCGATCACTCGCCGTAAGGGACCCAGATGTTCTTCACCTGAGTGGCGTGCTGGAGGAACCACCGGCCTTCGCCTTGCTTCACGTCAAACCAGTCGATGGCGCGGCCTTCATTGGTAAAGACCTGCTTCAGGTTTCCAGTCGAGTATGATTTCCCTGCAGCCGCGCTGGCTTCGTCGGCGAAGCACCAGATGGCGTCCACATCATCGTGTTCGGCGAGAACTTTGAGCAGTTGCGACGTGTACCCGGTAACGATGTTAACGGCCCCGCCCGGAAGATCGCTGGTATCGAAGAGTTGGTATAAATCCCCAGTGATGAGCGGGTATGTCTCCGAGGGAACAACAATTGCCGTATTGCCGGCTGCCAGCACGGGCATGACCAGAGACAGGAAGCCAAGCAGCGGCGCTTCCTGGGGACAGATAATGCCAACGGTTCCAATCGGCTCATTCATGGCGATTGTGATATTCCGGAATGGCGGATTATGCACGGCGCCTTCGAATTTGTCCGTCCACGCAGCGTAAGAGAATATGCGCTCAATACCGGAATTCACCTCGGCACCGGCTTGTGCTTCTCCCACGGCCGTTGCCAGCCGATGGGCAATCTCGTCGCGACGCTGTGACAGGTTCTCCGCCATGTAGTAAAGAACCTGGGCGCGGTTGTGCGCGGTGCTCTTGGCCCAGCCAGTGGCTTTACGGGCGGCTTCGACGGCGTTGCGGATGTCCTTGCGATTACCGAGGGGGGCTTCGCCGAGTAGCTGCCCATTCGCGCCGCGAACCTCCATGCTGTAGCCCGAATCCGGCCGTGCCTGCTTGCCGCCGATATAAAGCTTCACAGTACGATCAATGTCTATGCTTGCAGGTTCGGCTTGGTCATCTGAATTTCCGGCTGGAGCCGGTCTCGCAGCAGGCAGCGCCGGCGCGCTTTTGAACCAGACCGGTTCAAGATATTCCAATAAGCCTTCCCTGCCGCCCTCACGGCCGTATCCGCTTTCGCGATAACCGCCAAAGCCACAAGAAGCGTCGAACAAGTTCGTGCAGTTCACCCACACCACACCGGCTTTTAGCTGCGCCGCAACGTGCAGCGCGACATTGATGCTCTCGCTCCACACGCATGCCGCCAGACCGTACACCGTATTATTAGCCAGCTCGACAGCTTCACTAGGAGTGCGGAAAGTCATGGCCGCCAGGACCGGACCAAAAATCTCCTGCTGCGCCACGATTGAAGTAGGATGAACGTTGCTCAGCAAGGTCGGCGGAAAATACAGACCGCGCGACGGCATTTCGATTTGTGGCTGCCAGCACGTCGCGCCTTCGGCCACGCCCTGATCGACGAGTCGCTGAATGCGATCCAGTTGGACGCGGGCGACGATGGCGCCAATGTCGATGGCCTTGTCGAGCGGTGGTCCGGCGCGGAGGGTTCCCATGCGATCGCGAATTTTTCCGATCAAAGGCTCCGCGATGCTTTCCTGCATCAGCAAACGCGAGCCAGCGCAACAAACCTGCCCTTGATTGAACCAGATTCCATCCACCAGGCCTTCGACGGCGCTGTCGAGATCGGCATCTTCAAAAATGATGAAAGGAGACTTGCCGCCCAGCTCGAGAGAAAGCCGCTTGTGGCTTTGCGCGGTCGCGCTCCGGATGGCGCGGCCCACTTCAGTCGAGCCGGTGAATGCGATTTTGTCCACGTCAGGATGTTTGACCAGTGCCTCTCCGGTAGAACCGTCACCGGTCACGATGTTGACCACGCCAGCCGGCAGTCCGATTTCATGGCAGATTTCGGCAAATGCAAGCGCAGTCAAAGGTGTGAACTCAGCCGGCTTCAGAACGACGGTATTTCCAGTCGCCAGCGCAGGGGCAATCTTCCATGCCAGCATGAGCAAAGGAAAATTCCACGGAATGATTTGCCCCACGACGCCGCAAGCCGTGTAATCCGGAAACTCCTGTCGCAGGAGCTGCGCCCAGCCGGCGTGATAGTAAAAGTGCCGGGCGACCAGCGGGATATCGATGTCGCGGCTCTCGCGGATCGGTTTTCCGTTGTCCATTGTTTCGAGCACGGCCAGGAGACGAGAGTGCTTTTGCACATGCCTCGCCAGCGCATACAGGTAACGAGCCCGCGCGTGGGGAGTTAAAGACTGCCACTTAGGAAGCGCGGCGCGAGCGGCTTTGACGGCGGCATCCACATCGGCGGCTGATCCTTGCGCAACGCTGGCAAGCTTCTCGCCGGTTGAAGGATCGGTGGTATCGAAATATTCTCCAGCAGAAGGAGCCAGCCACGTTCCATTGACGAAGTGGCCAAAGCGCCGGCTGTGGCGATCGAGCCAGGTAAGCGCCTCTTTCGGATCTTCCGGCGCTGGGCCATATTCCATGGCAACGAATTTTTCAGCGATACTCATATGTGGACGCACGCGTCTCGCCCGTGCCGTTTACTACGCGATAGGATGGCGATAGTCCGCCGAGTAACGTCCGGTGGCGTAATGCTCCAGTTGCCGCTCAATGTCATTCAACAGCCCGCTGGCCCCGAAGCGGAAGAGCTCTGCTTTCATCCAGTAGAGGCCGAGTTCCTCTTTCATCAGCGCCAGCCATTCCGTGGATTGCTTGGCGCTGCGAATGCCACCCGCGGCTTTGAAGCCGACCGCCATGCCCGTTTCCTGCGCGTATTCGCGTATGGCGCGGGCCATCACAAAGCCAACCGGCAGCGTGGCATTTGTCGGCTCTTTGCCCGTCGAAGTCTTGATGAAGTCGGCGCCTGCCATCATGGCAACAAAACTCGCGCGGGCGACGTTGCGCAGAGTGAGCAGATCGCCCGCGCCCAGGATAACTTTCATATGCGCGGGAGCGCTTGCCTGTTTGAAGGCTGCAATCTCATCGTAAAGTTCCTGCCACCTACCTCCGAAAACGTGGGCCCGTGTGATGACAACATCGATCTCTTGCGCTCCGGCCTCGACGGAGCGGCGGATTTCGGCTATACGCTCGGACAAGGGAGAAAGTCCTGCGGGAAATCCGGTGGAAACAGCCGCAACTCGCACGCTGCTGCCTTCGAGCGCCCGGCGTGCGATTTCAACGAACCGGTGATATACGCAAACCGCGGCAACCCGAATTTTAAGATCTTCGATTCCCAGCCGTTTTACCAGTTCGTGCTCAATGGGCTGTGTAGCCTTGGCACACAAGCGACGCACACGCTCGTCGGTGTCGTCGCCTGAGAGAGTTGTGAGATCCATGCAAGTGATTGCACGGAGGAGCCAGGCCGCTTGCCAGTCCTTTTTCACGGTACGGCGCGCGACATGACTTTGCGCCCTTCGTTCGACCGCACTAGTATTCACTCGAACCTGTCTTACGCGGTCAAGATCGAGTGGTACGCCTCGATTGGACAATAGCGGACGGCCGCCCAGGATTGCTAAAGGAGCGCTGGGGCCTCTGAGCAAGGTCTCGGCGGCGCTAGTGACGCGATCAGTCATGCTGGAGTGTCCGCTCTTTTCCACGACAATTGGATGTTTTCGGCCAGAACTACGATTCCTGCTCTTCAGGTCCACGACTTCTGCCGACAATGTTCGCGAGGCAATTGTACGGCAGAATGCGGGAAAAAAGCGCGGGCTTACAGGGGCGTTGCATTTCCCTTCATACCGAATGCGGTCGCCTCAGATGCGATGAAAAAGCGAGATCACTTTGGCCTTGACACTCATAAACCTCGACGCTACGCTTCTGCGCTAATCTTCCACCGGACAAATGACAATTCTCCGACTCGTTGGAGTCTCAGACTATCCACGATTTATCCGCTCTGTCTCCTGTCTTCTCCTAGTTATCGTGCTCCTGACCGCGCTTACCGGCCCGGTTTTGGCAGCTAAGAAAATCATCCTCGACACCGATCCTGGCACCGACGACGCGCTGGCACTAATGCTGGCGCTCAACTCGCAGGAGCTGGACGTGCGCGCGATCACCGTGGTGCCGGGGAACGTTACCGCAGCCATGGGTCTTGAGAACGCTCTGCGCATGGTCTCGCTGGCGAATCGGTGCGATATCCCAGTCGCCGCCGGCGCTCAGCACCCTCTGTTTCAGAAACTGATTACGGCCGAGTTCTGGCATGGCAAGAATGGCCTAGCTAACATTGAATTGCCTCCAAGCAAATGCAAGGTTGATGGGCGTTTCGGGCCTGACCTCATCGTTCAACTGGTGCACGCTTCTCCGGACGAAATTACGCTGGTTCCGGTCGGACCACTTACCAATATCGCGCTCGCGGTAGAGAAAGATCCATCCATCGTTCCGTTGGTTTTGGTTAAGGAAGTCATCCTGATGGGAGGTTCGATCAACGGTGGCAACGTGAATGCCGCCGCGGAGGCCAATATCTATAACGATCCCGAAGCCGCACAAATCGTCTTCCAAGCGGGATGGCCGCTCACCATGGTGGGCCTTGAAATCGGCGATAAAGCGCTCTTCACACCCAAGTATCTCGATGAACTGGGCCAAACTCGTGGCCCGATCAATGACTTTATTTATTCAGTTACCAAGTTTCTGGTAGATCTTTCTGCCACCTTCGGGGCTGCCGGATCGCCTATGTACGATCCCTCCGCAGTCGCGGTTGCGATCGATGCCACCCTGGTGAAGGTGAAGGAGATGCACGTAGACGTAGAGACGCGAGGAGAATTCACACGCGGCGAAACGGTGGCGAACCGCCGGAACGAGGTGGAGCGCAATGTGCTCCACGGAGACCGTTATGTGATCGAAGGCGTGGACAAGGTCAAACCCAACGCGAAAGTCTGCGTGGATGTTGACGCCGACCGCTTCTTGCAGCTTTTTGTTTCCAGAATTCGCGGCAAGTAAGTTCGCACACAGCCGTTACCCCGGAACCCAGTGAAGGAGCAGGATGTTCACACCGCATAGTTTGGGCATTGCGCTGATTATGATGATTACCAGCGCCATCTGCTGGGGCTCATGGGCCAACACTTACAAGGGCGTCAAGAATTACCGTTTCGAGCTTTTCTATTGGGACTATGCGGTCGGCATTTTTCTAATCTCCCTGGTCCTCGGACACACTATGGGGAGCATGGGGAATAATGCTGATAGCCTCAACAATAACATTCATTCGGCCGACACGTCGAACGTTATTTCCACCATGGTCGGCGGGGCCATCTTCAACCTCGCTAATCTCTTGCTGGTAGCCGCGATTGATATGGCCGGATTGGCCATTGCCTTCCCAGTTTCCATCGGGATCGCGCTGGTCGTAGGTGTGGTCTTGAGTTATGTGCAGCAGCCGAAAGGCAATGGGGGATTGCTCGCCGCCGGGGTAGTTTGCGCTGTCATCGCCGTTATTATGGATGGCAAAGCCTACGGGAGCTTGGCCAGCGCCGGCCGCTCCACGTCGAAGAAAAGCATTATCGTCTGCGTCGTTTCCGGAGTTCTAATGGGACTCTGGGCGCCATTCGTGACGTATGCGATGACAAATCAGAGGGCGCAGGGTCACGCCCTTGGGCCGTACAGCGTTGCCGTGTTTTTGACGCTGGGCGCACTGCTCTCCTGTTTCATCTGGAACGTTTACTTCATGAAAAAGCCACTGGTTGGAGAGCCGGTGAATTTCAGCGGATTCTTCAGAGGCCCAGCTTGCGGACACATGCTCGGGCTGCTCGGTGGCGTCATCTGGGGCACCGGCATGGTATTCAATCTTGTGGCTGCGAACTTCACGGGTGTGGCGATTTCCTACGCGATTGGCCAGTCAGCACCCATGGTAGCGGCGTTGTGGGGCGTGCTGGCGTGGAAGGAATTCGAAGGTGCCGGAAGTCGGGCGAAGCTGTATCTGGGACTTATGTTCGTCTTCTATGGCCTGGCAATTCTGCTGGTTGCAAAGGCAAATGGATAAGTACAACTCGGCAGGTCGAGATGATAAGACCGGGTGATTATGCCGCGATGCTCGCCGTAGCCGTAGCGGAGGCGCACAAAGGGTTGGCGGAAGGTGGTATCCCCATTGGGGCAGCGATCTTTGATGCTAGCGGCAACCTCATTGGTGCAGGGCATAACCGCCGCGTTCAGCATGATGACCCTTCGATGCATGCTGAGACGGATGCCTTCCGCAACGCGGGACGCCAGCGTAGCTACAGGAAACTCATCATGGTCACCACGCTGGCGCCCTGCTGGTACTGCAGTGGCCTCGTCCGGCAGTTTGGGTTCGGAACACTCGTAGCCGGCGAGAGCCGTAACTTCCAGGGCGGAATGGAGTGGTTAGGTTCCCTGGGTGTGAAAGTAATCGACCTCGATTCGCCGGAGTGTGTGGCACTACTTGCAGAGTACATCCGGCTGAACCCTGAGGTCTGGAACGAGGACATTGGAGAGGAGTAACTCGCCAAGCACATCTGCTATATTGGCCTTCTCGCGGAGGTGCTTCCTATGTCTCGCACCGTGCGCTGTGGCCTCATCCAGGCAAGTAACGCGCTAAGCAGCGATCACTCACTCCCACAAATCAAGAAAGCCATGATCGAAAAGCACCTCAAGCTGATCGATCAGGCGGCAAAGAAGAAGGTGCAAATCCTGTGCCTTCAGGAGCTCTTTTATGGCCCATATTTCTGTGCGGAGCAGAACGTTCGCTGGTACGAACTGACCGAGCGAGTTCCTGATGGACCGACGACCAAGCTGATGCAGAAGATTGCGGCTAAGCACCGCATGGTGATCGTTGTCCCGGTTTACGAGGAACAGATGCCGGGGCTTTATTTCAACACCGCTGCAGTCATTGATGCGGATGGCAGTTATCTGGGCAAATATCGCAAACACCACATCCCTCATGTGCATCCTGGATTCTGGGAAAAGTTTTACTTCACTCCCGGCGACATGGGCTATACCGTTTTCAAGACTAAGTACGCTCGCGTCGGTGTGTATATCTGCTACGACCGTCATTTTCCCGAAGGGGCGCGGATCCTGGGACTGAACGGAGCGGAAGTTGTGTTCAATCCGTCCGCGACAGTTGCCGGTCTCTCTGAATACCTGTGGGAGCTGGAGCAACCCGCCCACGCCGCAGCAAATGGTTATTTTGTGGGTGCCATTAACCGCGTGGGCACGGAGAAGCCGTGGAACATTGGCGAGTTTTATGGGAAGAGCTACTTCTGCAGTCCGCGGGGGAAGATTGTTGCGCAGGCCAGCCGTGACAAGGACGAAGTCCTGGTTGCCGATCTCGACCTTGAAATGATTGCTGAAGTAAGAAAGGTCTGGCAGTTTTACCGCGACCGGCGGCCCGAAACGTACGCTCCGCTCACGGCGCAGACCGGACAAGCCGCGGCCGCTGACTGATGCCAACGCCGATGAGCACATCGTCGGAGTCAGTGCGTTCCAGAATTGAATCCAGTCCTCTTTACAATCCTGACCTGGCGCCTGCAACCAGTGACCGTCGCACCTGGGGAACGTATAACTACGCGGCTCTGTGGGTATCGATGTCGGTCAACATACTTACCTACATGTTGGCCGCCAGCCTCATCCAGGGAGGTATGAACTGGAAGCAGGCAGTTGCAACCGTCTTTCTGGGCAATACCATCGTCCTGATTCCGATGCTGTTGAACTCGCATCCGGGAGCGCGTTACGGGGTACCTTTTCCGGTGCTGGCCCGGGCTTCCTTCGGAGTTCTTGGGGCGAACATAGCGGCAGTTCTGCGGGCTTTGGTGGCCTGCGGATGGTTTGGCATCCAAACTTGGATCGGCGGCGAAGCCATTAGTAGTTTGATCGCCGTGCTAGCCCCGGGGTGGGGACATTTTGCGCACAGCACGGCAATTTGCTTTTTGGCTTTTTGGCTTATCAATCTTGCTGTCATTCTCAGGGGCGTTGAATACATTCGATTCCTCCAGGGAATCAGTGCGCCGGTTTTGCTGGCGGTCGGACTGCTGCTGCTGGCGTGGGCGTATCGCACGGCTGGCGGCTTCGGACCGATGCTGTCTGCGCCTTCGCGGTTCAGCAGCTTTCCTGACTTCCTGAAGTTTCTGGTTCCCGCGCTGAATGCCACCGTGGGCTTCTGGGCGACGATTTCTCTGAACATTCCGGACTTTACCCGCTTCGCACGAAGCCAGCGACAACAGGCGATCGGACAGGCTCTCGCGCTGCCGACCACGATGACGCTCTATTCTCTGATTGGAATCCTGGTGACGTCCGCGACTGTCGTCATATACGGCACGGCGATCTGGGACCCCGTCCAACTTCTTAGCCGCTTTCATTCGCCGGTTGCCGTGGTGATTTCCTTGGCGGCGATTCTGCTGGCGACGCTGAATGTGAACATTGGCGCCAACGTAGTTTCGCCAGCGAATGATTTTTCCAACTTGTGGCCGCGGAAGATCAGTTTCCGCACCGGTGGCGTAATCACTTGTTTCATGGGAATCGCACTGATGCCCTGGAAACTCCTGGCCAATTACAAGACTATGCTATTCGGATGGCTGGGCGGGTATGCTGCGTTCCTGGGACCGGTGGCGGCCATCATGATCTGCGACTACTTCGTAATCCGCAGGCGGGTTTTGTCGGTTGATGATCTCTACTTGCGCGACGGCGCTTATGAATACTCGCGAGGTTTCAACTGGCTGGCGGTGGCTGCGCTGGCGACCGGGGCAGGAACAGCGTTGGTGGGTTTAGTGGTTCGTTCACTGCGTCCGCTGTATGACTATTCGTGGTTCGTTGGCTTCGCCGTTTCGTTCGTCACTTATTACGCGTTCATGAAGTTTCAAGAGCAACGATGAGGCAGTGGCTGAATCTTTCGGTCGAGCTGAAGGAATGGAACGCGGATCGCACAACCGTGACCGAGGATCAGGCTACACATTCATTCCTGGAACGTTACGCACACGCCGTTGGGGTCAATCGCGCCGAACTCTTTTGTGCCCCAAGGCTTGGTTTGCAATGGACCGTTGGGATGCACCTTGCCTCCACGTTGCTGATATTCCGCATACATGGCCTCAATACCTTTTACCGCGAGCCGAACCATTGTCTGGTCCCCGACTTTCCGTGCCAGAGCCTTGTCGTCCATCCCAGCGATGTGCAGGTAGGCTTCGCCGCGATTGATCCCTGCATAGTTTGGCGGAGTACTGTCGCGAAAAGTTTCTTTGAAGCCGCAGACCTCCGTCCACCAATTCAGCGACTCCGTGGTGTCAGCAGCAGGCAAAACGGGGATAGCGCCTTTGATGATCGGTTCCATGAGTGAAGTATAAACGACGGAGTATAAAACGAATCCAGCCGGATTTGCCTAAAGTAACGCGCGCACAGCCTACCGAAAAGCAGACAAGATTTCTCTCTTATACGCCTCCAGCGTGTCCTCCTCCTCGCCGCACATCAAATAGACATTAAACTGGGTCACTCCGACTTTGGCTAGCTTGCTGAGCTTTTGCCGATGCGCCTCAGCCGGACCGACCAGGCAAAAGCGGTCTACAACTTCGTCCGACACAAATTTAGAGTTGCTGCTGTCCACTTCGCAATGCTGCTGATAATCGTAGGCGCCTCGGTTGCTCACGAATGAGGTGAGCTCGGGAGGGAGTTCCTCCGGCTTGTACCGCGAAAGCAAGTCGACCACGTGGTTCGACACCAAGGCCGGAAACCAGCGCACCCGGCTCCGCGCCAAGTTCAGATCATCGGAGACCCATACCGGCGCGGCTGCCATGATTTCAATTTGACGAAAATCCCGTCCCGCGGTCTCGGCGCCTTTCTTGACGAAACCGAGACACCACGCGATCAGGTCCGGATCGGCAAATTGCAAAATGACGCCGTCCGCGACCCTGCCCGCCAGGTCCAGCACCTTGGGGCCGTATCCGGCAATCCACACGGGAGGAGATCCCTTTGCCCAGGAAATGTGGGTAGGCTGGCCTTCATATTCGACCTCATGCCCGGCGGTGAGCTCGCGAAATGTTTTGACCGCCCGTTCCAGATCGCCCGCTCCGACCGGCTTCTTGCCCAACACTCGCCGCGAACTGTCTCCGCGGCCAATGCCAAGCTGCATGCGCCCGCCCGAAATCAGATTCAGGGTCGCGAACAGACTTGCAGTAACGGTTATGTCGCGAACCGCAGGATTCGTAACGCAGGGACCCAGACGCATGTTCTTTGTGTTGCTTGCCATCAACGTGAGCAAGGGGTAGGGCTCGAGCCACAAGATGTGCGAATCGAAGATCCATCCGTACTGAAAGCCCGCGGCCTCGGCCTGTCGCGTCAGTGCGACGATGCGATCCACCGCCATGTCGGGCTTGATTGTGATACCGAACTGCATGTTGACTCTCTCCCGCCAGGATTCGTGGCGCCTTTTGACTCTGACCTCTACATTCTTGCAGGCGTCATCCCGAGCGCAGCCGTTTTTCAGGCGGAGCGAGGGATCTCGCGTGCATCACCACGTCCCTCAGAGCAAAGCAAATACTTTAACCCGGTCAACTGAGAATCGGCGCTCGAAGGTGTCGCAGTTTAGCATAAAATGCGTGCTCTGCTCGTCAGAGGAGGCAGGCATGGGTTTCGACACACTCATTGTAAACGGACGCGTGGTCACCGCAACGGACACCTACACCAGCGACGTCGCGATCAGCAACGGCAAGGTCACAGCCATCGGACAAGGCCTTCCTCGCGAGAATGCCACGAAGATTATCGATGCCGCAGGAAAGTATGTGTTGCCGGGGGGAATCGACGTGCACACTCATCTCGACATGCCCTTTGGAGGCACAAAGAGCGCTGATGATTTCGAGACCGGTACGCGGGCTGCAGCGTTCGGTGGAACAACGACTCTGATCGATTTCGCCATCCAGTACAAGGGCCAGACGTTGCGGACCGCGTTCGACGCTTGGATGGAGAAAGCCTCCGGCAAGGCGGTCGCTGACTATTCATTTCACTGCATCATTACTGATTTGCCGGACGCACAGCTCGAAGAAATGAATGCTCTAGTACGTGATGGTGTCACCAGCTTCAAGCTGTTCATGGCGTACCCGGGAGTATTCATGCTGGACGATGGCAGCATCTTCAAAGCCTTGCGGGCGACGGCAAAGAATGGAGGCCTGGTCTGCATGCACGCTGAAAATGGCAGCGCGATTGACGTAATCGTGCAGCAGGCCCTGGCGGATGGAAAAAAGGCGCCGAAGTATCACGCTCTGACGCGGCCGACCACGGCAGAAGCGGAGGCCACAGCGCGCGCCATTGCGCTTGCGGAGATGGCGGGAGCGCCTGTCTACATCGTGCATTTGAGTTGCAATGAGGCTCTCGAAAAAGTCCGTGAGGCCCGCGATCGTGGTCTTCCGGTCTACGCTGAGACCTGTCCGCAGTATTTATATCTTTCAATTGAGAACTTCGATGTGCCTGGATTCGAAGGAGCGAAGTACGTTTTCACGCCTCCTTTGCGGGAGAAGTGGCATCAGGAAAAACTCTGGAACGGATTGAAACGCGATCACCTGCAAGTGGTTTCGACCGACCACTGCCCATTCTGTTTCAAGGAACAGAAGGAGTTGGGACGCGACGATTTCACTAAAATCCCCAACGGAGGACCTGGGATCGAACATCGCATGAGCCTGATTTATTCCGGCGGTGTCGCACAGGGCCGATTCAGCGTAAACCGCTTTGTGGAACTGGTCTCGACGACGCCGGCAAAACTCTTCGGCCTGTATCCGCGCAAGGGAACCATCGCGGCAGGCAGCGATGCCGACTTGGTCATTTTTGATCCCGAGCGCAAACATACGATCAGCGCAAAGACTCATCACATGCGAGTCGACTATTCGATGTTTGAAGGGATACAGGTCACGGGCATGCCCGACGCCGTGCTCTCGCGCGGCCGCGTGATCGTGGAAGCCGACAAATTCGTGGGGCGTGCCGGCGCGGGAGAATTTCTCAAGCGCCAACTCTATTCCCAGCAATAATCGAGAGCATGTATTGCTCAATGTAGGCGCGAGCGTCCTCGCTCGTGTTCCTTGGCTAAAGTAATATTCGGCATCCTTTCGATTCCAGGTCCTGCAGCCAAGCCGGAGGGAAAGCTAGTTTGGTCCAGCGCAAATCTAGCTTTCTGAGGTTGTGCATGCTTGCCATGCTCTCGGGCAAGGCGGACAGTCGACTCGCTCTGAGGTCGAGATGGGTGAGTCTCTGCAATCTGCCCAGTTCCTCTGGAAGACGTTCGAGCGGATTGTTGCGCAGGTCCAACCGCTCCAGCTTGACCAGCCGGCAGAGAGAGTCAGGTAAAACAGTCAGGTGGTTGTTGCTCAACACGAGTTCTAATAGTTCGCTCAGATCCCCAACCTCCGCACGAAGTTCGGCCAGTTGGTTGTTCTGAAGGTGCAGTTCCCTGAGCTTTCCCAGGCGGCCGATGGTTTCAGGAAGCGCGATCAAAGCGTTGTTGTACAGGCGGAGTTCTTCGAGACTTTTGAGATTACCGATGGTCAACGGCAACGCACGGAGCCGGTTATGCGTCAATCCCAGATATCGCAGGCGCTGCATGCCCGCAAAAATACCTTCGGGAATCTCTTCGAGCTGGTTTTCGCTCAAATACAAAGCATCGCTTAGTTGAGTGAGTTCGCCCATATCTTCCGGCAAACAGTTGATGCGATTGTGACCGAGATCAAGCATCCGCAAATTGCTGAGACTGGCGGTCTCGGCGGGAATGTGCTTGATCGCATTTTCCGCGAGGTTGACCGTCTCTAAATTTTTCAATTGGAAAATAGCAGCCGGAATCGAGGTCAGCTTGTTCTTTCCCAAACTGAGGCGACGGAGACGTTTCAGCTCTGCCAGTTCCGAAGGAACCGTGGAAAGCTGATTTCCGTACAGGCTTAAGGCTTCTAGACCGGTCAGATTGCCAATGTTCTTCGGGAGTTCGCTGAGCTGATTGCCGTCAAGGTGTAGCTCCCGCAGACCGGCCGAGGCAAACACTTCTTCCGGAATTGTTGTAAGAGATTGTCGATCGAGGATCAGCCGGCCCATTGATTGGTTAATGCGCACGAGCGAGGACGCTCGCGCCTACATCGCTAGATGAGCATGCCCGCGATAGAAGCCGACATCAGATTCGCCATGGTGCCTGCTAGCATCGCGCGTACTCCAAGACGCGCCAATTCGCCTTTCTTGTTTGGGGCAAGAGCGCCGATACCGCCAATTTGAATGCCGATGCAACTCAGGTTGGCGAAACCACACAAAGCAAAAGTCGCAATGGTGAACGAGCGCGGGTCCAGAATGCCCTTCTGCGGTCCCAGCATCGAAAACGCTACCAATTCATTCAGTATCATTCGAGTCCCTAGCAGATTGCCGACCAGTGTGCAGTCCTTCCATGGAATTCCGATCACCCAGGCCACCGGCGCGAAAAGCTTGCCACAAATAAGTTCCAGACTGGCTGGAAACCAGACAAAGCCGAAGTGCGCTAATCCGTTGTGAATGCCGCCGAGAATTCCGTCCAACAGAGCGATCAGGGCCAGAAACGAAATCAGCATAGCGGCGATATTCAGCGCAAGGTTCAGGCCATCGGTTGTTCCCCGAGCTACTGCGCCGAGCACATTTTCTTTTTTCTCAGTTTCTACTTCCTCTTCGCTCATCACCACGCGGCCGGCAGTTTTGGGTTGTTCGGTTTCCGGTACCAGCATCTTCGAAATCAAAATGGTGCCGGGAGCAGTCATGATTACGGCGCTCAGAAGATGTTTGGGCTCGATGCCAAATGCAATATAGGCAGCCATGATTCCGCCCGAGACGTGCGCCATCCCGCTGGTCATAACTGTCATAAGTTCAGAGCGGGTCAGGTCGGCCAAGAACGGCCGAATGGTCAGAGGGGCTTCAGTCTGCCCCATGAAAATACTCGCGGCGACATTCAAGGACTCGGCGCCGCTCGCGCCCATAACCCGCGTCATCACGTGCGCGGCCAGCTTGATGATGATTTGCATGACGCCATAGTGGTAGAGGACAGCGAAGAACGCAGCAATAAAGATGACAGTCGGCAGAACTTGGAAGGCAAAATAAAAGCCCAGATGGGAGCCCTGCTTTCCTAATTCCCCGAAAACAAAACTTGATCCCACAAACGCATAGCTGAGAAGCTTGTTCACCGCATCCCCAGCTTTCTGGAAAATCTGACGGCCGATATCAATTCGCAATACAAAAACGGCGAAGACAAATTGCAAGCCCAGCCCCCAGGCAACAGTTTTTCCCCGGATGGCACGCCGGTTGGTGGAGAAAATAAAAGCCAGGCTTAACATGGTCAGCAGACCAAGAATGCCGGTGAATCGACCCATTATTTATTTTCCTCTCGACCCTTGAATGACTCGATGCACAAGTTTCTTCTTCACTACGTTTTGTGTGTCAGAGATTTGATAACTGCGCAGGAGCATTTGTTTCGCCTGAAGACCCCGAGTTTCAGAATTGTAATGAACCGTGGCAAGGGACTCTCCGGCTTTCACCGAATCCCCGACTTTGCGATGCAACACAATCCCCACCGCCGGGTCGACGGCATCTTCTTTCGTCTCGCGTCCTCCGCCCAAGACTACGCAGGCCGTCCCAACCGCTTCACAGTCGATGGCAGCGACCCGGCCGCTGTTCTGGCTAGTCACCTCCAGCGCATGTTTCGCGTGAGGCAGCAGGTCAGGATTATCAATCACGTGCGGGTCGCCAGATTGCAACGCGACCATCTGTTTGAATTTCTCCAGCGCCTTACCAGAAGTTATAAGTTGCTGGGAGAGACTCCTACCCTGCGCCACTGTCTCTGCGGCACCGCCCAGGTGAAACATCCAACCCGCCAGTTCAAGACATAACTCCCTGAGGTCTTCGGGTCCCTTACCGCGCAACACGTCGAGCACTTCCGCGACTTCGAGTGAATTCCCCACATACATCCCGAGCGGCTCATCCATGTTGGTAATCAAGGCGACCATCGCCTTACCCATGGCCTCACCCGTCTCCACCATCAACTCGGCGAGAAATACCGCGTCCTCTTCTTTCTTCATGAAAGCTCCGGAGCCAGTCTTGACGTCCAGAACCAGAGCGTCGACTCCCTCGGCGAGCTTCTTGCTCATAATGGATGCGCAAATTAAATATGGGCTCTCCACCGTGCCCGTGACATCGCGCAGAGCGTATAGCTTGCGGTCAGCCGGCGCAATTTCGGAGGTCTGTCCGATCATGGCGCAGCCACACGCATCCAGGACTTTGCGGAACTGTGGAACTGAGAGGTTGACGTTGAAGCCTGGAATCGATTCCAGCTTGTCCAGAGTGCCACCGGTGTGGCCGAGCCCTCGCCCACTGATCATGGGAACAACCAAGCCGCCCGCCGCCACCAACGGCGCCAACACCAGTGACGTCTTGTCGCCCACTCCGCCGGTGGAATGCTTGTCTATTTTCTTCGCCAGGAATTCCGACAAATCTAACACGTCACCCGAGTGAAGCATTGCATCGGTCAATGCAGAGGTTTCGGCTCGCGTCAGACCACGAAGGATTACGGCCATCAGCCAGGCGGAAACCTGGTAATCGGGAATCTCACCACTGGTGTAGGCTCGAACGAGATATTCGATTTCTGCGCGGGAGAGTTCCTGCCCATCGCGCTTTTTGCGAATCACATCGACAGCGCGAACTGGAGCCGCAGCGGCGCTTCCCTGCGACTGGCTCACTTGAAGCGGAATCCTTCCGGCAACAGTTCCGTGATGTGGCTTTCCTTCCATCCCTTGGCGGTCGGAAAGATAACCGTCGCGTCTGGACCGAACTCGTAAATCACCTGGCGGCAAGCTCCGCAGGGTGAAGATGGGACACCTTGGTCATTCACTACCGCGACGGCACGAATATTTAGTTTCGGACCCAACTGGGCGATTGCCGCAAAGATCGCAGTGCGCTCTGCGCAATTCGACAAACCGTAGGATGCGTTTTCTACGTTGCAGCCGGAAAAGAGCTCACCTTTTGAGGTCAGGAACGCGGCACCTACCCTGAACTGAGAATAGGGCGCGTAGGCATGCTTCATAGCTTTCTGCGCTGCCCGAACCAGACGCTGGCTTTGTTTATTCGACATTGTTGCTTTCGCCAAGTTGATCACTGTCGATTCAGACGGAAGAATAGCGCTTGATTCTAAACCTCGACTTACAATTGCGCTACGGTTTTCGATATGCAGCCAGGCGAGAGAGAGTGATCGGAGAAGTGTCCTGGGCGATGCACTGGCGAGACGCCCGCGCCTACATTATTTCTCCATGAGAAGAACTTTTTCAGCGCCATCAACCTCAACTAACTTGACCTCGATCACTTCTTTCATCGTGGTCTGCACTCTGCGACCCACGAAAGCGGCCTCGATCGGCAACTCGCGATGACCGCGGTCAATCAGCACGCAGAGCTGCACTTGGCGGGGCCGACCGTGCGAAAAAAGCGCGTCCAAGGCCGCGCGGATCGTGCGACCAGTGAAAAGCACGTCATCCACCAGAATGATGTTTTGGTCTTGAATTGAAAACCCGACTTCCGACTCCTGCACCACCGGCTTAGGTCCGAGTGTAGAAAGATCATCGCGATAAAAGGTAA
>JABCYV010000064.1 GCA_013290025.1 Acidobacteriota bacterium
TCAACGCTTCGACGCCACCCTCGCGGGCGGCTCCGCATGACTCAGGGCCAATGTGGGTCGCTACTTCACATTTGTATGACTCTTTCATTCACTACACCTCGCCGATTTAACCGGCGCACAAGGAGAACTGTCATGCCCAAGGAACCGACCGCCACTGACGCTGAACTCATCCTCAAACTGTATGATCTTCGGCGCGAGGCCGAGATGCGCAAGGCACGCGACTGGTGGGTGGTGAAGTTTTGGCCTCAGACTGCTGACGATTTCATCAAAGTGGCGAACGCTCTCGGAACCCAGGAAAACAACTGGCTTCGTCAGGTTGGCGGATATTGGGATATGGCGGCGGCGCTGGTGTTGCACGGGACCATTCATCCCGAGTTGTTTCTCGAAGGTGGCGTCAGCGGCGAGATGTTTTTCCTCTATGCGAAAATGCAGCCCATCCTCAAGGACGTGCGGGAGAAAATGCAAAGTCCGGGGTTGTTCAGTAATGTCGAGAAGGTGATTATGCAATCCGAGGCTGGTAGAGAGCGCCTGAAAACGGTCTCAGCACGCGTGGCCTCACGGCGCAAGGCCATGGCGGAGGCTGCCAAGGCCAGCTAGGTCCGTCTACGAAATAAATTCCCGGATGTATTCGTCTTTCGAGACTGACAACTCGTGCACGCCTCCGTCAAAGATTATCTTTCCGTCTCGAAGAATCAGAAAGCCCATCGGCACTTCCCCGCGAGCGCCGGGTGGGAGCGGCAACATCTTGTTCGATTTGCGGTCAAAGTAGTGGGTTGCCATGACGAACGCATCCTGCAGCCGATGGGTAACCAGAAGGGAGCTGGTCCTGGACACGTCACGCTGCTTGACGATCAGTTCAACGATGGTCGTGGAAGTAACTGGGTCCAGGCCGCCCGTGGGCGAATCGTAGAGCAAAATTTCGGGCTGGGTCACAATGGCTCGGGCAATGGCCACCCGGCGGCGCATTCCACCCGACAATTCGGACGGAAACATGTCGACGGTGTGCTCGAGCTCCACGAAACTTAGGGATTCCCTCACCCGCCGTTCGATCTCGTCTTCGGATAGATCGTGCTCCTCCATCAGCCGGAACGCGACGTTCTCCCGCACGGTGAGCGAATCAAAAAGCGCGCTTTCCTGAAACACCATGCCAATTTTGCGTCGCAGCTCAAACAGAGATTCTTCGCTCATCTGGGTTACATCTTCTCCGAGTACGTGGATGTGTCCCGCATCTGGCTTCAGCAAGCCCAGCGTGAGCTTCAGGATTGTGCTCTTGCCCGATCCCGCGATGCCGAAGATAGCCTTGGTTTCTCCGCGGGCGAGCTGGAAGGAAATTCCATCGAGTATGGTTTTATCCTCGAACGCAATGGACACGTTATCAAAGACAATGACTGGAGAAGCGGAACTTTCCGTAGACTTCAGGGGGCTTTCGATGGCGTTCGGAGGTGCAGCCATAATTCAGCGATAGCCAAAAATCGCCATCAGGAACTTAGTGGCGAAGAAGTCGACCAGAAGAATAAGGACTGAGGATGCAACTACCGCCTGAGTCGTGGCCCGGCCCACACCCTGCGTCCCGCCCCGCGCCGACATTCCGTAGTAGCAGCCCACGGTAGCGATAATGAATCCAAAAAATAGTGGCTTCACCAGTCCAGTAAACACGTCCCGGAACATCAGAGTTTGCCACGCTGAACTCCAATATTGATGCGAGTCCATTCCGAATATGAATTGGGCAACGATGCCACCGCCAATCAATCCCAAAAGATCGGAGATGATAGTCAAAAAGAACAGCATAAACACGGTGGAGACCACTCGCGGAGTCACCAACTTCTTGGTGGGATCGGTGCCCAGGGCTCGCATAGCATCGATCTGCTCCGTGACCACCATGGAACCGAGTTCGCTGGCCATGCCGGAAGCGTTTCGACCCGCTACCATAAGACCGGTAAGAACGGGTCCAAGCTCGGTCACCATTCCGACCGAAACCAGTTGCCCGATGAGTGAGAGCGAACCAAATCTCTCCAGCGTATTCGCGCTGTTTAAAGCCAAGACGGCGCCGGTAAAGAATCCTGTCAGCACGACGATGGGCAGTGACCCGAAGCCGATCAAATCCGCCTGTTGCGTCATGTCGGCGAAATAACGCGGGGTACGGAACAGATTGGACATGGACCGTCCCGCCAGTACGGAATAGTCCTGCACAGCCTGAACTAGATCTTTGGCGAAATCCGCGGGCGAGGTCAGCTCCATTTACCGAAAACTATAACAGAGCGTCAGGGCGACACTGAAGGGCACGCAGGAAGGGGTCAGACTGCCAACTCCCGGCCTTTCTTCTTGATCTCGATATTGAGACGCTTGATTTTCTGATTCAGAGTGGAAAGGGGCACGTGGAAGCGTTCCGCCGCCTCCGTTTGATTCCAGTTACACTTCTCCAGCATGTCGACGATGATATGCCGCTCGCAATCTTCCATGATGTCGAAAAGCGAAGCGTCGACGCCATGTTCCAGCACAGGAAAGGCAGTGCCACGGCCAGCGATCTGGTCGGGAAGTAATTCCGGACCGATCTCCAAACCGGACGAGAGCACGACAGCGCGTTCAATTACATTCTCCAGTTCACGCACGTTCCCTGGCCAAGAATAGGCAAGCAGCGGACGGAGCGCTTCAGGAGTGATCCGTCGCTTCGGACGTTCATTTTCTTCCGAGTACTTATTGAGGAAAAACTCCACCAGTAGCGGGATATCTTCCTTACGCTGGCGGAGAGGCGGAAGATCGATGGTGATGACGTTCAGGCGATAGAAGAGGTCTTCGCGGAACTTGCCTTCGCGCACGTGCTGCTTGAGGTCGACATTGGTGGCGGCAATGATGCGCACGTCTACTTGCAGTTCGTGAACGCCGCCCAGGTGCATAAACTTCCGGTCCTGGAGCACGCGCAGAATTTTGCTCTGGGTATCCATACCCATGGTGCCGATCTCGTCCAAAAACAGGGTGCCCCGATCGGCGATTTCAAAAAGACCCTTTTTGGATGCGATGGCGCTGGTAAACGCGCCTTTGACGTGTCCAAACAGAGTTGACTCCAAGAGGTCCGGCGGCATGGAACCGGTGTTGACCGGAACAAAAGACCGGTCACGCCGCTGCGAATTCAAATGGATAGCTTTGGCGATCAGTTCTTTGCCAGTACCACTCTCCCCCTGCAGCAGCACCGTGGAACGGCTGGGCGCGACTTGCGCCACGAGATCGAAAATCTTCAACATGGGCTCGCTCTTGCCCACGATATTTTCGAAGTTGTAGCGCTGCTTCAGGGCGCGCTTCAGTTGAATATTTTCTTCTTCCGCGCGGTGGCGGGCCACCGCGGCGCGCACGTCGGCTAGGAGCTTTTCATTGTCCCAGGGCTTCTGAACAAAATTCGCCGCCCCCGCCTGCATGGCCTTGACGGCATTTTCAACCGTGCCGTAGGCAGTAATCATGATTACGGATAACTGGGGATCGTGGGCCCCGATTTCAGCCAGCAGGTCTATGCCGTTGCGATCGGGTAACGCCAGGTCAAGCAGCACCAGATCAAACGAGCGCTCACCCAGACGCGCCAGCCCTTCTTCGCCGCTCTCCGCCGATTCGACTTCGTAACCTTCAATCTGGAGTAAGGTTTCGAGGGACTCGCGGATCGCAGCCTCGTCGTCAATAATCAACACATAGCCTAAGGGCGAAGAGCTGGCTTCGCTGGGGCGCCGCGAGATGACTGCTGCCTCAGACATTGACGGCCTTTCTCGTCATAGGGAAATCGACGTAGAACGTGGTTCCCTGGCCCGGCCGGCTTTCCACGCGAATCTTTCCCGCATGCTCCTGGATGATTCCGTAAGTGACAGATAGACCTAATCCGGTGCCCTTGCTCTGACCTTCCCGCTGCCCTGCCTTGGTGGTAAAAAACGGGTCGTAGATGCGCTGAATGTGTTCTTGCGCAATACCGGTGCCGGTGTCGGAAACCACCACGCTGACCCCTTCGCCGTTGGAGCTGACGATACGCAAAGTTCCACCCTTGGGCATCGCGTCCCGGGCATTCAGGAACAAATTCAAGAACACCTGCTGCAAGCGCCCAGCATTCCCGCTGATTCGAGGCAGATGCTCAGCGAGGTCATCCTGCACACGGATGTTGGTGGTCTTAAATTGATGCTCCAGCAAGGCGAGCGTGTCAGAAATAACCTTATTTACGTCGATCTCGGTAAACTCCGTGCCGCTGGTGCGCGAGAAATTAAGCAGGTTGTTGACAATCTCAGAAGCTCGGAAGGTCTGCCGTGTAATCTTATCCAGCAGAGCTCCCTTCTGTTGATCTCCCTGGAGTTGTTTCGACAACATCTGAGCATAGGAGGAGATCACAGCCAGAGGCGTGTTGACCTCGTGGGCGACTCCGGCCGCCAGCAAACCAATCGAGGAAAGCTTATCCGCCTGTGAGAGCTGCGATTCGAGCTCCACTCGCTCGGTGATGTCATCCATGATGATCAATCGCCCGATCACGTTGAACTTCTTGGTGACCAGCGGGGCAATGGCAACGTTCACGACACGGCTTTCTCCGGTCGGAGTGGCCAGGCGGAACTTGTAAAGATTGTGGATGCCGGGGTTCTGCCGCACGCGATAAAACTCTTCCACGAATGCGGTCGGGAAAACCTCGCTGAGTGGCCGGGTCAGGGCCTGCCAACGCGGCAGGGCGTACATGACTTCCATCTGCGAGTTCCAGGACTCGACCCGGTCGGCCAGGTCCACCGCTAATACACCCACGTTGATGGACTCGACGATATTTTCGTTGAAATCTTTTAGTCGCTCATATTGAGCGACTTTCTGCTCGAGTGAGGTATAAAGGCGCGCGTTCTGGATAGCGATGCCGATGTAACCCGCCAGAGTTTCTAGGAGTTCGATGTCTTCACTGGAGAGGAAATCGCCCTCTGCCGTTTTACCCAGGCCAAGGAAAGCGATGGTCCGCTGCTGGGCACGGCAGGGGATGTAGTAGTTCAGGTCAAGCTTGGCAATCGCTTCCTGGGCGGTGGGCGTTTCGCGGGGCACTTGGTGCGTGTTGTCGAAGAAAATGTGCCCGGCTTCCATTTCCGGCCGCGATCTGGTGAGAAAACTCAGATCCAGGCCAGCGGGCTGCGTCAGTCCAAAAGACCTCGCGAGCAAGAAGCGTTGCGACGGCTCGTCCGCAGAAAGAAAAATTGCCATGCGATCAACCAGCAGCGTGCGGCATAGACGGTCGACCACCGAACTCAGCATCTCGTCCAAGTCGGTTTCCCCACTCAGTTCCCGACCGAATTCCACCAAAGTCTTACGGTAGTCGTAGCGCGTCCGATAGAAGAACTGATCAATCTGCTCTTGGATCCACTTCCGTACGGGATCAAAGAGTAGGGCTGTAACGACGATAGCGAGAATTAAGCCCTTGGGCCCGGAACTCGGTACCTGGGTATGAACAAGCTCAGCCACGCCCGCCACTGCCGCGAAGTAAGCGCCAATGATCGCGACGGCGGCCAGCGTGTACACCATGCCCCGCTTGAAGATCAGATCGACGTCCATGAGCCGGTAGCGGAAGATGGCGTAGCCAAAGGTCAATGGCAACAGGCCAAGCGACAGAACGGACACCTTCATGAGCGAGGTCGGGAGGGCTCCAGTGAGGTAAGGGATGACGTAAAAAAGCGTGAACGGAGTGATGGCCAGAATCGTGCCGCGCGTTACCCACTTCAGTTGCTGCCGAAGTATCGGCGTGCTTGCTCGGCGGTAGCTATACACTAGTACGGCGGCGGCCGCAAGGAAGAACACCGCCAAATAGGCCATCTGCAGCCGATCGAGATTCCAGCGTAGCCTCTCGCTGGCCTTCATCACGGTCAGGGCGAGAATGTGAATGCCCAAGAGGAGCAGCCCCGGCACATAAATCAGCGGGATTGCCCAACGATGTTTGTGGACAAAATACCGCCTCTCCGGAAAAGTCAGCACAAAATGCAGAAACAGAGCCGGCTGCAGGAGCCAGGCCCCCACGTTGCCCCAATAGATCGTCCAGTCAAACTGATTGAACTTTCCGGTGTACTTGAAGGCGTAGAAAACGAAAGAAACCAGGCAGAAGATGTAGAAGTGAGTCGAACCCGGAGCGGTCCAGCGCCGTAGCAGGACATAGACCCCAATACTCAGGTAGATGAGCGCAATCAGGCGCAGCCAGTCATTGAGCGACCGCTCGGCCGGAACCAGAATCACACTCATGTCCACCGGGACTGACTCGCGAACCAGGGAATACGTCGCTTTCGACCACGGGCCCACTCGGTAGAGTTGCCGCACCAGGGCAGAAGTTCCGTTCACCTCGCGCTGATTGACCGCCGTCAGGCGGTCGCCCTCTTTGATGCCAGCTTTGGCGGCCGGTCCGTTGGCCTCCACCCGGGCCGCCGTAAGGCTACCGTTGTGCTCAACCCACCACACTCCGTCGGAGGGAATCTGGAACTCGCGCTCCTTCTCGAAGTTAATGACTGCGAATACAATTGACGCTGCAGTTAGCAGAAAAAGAAGAACGGCGGGGCGGATTTGAGATTCCTGACTCATGGCCCGTTGGCTAAGCTTCGGCTGAAGGGGGATCGTGCTTCGCTTCAAGGTCAGCACGTTCGGGGCCACGGTTATTAACAACGGGCACCACCTAAGTGGCATGAAGAAAACAACTTGTCCGATTATATAAGAGCAGCAAGGAGTGGACTACATTTTCTGGAATCAATCTCCCATATTTGGTAACTCCATATTTATCATAGCATTAACCAGATATCGAGAAGGTCATCGCAGAGCGGCTCTTTAACGTGCGCAAGGGCGGGGCAGGGCGGAAGAGCCCTGAAGGGAGCTTTATGCGGATTCCCGGTCGAATCGAATCGTCCTAAGCTTCCCAACGCGAGAGCGTCCTTAGGTAGGGCCCTTTTCACAAACCGAGTCCGACGCAACAGAAAATGGAAAAATGAGAGGAGCAGGAGGCTTCCCATTCGCTCAAGGAGCGAGAAGAGGCGACACCTCTTGGTGAGAATCAGTGAGAAACAACCAAGTTATCCCTTCGGCTCAGTAACGTGAGAAGTCCATTGAGAGTGCAAGACGACGCGCAACGCGACAGCCCGAAAGGGGAATTCTGGTCTGTGGTCGATGGGGCACGCATCCGCTACTTGCAGTCTGGCTCAGGGCCGGTGCTGGTTCTAGTGCACGGCCTGCTTGGATACTCCTTCTCGTGGCGGTTTGCAATGCCTGCGCTTTCCCCGCTGGCTTCGGTTTATGCCATCGACATGTTGGGTTCCGGTTTCTCCGACCGTCCTCTGGGTCTTGATTGTAGTTTGCGAGCCAGCGCCGGACGTCTGTTGCGATTCCTCGACACGGTTGGCATTGCTTCTTGTGACTTGCTGGGCAGTTCATACGGCGGTGCGGTTGTCATGATGGCGGGAGCTTTGGCCCCGGATCGCGTTCGCCGGCTGATCCTGGCTGCGCCAGTAAATCCTTGGTCGGCGCGTGGCAATTGGCTCGCACCGATCTTGACCAACCGTATAGTCGCGCCTCTGATCGTGCAGTTAGGGCCTCGGCTTGAAGTTGCCCACAGTATCGTTCTGCGGCGTTTGTATGGTGATGCCCGCCGGATTCGGCCGGGCACGGTCGAAGGGTACTCAGCGCCCTTCAGGATCCCAGGTACTCTCGAATACGCGATCCGCCTCGTGCGTTCCTGGACCCAAGACATGCAAGAATTGGCATCGGCGCTGCCGCAGATCCGAGGCGTGCCCACGCTCCTCGTCTGGGGCAGTCTGGACGCTGCGGTGAGGCCTGCATCCGCGCCGAAACTGCACCAGCAGTTTGCCGACTGCAGGTTGGTGGTGTTCGATGGCGTTGGGCACTTGCCCTACGAGGAAGTTCCCCAAGAATTCAATCAAGCAGTGATCGAGTTTCTGTCCCGAAACCGGATTGAGACCTACTGAGATATGCCGCCACACATCTTTAGCCTCCTCCGGAGCTACCTGGCCGAGTATGGATACTGGACGGTTGCCGCCGCACTATTGCTCGAAAATGCTGGATTGCCTGTACCTGGCGAAACCATCCTGTTGTTGGCGAGTTTCCTCGCCTACTCAGAACACAAGCTGCATCTGCCTTCCATCATTCTGGTTGGAATCTGTGCTGCAACCGTGGGCGACAATATCGGCTTTTTGATCGGATTCTATGGCGGGCGCCCGCTGCTGGAACGATATCGGAAGACGGTTCATATACAACCCGCAACCATCGCGCGCGGAGAAGACATGTTCAGGCGGCATGGCACCGCCACCATCTTCGCCGCTCGCTTCATCGCTGGCCTGCGAGTGATTGCTGGGCCACTAGCCGGAGTGCTGCATATGCCCTGGCGCAAATTTGTCGCGGCCAATTTGCTCGGCGCCGCGCTCTGGGTAACGGTCATCTCGGGCGCGGGGTACATCTTCGGCAAGCACTCGGAGAAGCTACTCAGCATCGTGAAGGACGTAAATATTGGCGTGCTCCTCGCGGCCGCGGCGATTCTGATCCTGGTGTGGTGGAAACGACGCAGAAAAGCCGTCCCAAAGAGTCAGAACTAGCGCCTTTCTTGCCAACCAGGCGCGATTGATGCTCCTGCGGTCGAGTGCTAACCTCACAGAAGAGATCTCCGCAAGATGCATGATGTCCAGAAGCAGCAGCCGGATGTAGTCGGCATCCGAAGGCTGGGCCGAATCTTCTCCTTTGAGATTCCTCAGGTGTGGGTGCGTTTCCTGCTAGCGATGGTAGGTCTCACGCTGGCCTTTGGGGCCGCGCTTTTCTCCACCGTGTCGCGGGAGTCGGGAAATGTCCGGGCCACACTCATCCTGGCTTCGTCCGCGCTACTTTTAGCCACAATCGTCGGCTTGACTACCGTGCCCTACCTGGCCCGTCGCGTCGCCAAGGGCCGCATTCGTGATGCCTTCGACTACGATGTGTCGCGCGTGGGAGTGATCTATGTGGTTTCCGTGGTCTTTATCGGAATCGCCGCGCTAAACACGGGCAACAACCTGTTGTACATCATCGTGGCTGCGATGCTGGCGGCGATTATCGTATCAGGCTTGGTCTCGGCCCTGGTGTTGCGCGGTCTGGAGCTTGACGTCCGCTTGCCCGAGCACGTCTTCGCGCGCCGACCCATTGCTGGAAAAATCATCTTGCGAAATCGGCGGCGCTGGCTGCCTTCGTTTTCAGTAAATGTGGTCCCGCTCGAAAAGGCCAAGTTTGGAAAGCGGTGGCGATGGACACCCGCCACGTTCGTCTTCCCTCCTGGACGTTCTCCAGAGCAGCAATGGATCAGGTTACCGGACCGTCGGCTGCTCCGTGTTGCCGAGAAGATGGGAGTGCCTAACATCTTTCAGGGATCAGCCTATTTCCCTTATCTCCCCGCCGGCAGCGAATTCGCGGCCCAGCTCGAGTTGGGCTTTGAGCATCGCGGACGTTACCAGCAAGAAAGCTTCGGGTTGGCCACGCGCTTCCCTTTCGCGTTTCTCACTAAGACTCGACGCGTGCCGCTGAATCGCGAAATCATCGTGTACCCGGCAGTCGAGCCGTCCGAGGAGTTTTTTGAACTGCTTCCGCTGGTCACCGGCGAGTTTGAGACATTCGTGCGGGGGCGTGGGCACGACTTGTACCGCATTCGGGAATACATGCCCGAAGATCCGGCGCGCCATGTGGACTGGAAGGCTACCGCGAAGTCAGGCTCACTCAAAGTCCGCGAGTTCAGCCGAGAAGATGAGCGCAGGCTGCGGATCGTGTTCGACAATCCGGGCCCTGGCGCAGTTTCGAACGCGGCCTATGAGAACGCCATTGCGTTAGCCGCTTCCCTGGGCTGGCACTTTGCCGCAGAGAATACGCAAGTTTCCTTCATTGCCCAGGGTTACAGCGGCGCGGATATTTATCAGTTCCTTGCCCGCTTGGCGACCGTCGAACCGCAGACCTTGCCATCGATGATCGAGGGCATGCAGATCTCCTCCGACTTCAACGTCATTTTGACGGCGCAGCCCCGGGACCGAGTTCCGGCGGCCTTGTGGCCCTGTTCCCACTTCATATTCATTGGTCGGAATGACTAAAATTTGGCACATTGCGCCGATGCAGCCAAAAGATCGAGATTCGCATCCCAACGGAGCCATTGGCCCGTAGGGAATCCCCGGGAGGGTTTATGAGTTCCAAGAATATCCCCCACGTGACCACGCTGGCATTGCTGGTGGGGGTCACCCTGTTAGCCCCAGCTCTTGCGGATGACCCACCCGTGCTGCCTCCCGGCACGACCATCAAAATTCGTATGATCGACAAGCTGAGCAGCGAAGAGAACCAGGTTGGAGACACCTTCCGAGCGACGCTGGAGGAACCTATTCAGGTGGACGGGAAGAATCTATATCCCAAAGGTGCGGACGTCATTGGACGCGTGTCCGACGTGCATGCATCGGGCCGGCTGAGCGAACCGGGAGAGCTGGATTTGGTGCTGGCTACGGTGAGCTCCGGAAGGCAGGCTACCTCCCTCAGTGTCAAACCTCTGGTTATCAAAGGAGAATCGCATGCCAAGAGTAATGCCACAAAGATCGGCGGCGGAGCGGCATTAGGAGCGGTCATTGGAGCAATTGCAGGAGGTGGAAAAGGAGCAGCGGTTGGGACTGCGGCCGGCGCCGCGGCAGGAACAGGCGCGGCTGCAGCCACTGGCAAAAAGGCGGTCAGAGTGGAATCTGAAGCCGTACTCACTTTTGTTACTACTACAGCCCCAGCCGAGGCGTCATCCGCCAGCACTCCGGGCCAGCCGGCGGGATCCACTCCTTCGGCACCAGCCCCTTCCTCCACCCCTTCGGCACCGGCCCCTGCCTCCACTCCTTCGGAACCGGCGCAGGAGGGAGCAGAACTCTTCACTCTGCGCGATCGCCGGATCATCCGAAACTGCGTCAATGCGCATCTCGACGACTTGCCGGTAGACGCGCTCAAGCGTGCCGAATCACCTGCGGGAGAGCCGGTCATCAGCGACGACGATGCCCTGTCGGCCGACGCCCAACGCCGAGCCGCTCCACTTCCCCTAGACTGTGAGCAGCAACTTCCCAAACTGCCGGCCGATTTGGAGCGCGTGATTTACCAGGGACGTGTGCTTCTCGTTGACGGAAAAAGCCACATCCTCGATGCGTTTTACTTGGATGAAAATCAGTAACTTAACGGGTCAAGTTGAGGTGTGACACGAACAAATGCCTTCGCGAAAATTGAATTTCGTCATATACTCGCGCCAACCTTGGCCGGGTTGGCTAAAAAGGACGGCCGGAGGTGCTAAATGCATGTCTGTGACCTGATCAAGAACCAGCATACCTGTCATGTCGACGCCAGTGAGACCGTATTGGACGTTGCCCGGTCCATGGTGACCCACAATATTGGAGCTGTGCCGGTGCTGCGAGACGGCGTCCTAGTGGGTATTTTTTCCGAGCGCGACCTGATGAAGCGCGTGGTTGTCGAGGGTCTCGATCCCCGGACCACCCGGGTCGATAAAGTTATGACCCTGGCGCCGCTCACGGTGAGCCCGCAAGAGGAACCGGAGGCCTGCATGCTCCTGATGCGAAACCACGGCTTTCGGCATTTGCCGGTTTGTGACGGCAAGGGACTAGTGGGGGTCATCTCCGTCCGGGATCTGATGCTGCACGACATTGACGAGAAGGATCATGAGGTTCGGATGATGCGCGCCTATATTCAAACGACTCCTGGAACGTAAGCATTTCGGCCCTGGTAACTATTACCCCGGGGTTACCTTGGTACATTGACCATTGAGTTGAAACTGGTAAGGTTTCTCTTAGGGAGAGGAGTGCAGTAGTGTAGTCTGCCACCCGCAATTTAAAGCAGCCGGCAGGAAAGCAGCCCGATGAACCCCAAAATCCAGCTTGCTTACAACGTGCTGTGGAGCGCCCATCCGGTGCTGCAACTTTCCGTTGGCGCGCTCATGTTCAAGCGCAAGTTGCACAGGAAGTTCCCAATCTTTTTCGCCTATATTGTTTCTCAAGTTTTGATATTTTCTGTTCTCTTCCCGATTTACAAATGGGGCAACTATCCGGAGTATTTCTATACGTATTGGATTACCTCAGGCGTGAGCCTGGTTTTGGGATTCATGATCATTCATGAGATCTTTCTGGATGTCTTCCATCCCTATCACACCTTAAAGGATCTTGGATCTGTTCTATTTCGGTGGGCGGCTCTGGTGATGTTGCTGGTGGCAGGGGTAGTCGCGGCTTCCAGTCCTATCGGCGCACAGGGACCCCTAGTCGAGGCGGTCGTAACCGTGCAGCGCTGTGTGCGCGTGATTCAGTGCGGTCTGATTTTGTTCCTGCTGGTTTTCTCCCGGTATCTCGGGGTCTCCTGGCGGCAACACAGCTTCGGCATTGCACTAGGATTCGGCGGCTTTGCCGGCGTGGAATTGACGATGTTCACCTTGAACGCGAGCAACCATGCTTCCGAAGCCGCAGTGAATCTGATCAACCTGGTGGGCTATAACCTCGCTATCGCAATTTGGTTTACCTATGCATTCCTCAAGAGCCCCGCGAGAGAGACCGCCGCCAACCTGCCGATGTCGCAACGTTGGGAACAGAGCCTCACTGACCTGCAACATCCTGTTCCCAGCGACTCGCTTATTCCGATGTTCGAAGGTATGGTAGATCGTGCCTTCTCGCGTACGAACGGACACGACCGTGAGGAGACTGTCGCTGAACCACTGGCTTCGCATAAGAAGACGCCCGAACGCATTCCTGCCCTCGCAGCCCGTCGTTTCGCTTCGAAGCCTTAGCCGAATGGGTTCATCGTAAATTAATATTCCTTTCCCGATTCGACGAAAACCGAACTAAATCGTTTTTCTACACGGTCTGCATCTCGCTGAAAAATTAGGGGAAAGGCCAATTGGTGACTTGGCCCGTCCATTTCAATCTCTCCCCATCGGCGGCTAAACGAAACTCAACCAACAAGATGAATCTGGACTCCTTGCCAGCGACCTGTATAATTCCTGCCCGTGAGGGTTTCCGCTCCCAGGGAACCTGCACGCAAGGAGAACAATCCATGAAACGTGCAGTCAGGATGTTGATCCTGATGGTAGGGTTGGCTTGCACGTACGCGGCAATTGCTCCAACATTCCTTCACGCTGATGGTGGGGTGACGCCGCTTCGTAAACCAGCAAGCCAACGCGGAACAAGCCGGAAGTAAATTCCGGCAGGTCACTGAACAGTGACTGCTGTGTAAGCCGCTTACGCGGCTGATGCTTTTTCGGGCTGACTGCTAGCATAAGCGCAGTCAGCCCACTTTTTTGTCTTGAGGAATTCTTCGACGGTTAACCGTTGGTCACCAGCGCAAGACGGAGTTTTTCGGCCAGTTCTTCGGGATCCGAGATCGGGGGCTGGCAAGTAAAGCCCGAGCAAACCACGGCCATCGTCTTCCCGGTCTTGATCTCAGGCAGATGGGGAATAGTCTGCGCCAGCTTTGGGGGAAGATTGTTTACCACGGCTTCGTTTCCCGCCAGTTTGAGCACCGATTTGCCGAAGGCGAAGGGAGCCAGCGCCGCGGTAGCCAGCCGATCCGCCATTTCGCCGCTTCCTACTACGATGACTTGAGTATCGGGCTGCGCCAGATGCACTGCTGCGATCCCATATGTAGCGGCAAAAATTCCGTATTGCCCGGCTGAGGCCGCAAGCACTTCAAGGGTTTGCTGCGCTTTGTCATGATAGTTCTGGTCACTCGACCCGTAAGCGTGCAATCGCAACAGCGCGATGGCTGCGGCAGAATTACCCGCAGGCGTAGGAGAGTCCTGGAAGGGTTTGCGACGCGTGCCCAGCACACCCAAACTTTTCTCATCCGCGCTCCCAGCTTTTTGGGTGTCGAAAAAGCCCCCCGAGACAGGGTCGAAGAAAAGCTCGAGCATCGTGTCAGCAATCCGCCGGGCGAAGTTGAAGTAGGTCAGGTCCGCGGTGGCTTCATAAGCGTCGAGACACGCGATTGTAGTAAAGGCGTAGTCGTCCAGCAACCCGGGGACGTGCCGTCGCTCCGCCTTTGGATCGGAATAAGCGATGACGTGTGCCAATCCTCGCTCGGCATGCCAGCCTTCAGCCAGCACACGATCGAGAGAACGCAAAGCAAAGCGCCGCGCCGATTCGAGGTTGAGTGCCTTGGCCGCTTCCAGATATGCAGAAATGCAAAGCGCGTTCCATCCGGTGTAAACAGTTTTGTCTATGTACGGAGTGGGCCGCTGCAGACGTGCCGCATACATCTTTTTCTTCGCGGTCTGAAGCAAAGATTCCACTTGCTCCACGGGCAAGTTTAGTCGCTTCCCGATCTCTTCCACGGACGCCCGGATGTACAAAACGTTCTTCGCGGGATCGTGGTGCATCTCGCCGATTTCATTGATGTCGTAATACAGGTTGGCGACGCTGGCTTCTGCTGCGCTCAGAACGGCCTGGGTTTCAGCCAGGGTCCAAGTGAAGTAGTCACCGTCATCGTCCATTGAATAGTCGGCATCCTGGGAAGCGTAGAAACCGCCATGTTCCCGGTCGCTGAGCCACTCATCCATCCAGCGAATAACGTCCCGGGCTACCGAAGCAAAAAACTCCGAGCCGGTCGCCTGATAGGCGTGCACATAATTCTTCAGCAATTCGGAGTTGTCGTAGCACATCTTCTCAAAGTGCGGTACTACCCAGCGCTCGTCGACCGAGTAACGATGGAAACCGCCCGCGAGCTGGTCATAGACTCCGCCGCGAGCCATCTTCTCCAGCGTGGTGACAAAGATTTCGCGCAACTGTTGGTCGCCCGAGCGCGCATATTGATCTATCAATAAATCCAGCGCGGCGGAGTGGGGAAACTTGGGAGCGTTCCCGAAACCACCGTTTCGTGGATCAAACATCCGTACGGCTGACTTCACGATGGTATCAATCACTGCGGGTGAGAAGTCGCCACCTTGTCCGGCGAAGGACTCCGCCTGAGAGATGGCGCTCTCCACCATCTTGGCTTGCTCGGTCACATCCCCATTCTTGTCGTGGTACGCATCGGCAATAGATACCAGCACGCGCTTGAAGCTGGGTCGCCCGTACCCATCAGTGGGAGGAAAATATGTCCCGCCATAAAACGGCTTACCATCGGGCGTGAGAAACGCAGTCAGCGGCCAGCCGCCTTGCCCACTCACAGCCTGCACCGCAACTTGATAACGGCTATCGATGTCAGGTCGCTCATCCCGATCCACTTTCACTGCAATGAAGCGCTCGTTCACAATTTGCGCGACTTCCGGATCGTCATACGATTCCCGGTCCATCACATGGCACCAGTGGCACCAGACCGCGCCGATATCGAGCAAAATAGGTTTGTTTTCCCGTTGCGCAGTGGCAAAAGCCTCCTCGCCCCACTCATGCCATTGAATGGGCTGATGCATAGCGGAGCGCAGGTAGGCCGAGGAGGCCTTGGCGAGGGAGTTGAGCGCCTGGGTAGTCATGGTATTAAGTTTATACGCAACCAGTCGCGAGTAGATGGAAACGCGGTGGCATGTCCACGAAATTCATCAGGAGCTGTCATTCCGAGCCATCGGAGCCGGCAAAGCTGGCGAGAGTAACCGAGGAATCTGCTCTTCAAAAACAGGTTAGCGGCGCGGATCGGCTGAAGCCGTGCCGTTCCCAAAACCGATTCTCGCCGCCGGCTCGTTACGCCAGCCTCTTCGCGATTGCGCAATACAAATCCACGGCCTCAGCGAGCTGCTGTTTCTCCACGTACTCGCTCTCGGTGTGCGCCACGTGAATCGATCCAGGACCTACGAGTAGCGGTTGCCCCCAATTGCTGAGCCAGGGAATGTCAGTGGTGAAGGCTGCCACCATAGTGGGGAGTCCATCCAGGGTGCGTAACCTGGCCAACGGAATCTCAAGCGTGAACTCAACCTTCGCGAGATCGCCTACCGCTGTAATGATCTCCCGTTTCAGTGCCTCTGAGGACCCGACCAGCCGATAAAGCAACTGCGCTCGCGCGAAGTCCGGAATCACGTTCGGGGCGCGTCCACCTTCGATCACGCCAATATTCAGGGTACAGGGCCCAACGCCCTCTTCCGTCGGAAGCCTCATCGCGCGCAACCGGTTCAGTGCCTCCAATAGATTGTCGATAGCTGACTCGCCCAACTCTGGATACGCCGAATGCGCCATTCTGCCCTGAGCAATCACTTCAACCCGCAAAGTGCCCTTCGATGCGGTCGCGATTCGATTCTCCGTCGGCTCGCCGTTTATCAGAAACTTGTTGCCGTGTGACTGCTGGTTGGCAACCTTCGCGCCCAGACTGTCTTTTTCTTCGCCTACAAGGAAAAGCAGCCCGGCGTGGATACCGTCGTGGCGCAATCGGTCCGCCGCCGCGACCTGCGCGGCGATGATGCCTTTAGCATCGCACGCGCCCCGGCCATACACGCGATCGGCGTCCTCGCGGGAGGGAATGAAAGGCGGCACCGTATCCATGTGGGTGGAGAAAACAATCTCCGGCCGCGATTGTTCGGGTGCGGTCGCATAAACATTGCCGCGTACGCCTTCAACCGGGAGCTTCTTGGCCTGAAAACCCAACCGGCTGAGCTCGCGTCGAAGAAAATCACCGACCGGGCCCTCATTGCCAGTGACCGACTCGATATCCACGAGTTGACGCGTGAAGGCGACAACATCCATGCGCAAGAGGATACCAGCAATGCAGACGTGGGCGTCCCCGCCCGTGCAAGCTTGCTGCTATGCTTGTCTCCATCGCGCCAATGACCACCAACGTCGCCGCCATCCGCTCACTCTTCCTCGATGGTCCGGCCGGGCGCTTAGAAGCGCTGCTCAATCTGGGCGCAAGCAATGCCACCCACGCTGCTCTCCTATGCCATCCGCATCCGCTGTTTGGCGGCACTCTGCACAACAAGGTCGTCTTTCACTCCATGAAGGCGCTGAACAGCTTCGGATTTCCGGTTTTGCGCTTCAACTTCCGAGGCGCCGGATTGAGTGAGGGCAAGCATGACAACGGCGGCGGAGAAGCAGACGATGTCCGTGCCGTGCTGGACTGGCTGGACCACGAGTTTGATCTGCCCTTGATCTTTGCCGGGTTTTCGTTTGGAGCGGCCGTCGGGCTACGAGCCGCATGCCCGGATGCGCGGGTGAGAGCGGTCATCGGTCTGGGCGTACCGGTCGCGCCGATTGCCGACCGTAGCTACGAATACGGATTCCTGAAGACTTGCTCGAAGCCCAAGTTATTTGTAAGCGGCGGGCACGATCAGTTCGGACCCCGCCCGCAACTGGAACGGTTAGTGGAATCAGCCCCCGAGCCCAAGAAGCTGGTGATCATCGAAGGCGCGGACCACTTCTTTGAGGGGCATTTGCGCGATTTGCGCGACGCGATCGAAGCCTGGACAAGAAATGCAGTTGGCGTGTGAGCGGTTTTCTTTGCGCCCTTTGCGAGGGCTCTTTGCGATCTCGGCGATTAAAAGCTTACCACCAAGGTCGCAAAGGAATTGTGAAGATCGCGAAGAAAAGCCGTTCCAGCGAGAAGCCAGAAGCGCGCTCGTATAATCCTCCGGATGTCTTCCCCCTCCTCCGAACGCGGCCGCCTTACGCTTGACATGCGCGTCACTGCCCGGCAGCTCTTCGAACACGCGCTGGCGGAAGCCAGCATTGACCGCGCTTTTCAACGACATGTGGAGTGCGAACGTGGTGTGTTGCGGGTCTGTGAAGATCTTCATGATCTCAATTCTTATGGCCGCGTGCTGGTGGTCTCCATCGGCAAGGCGGCGCACGCTATGGTCAACTCGCTGGAGATGCAAGCGGGCAACCGTTTTGAAGGCATCGTGGCCAGTTCTGTCGAGGCGCTTTCACAGGCCCGCGGCTTTCGCTATTTTCGTGGCGGCCATCCCACTCCGAATGAGGATTCCCTGCGCGCTGCTGAGGCAATGTTGAAGTCGCTGAATGCGCAAACCGCAGCGTCGTTGGTAATTTTCATGCTTAGCGGTGGTGGTTCGTCCATCGCGGAAAAACCCATCGACAGCGAAATCTCGCTGCCGGATCTGATCGTCACCTATCGTGTGCTGGTGCACTCCGGAGCGCCGATAGCGGAGATCAATACCATCCGCAAACACCTTTCTGCGATCAAGGGAGGAAGGTTGGCGCTGGCCGCCGCCCCCGCCCAGCAAGTGTCATTGCTGGTCTCCGATGTGCCCGACAATATGCCAGATGCGCTTGCCTCCGGCCCGACGATGCCCGATTCCACGACGGTGAGCGAATGCCACGCAATCGCTGCGAAGTACGGATTGCTCGAACGGTTTCCAACCTCGGTGCGCGAACTATTCCAGCGCCACGCTTTAGAGGAGACCCCGAAGTCCGACGATCCCGCTTTCCACGGTTCGCGTTGGTGGACCATTCTGTCGAATAGTTCACTCCTGGAAGCGGCTAGGCTCGATGCCCAGCGCCAAGGATTCAGCGTAGAAGTAGATAACAGTTGTGACGACTGGGACTACCTCCGCGCGGCTGATTTCTTGCTTGACCGCGTCCGCGAGTTGCGGAAGAAATCCGAGCGCGTTTGCCTGATTTCCGGCGGCGAGGTCGCAGTTAAGGTCACGAACGAGGGTACCGGTGGACGAAATCAGCAATTTGCCCTGGCATGTGCCGGCAAAATCGCGGGCGAAAATATCACTGTTCTTAGTGCCGGCACTGACGGAATTGATGGCAATAGTCCTGCCGCCGGCGCCATCGTCGACGGCATAACCCTGGAGCGTTCCAAGGCCCGCGGGCTGGCCGCGAATGTGCATCTGGCCAGCTTTAACGCGTATCCCTTCTTCGAGGCGCTAGGCGATGTGGTTGTAACCGGTCCCACCGGCAACAATCTGAGGGATTTGCGAATTCTGCTAGCTTATTGATCGTTCCCTAATCGGCGGCTTATCCGAAGAATCGCGTCACGCCTTCTTTCAGGACCAGCACGCGGTCCTGAATCCCAGCCGCCTTTGCCTCTTTTTCCAAAAGCTGCAGCGGTTCCTCCAAGGGCTCATGCGAGAGGCGGAAGGTCCCGTAATGCATGGGAACCATCCAGCGAGCGTTCAAATCAAGGAAAGCGCGCGTGGCGTCGGCCGGACTGGCATGCACATTGCGAAAAGATGCAGGGTTGTAGGCGCCGATGGGGAGTAGCGCCAACTCCGGCGCGAGCCGCTGGCCAATCTCACGGAAGCCAGCGAAATAGGCGGTATCGCCGGCGTGGTACAGGGAATGCTCTTGATCCCGCAGCACGTACCCGCCATAGCCGCGATGAGAATCCCTGATGACGCGTGCGCCCCAGTGTCGCGATGGGACATGAGTGACAGTCAGCCCGTCGTGACGATAGCTGTTCCACCAATCCAGTTCAACGACGTTGTCGAAGCCCAGATCAGAAACCAGGTCGAAGACATGGTGCGGGACCACGATGGTGGTAGGCCCGCCGCGTCGGCGCCGAGTTTGCTGTGCGATGGCACGAAGTGACGGCCGGTGCAAATGATCGAAGTGGGCATGCGTAACCAGGACCAAGTCAATCGGAGGTAGGTCCTGGATTTGCAGGCCAGGTTGACGTAAGCGCTTCAGCACGAACAGCCAGCGGGCAAAATTGGGATCGATGATGACGTTCTGCCGGCCAATCTGCAGAAAGAAACTGGAGTGGCCAATGAAGGTCACTCCCAGTTCCCCATTGGAAACCAGCTTTGGCTTGTAGGTTTTGCCGGTGCGAGGGGTGACTGCGGAGTGGCGCACCAGGCGGCTGAATTGCCGGGCACGCTTGCGAAGCGCCGAATTGTTAAGCGTGTTTTTTAGCATGCGGCCGCAAATCGGATGATCTTCAGAATCCGATCGGACTACTGCTGCCAAGCCACCGGGCCTGGAACGGAAAAAATCCGCTGACTAATCGTTCCGTACCTGATTTTAAAACAAATCCGGCAAGGATTGCTTGACCGTAGTAACCGCAGTCAGTTCTAATCGCTTCTGGTCATCAGGAGACTATTCGGATGCGTATTGCTTTCTTGGGGTTGGGAATCATGGGACGCCCAATGGCGTCTAATTTGGTGAAAGCCGGGCATGAGGTCACGGTTTGGAACCGCACAGCGGGAAAAGAAGTGGAGGGAGCGCGCGTTGCCACTTCGCCGGCGGAAGCGGCCCGTGGCGCCGAAGTGGTTTGGATGGCCGTGTCCGATACCAAGGCGGTGGAAACTGTGTTGTTTGGAGCACAAGGAGTGCAAGAATCGCTCACTGCGGGCATGACTATCGTGGACTCGAGCACGATTTCCCCTTCTGCGACCCGCAAGTTTGCAGATCGCCTTCGAGGTCGTGGGGTCCAGTACGTGGATGCTCCGATGACCGGATCCAAAGTCGCGGCGGAGAACGGCACGCTTATCTTTATTGTGGGCGGAGACGAAGCTGCGGTTGAGGGTCTCAAGCCTTTGTTTGCTGCCGTGGGTAAGCAGTTTTTCCGCATGGGAGAAACAGGCAAGGGTCAGGCCGCCAAGCTGGCTATGAATTTACAGATTGCGCTGATCTACGAAGGTTTTGCTGAAGCCCTAACCCTGGCGACCAAACTCGGCGTTGACGCCGCCACCCTACTGCCCGTGATTCAGGCCTCCATGGTGCGGTCGGGAGTCGTTGATTACAAAGCACCTTTTGTCATGAAACGTGACTTTTCTCCAAACTTCCCGCTTCGTCTCATGCATAAGGACATCCGTCTGACCCTGGAAGCAGCCAAGGAGGTTCGAGTGAAGTTGCCGGCCCTCGAAACCGTGGAAGAAATCTATGAAATGGCCACCGAGGACGGACATCAGGACCTCGATTATGCCGCCACCATCGCCCTGCTCGAGAAGTGGGCAGGAGTTGAAGTGAAAGGCGCGTCAGCCTGAGGACTCAGGCGTACCCATTTTTTCAGCTGCACGCGCGGGCAATCGTGCCATGACCGCCCAGACCATCAAACTAATACTTTCGTAATCCGTTCAGCCTCTTCTATTACAGAAGTTTTACACGCGTCCTCACTACGGACTGATACCTTTACGGCTGGAAGTTCAAAATCGCGTATGAAAGACATTGCCATGCAACTGGAAACCCTCAACCGTAAAGCGTCAGCAGATCACGAGACCAATTGGGTGACTGCGGGCTTCATGGGAATGTTTCACCTCGGAGCAGTCGCAGCGCTGTTCTTCTTTACGTGGAAGGCTCTGTTTGTGGCGATGTTTCTGTGGTGGGTCTCGGGCAGCTTGGGCATTGGGATGGGCTATCATCGCCTGCTCACCCATCGCGGATACAAGACCCCCAAGTGGGTTGAATACTTCCTGACCACTTGTGCGACCCTGGCCCTTGAAGGGGGACCGATTTTCTGGGTGGCCACGCACCGCATTCATCACAAGTTTTCCGACCATGAGGGTGACCCGCACTCGCCGCTCGATGGCAAGTGGTGGTCGCACATGGGTTGGATCCTGACCGGCAAGTCGATGCATCATGACACCACTACGCTGGCGCGTTATGTTCCCGACCTAGCCAAGGATAAATTTCACGTTTGGATTACCAAGTATCACTACGTTCCAATCATTGCGTTAGGCGCGGCCCTGCTGGCTCTCGGCGGCCTTCCCTTCTTGATGTGGGGAATCTTTGTCCGAACCACGGTTGGCCTGCATGCCACCTGGTTGGTGAATTCAGCGACCCATACCTGGGGCTCACGCCGTTTCCGGACGAAAGACCTTTCGACCAATAACTGGTGGGTGGCAATTCTGACCTTTGGCGAAGGTTGGCATAACAACCATCACGCGCACCCCGTTTCCGCCCGGCACGGCTTGAAATGGTATGAAGTGGATATGAATTGGTACGGCATCTGGGCGCTCAAGAAATTAGGACTTGCCCGCCACGTCTACCGTGTAAAGCTTTCCGAGCTGGGTCGCCGAGGCGAAGAGGGGCTGCCAACCGCCACGCCTAGCGAACTCGTATCGGCGTAGCTCTCCCAGCATCCTTGGCTAAAGTCGGAGAAATTCAGCTGACGGCTGTGTCATACCTGCTTTACGTCTCGGAACGGCCTGGGCAGTCCTGCGGTTTTTGTCTCCCCTCGCGGTAGAATCCAGCTATGCGCATCACCAGCCGCCGCAAAGCGATTATCACATTCCTCGTCCTGGGAGTGGGATTGTCCGGAGTGGCGGTGGCCGTCGGCTTTGGCTGGATCCTCCTCAATTGGCGCGAAGGGATCAGAGTTTTTCTAGGTGTGATTTTCTTTGGCGCGATCGCCACTGGGCTTATCCTCAACACAACTTTTCTCATCCGTGAAATCCGCCGTAACGAGCAACATGACACCTTCATCAATGCGGTCACTCACGAATTAAAAACTCCCATCGCTTCCATCCGACTTTATCTACAGACTCTGGAACGCCGCGACGTGGACGAGGGCCAGCGGCACGAGTTCTATCGCCTCATGCTTGATGACACCGCGCGCCTGCTGGGCACCGTTGAGCAAGTTTTGAAGGCTGGAGAAGCAGGGCTGAAGCGACGACGCGAGCGCATACCAGTCAATTTCGGCGAACTGGTTGGGGAGTGCGTTGAAGTGGCGCGCAGCAGCTACCATCTGCCCGCCGGAACGTTGCGGTACGAACAGGTTCTCCAGAACGGATCCGGCGCCAACGTATTGGGAGACCCTGAAGATCTGCGAACAGCGGTTTCCAATGTGCTCGACAATGCGGTGAAGTATTCCGACAGCCGAGTTGATATTTCGGTGCAAGTGGAGAGCCCAGATAAGAAGCACGTCATGCTGCGAGTGCGCGACCACGGCGTTGGTATTCCTGCCGGTGAGCTGAAACGAATCTTCAGGCGCTTTTATCGGATTCCCAACCGGCCGTTGAACAA
>JABCYV010000065.1 GCA_013290025.1 Acidobacteriota bacterium
TGCTGAACCGCCTGGACGAGCCCACCGCAGGGACCGTCTACGTAGACGGCGTTGATTACCGAACGATCGAGCCCCGCGACCTACGTCGACAACTTGGCATGGTGACGCAACGTCCCTACCTGTTCCCCGGCACGGTCGCAGATAACTTGCGTTTTGGTCCGGCCCAGCGGGGTGAGTTGTTGGCGCAGGATTCGGTGGAGGCACTGTTAGCCAATGTCGGTCTGAAAGGCTACGCCGGCCGCAATGTCGCCAATCTTTCTGGAGGTGAGGCGCAGCGTGTCTCGGTGGCGCGGACGCTGGCCAACTCTCCCCTGGTCCTTCTGCTCGATGAACCCACCTCCGCCTTGGACGAAGCTGCCAAGCTTGAGGTCGAATCATCGATTCAGAAGCTTATTCGCGATCAGGCGCTTACCTGCGTCATGGTTACACATGATGTAGGCCAAGCCGGTCGCCTCGCCGATCGTGCTCTGCTGCTCGACTCGGGCCGCATTTTACGGATTGGCTCGGTAAAGGAGGTGCTTCATGCTTAAGCTCTTCTTCCACACTCAAGTGCAATTGGGCTTCGCGCAGGCCGGCGTGGCAGCATTGGCTGCGTTCGCCGTGATACTGCTCGCCCGCAAACGCGAAATCCATCTGGAAGGCGAACTTCTGGTGGCAATGGTTCGCGGAATCGTGCAAATCATTGCCGTGGGGTCGATCCTGCTTCTTCTACTGCGGGCTCCCCGCTGGACCAGTGCATTTCTTCTGGCCGTAATGATCGTCGCCGCGGGCGCAACTTCGGCCCGTCGGGCAAAAGGCATGCCCGACGCCTTTCGAGTCTCCATTTGGGCCATCGCTTTCGGCGCCGGAACGACGATCGCGCTAATGATGCTGCTCGGCGTGATTGACCCGGCAATCACATCGCTGGTTCCGGTTGGTAGCATGCTCATTGCCAATACGATGAATACCAATGGCGTCGCGCTCAATCGCCTCCGCGCCGACGTGCTTGCCCATGTGGGAGAGATCGAGACCGCCCTTGCTCTGGGAGCGGAGGCGAAGGAGAGTGTTTCGCCTTACGTTCAGGCTTCCTTCGAAGCCAGTTTGATTCCTGCGATCGATTCTCTGCGTTCGCTGGGCATCGTATGGATTCCCGGTTTAATGGCGGGAATGTTGCTTTCCGGTGCCCGGCCGGTTTATGCCGCCATCTACCAGTTCACCGTATTGGCCATGATCTTTGCGGCCTCGGGTCTGACTTCGTTGGCGAGCACGTTGCTGATGCGAGGCCGCGTCTTTTCACCCGCCGCACAACTGTTGTTACAACCGGGCAGGTAGTTGGGCATGAATTCATCTGCAGCCTCCAATCTCGTTACCAGTCGGCATAAGAACGCGCTTCGCCTGGTCGCACTGCTCGAACTGATCAAGGGGCTCTTGGTCTTAGCTGTGGGGTTCGGCGTCCTCTCGCTCGTCCACCGCGATGCCTGGGACGTCGCGGCCGCCCTGCTCCGGTTTCTCCACGTCAGCCAAGATCGCCGTTATGCGCAAGTCTTCCTTGATCTGGCGGACCATGTTACCGACGCTAAGTTATGGGCAGTTGCCGCGGGCGCGGCGGTCTATTCCACATTTCGCTTCGTCGAGGCTTATGGGCTGTGGAAGGCCCGCCCCTGGGCGGAGTGGGTGGCGCTGCTTCTGGGCGCCTTCTACCTTCCATTTGAGGTCTATGAATTGCTTCGCAGGATAACCACAGTACGCGTGGCGGCGCTGACGATAAACCTCGCAATAGTTTTGTATATGTTGTATTTGCGGATGGTGAAAGCCGACGTGCCAATTTAGCGGAAACCATATTTTGGCTTGAGCTCACATCGATAGACCTTGGTTTGGTCACTGTTGACTCTGGCGTTGCAATCTGCCCAGCTTAAGTAGAGATCCGGCCCCAGCGGGAAAACAATGGGAGCTCCGTTGATCTCGGCTTCAATGCTGACTCCTTCTGCCGCAGCCGGCAGAGTGAAGTTCAGCGTCTGACCGAAAATTACCGGATAGGATTGGCGCACGATGTCACTTTCCATGGGGTGAAATACTTCCGCTTCCAGCAAAAACGTTGCTGTGTCTGCCCAATCAAGAACCGAAACGTTGATGTTGCGGCCGTCGCGGGAAAAACCGTCGATTGTGATTCTGGTGAAAGGACATGGTCCTGCAATACAAGAAGCGCGGGCATTGCGAAACTCATTCCCCGGCCCGGCATCGAGGGACGCGGAACCGATTGCCGCCTTCCATTTTCCATCGGGCGAGCACGGGGTTTGGCCCTTGCAAGGGACATTCGCGGTGTTTACCGCTTGGAAGGTTTTTACCGCACTGCCGATGTTAGCCGCAGTGGTGGTTTTGATCGAGTAGCGCACCGTGACATTTCCCATCACGAATTCGGTATGATCGGAATCACTGCGGGTTTTACGGGAAATCGGCACCAAACGAACGATATAGATCTTGTCTCCAATAAATTCATTTAAGGTGAGTGCCTGGTAGTCCGGATGTCGAAATTGCAGTGTGATCGGACGGCCCCGCCTGAGTAACGGACGCAACGCCAAGCTGAAAAAACCGGAGGAATCGGACTTGGCGCCGCTCGCCAAACCATTGGCCTCGGTGATATCAACATCGGCGATGGGTAACTCTTTCCTCGGGTCGGCGTCCTCCCGGATGATTGCGCCCTTTATGACTATCGGTTTCTGCCTGTGAATTACGATGAGCACCGCCATCAGTATTCCCAACGCCGCCGTTGCTCCAAGCAAAATAGCGATCTTCCGTCTTCCCGTCATTTCATCACCCTAGGTCAATATCTTACGACGCAGGCTGACGCTTGAATCGCGATCATGGCCTTCGGGTCGCGATGGGTATACGACTTCTAACTCAGTCGCGATTGTCTCTCTCTGATGTTCGTTTAGAATTGATCAGTGGGACAAAGAACTGCCGCGGCTAAGGGTTTGTCGCGCCGGGAACTGCTAAGATGTGCCCTCGGCGCCGGGCTTTGCCTGCCCCTCGCTCGATCGGGGGTGCCTTTCCTGATGGCCCAGGAACAGCACCTGGGTCCCGCCCCGCCGCCGGCACCGACCAGTCTTTCGCCAGAGGATGACCAATTCCTCGAAGAAATAGAGAAAGCCAACGTCCTCTACTTTTGGGAACAATCCAATCCACAAACCGGTCTGGTGAAAGACCGATGCAACGTGCGCTCGCAGGACAATGGAGTTGTGGCGAATATTGCGGCCAGCGGTTTTGGACTGACGGCTCTTTGCATCGGACACAAGCGCGGGTACATCCCATTTCCCGAGGCGCGCACCCGTGCACTTGCCGGCTTGCGTTTTCTGTGGAGAAAGCTGCCGCATCATCGCGGCTTCTTCTATCACTGGGCCGACATTAATACTGGAGAAAGGCTGTGGGATTCGGAGGTCTCTTCGGTCGACACCGCCATTTTGCTTTGCGGAATTCTTACCTGCCGGCAATACTTTCATCATCCTGAAATCACCCAGTTGGCGACCGATATTTTTAACCGCGTCGATTGGACGTGGCTTTCCGAAGACACAGCCTTACTGCCGCACGGCTGGCTGCCGGAAATGGGCTTCCTGCCCTACAAGTGGGACTACTACAGCGAGCTGATGATGATGTACCTGCTGGGGTTGGCATCTTCCGCCCATCCCCTGCGGGAAGAGACCTGGACTGCCTGGAAGCGGACCACATTCGAGTATGACGGGCTCAGGTATATCGGCTCCTTTGCTCCTTTGTTCGTGCATCAATATTCCCAAGCCTGGTATGACTTCCGTGACAAAAGCGACGGGTACGCCGACTATTTCCAGAACTCGACGGTCGCTACCGATGTTCATCGCCGGTTCTGTCTGGAACTGGGGAAGCAGTTTCCTGATTATAGTGACGACTTGTGGGGCATTACGGCTTCCGATTCCGATAGAGGATACGTAATTTGGGGCGGGCCGCCTGCCATGGGGCCGATTGATGGGACCGTAGTACCGAGCGCTCCCGGAGGGTCCTTGCCCTTCCTGCCACAGCCGGTCATGCGTGTGCTTAAGAACATCAAGAATCGTTACGGAACGCGCACTTGGAGCCGCTACGGTTTCATCAATGCATTCAACCCGCTCAAAAATTGGTACGACACCGACGTGATTGGAATCGACACCGGTATCACGCTGGTAATGGCAGAAAATGCCCGTACCCGGTTCGTCTGGGATACATTCATGAAGAATCCGGAGGCCAGGCGCGGCATGGAACGCGCCGGCTTTAAAACTTACCGGCTGCCGGGAATGTAGGAGGCGGGTTCTCCAGGTTTACTTCAGCTCAATCACTGCCAGGCCATGCGCCGGCACGGTCAGCATAAGCTCACTGTTCTTCAGTTCGCGGGTTTCCGGCGCCGGAAGTTGGGCGGCGGCCTGAAGTTGCTTGATTTGGCTTTGGGTGGGATAGCGCGGCGAACCCATCTTTTCGTAGATCGGGTGAACGTCTCCGTGGTCATGGTCCACACGTGAAATGGAAGCAACCTTGGCTTTCGTGTTCTTGAAACGCAGACTCAATGTTCTTGGCGAACCCGCCTGATCGGGTGGAGCGTAATTCCATATGGCAAGCACTAGGTTCCCATCATTTTTCCGGGTGAGCAAAGCCGAATCAGAATTCACAGAAATGCGCTCATCTCCAAGCTTATGCAACAGTTGGAAGACGTCATAAGCTGGTTTCGGGATGTCATCGACTGCAATAAGGCCATAGCCGCCATAGAGTGGAGTTTTAACCACACCCTGCTCTTCAAACACATCAGAGAAAGTCCAGTACGACATCACATCTACCAGGCCATCGCATTGACGGATGGTATCCGCCAGCCACGGACCCATGTAGATGGAGTCGGTAACTTCAGGTTCGTTCTTATAGCTGGCGTTGTATTCGCTCCAAATCAGTGGCAGATCAGGTTTGCTTGAGCTCCTGATCTGGTCATGGACTTTCTTCACTGCGCGGCACACCATTTTGTCGCGTGGAATATTTTCGTCCGTGCCGAAGACGTCTTGGGCCCGGTCGTTGCCGTAAACATGGGTTGAAACGAAGTCCACCGGTACTTTTTCTTGTGCGCAGTGCTGAATGAAGGTGTCAGCCCAGGCAGCTTGCGCCGTCGCCGGGCCTCCTACGCGAAGCCGAGGATTGACAGCTTTGATGGCGCGAGCAGTATGGTCATAGAGTTCCCAGTAACTGGGCTGCTTTGGATCTCCAGCCCAGAAATCAATATTGGGCTCATTCCAAACCTCGAAGTACCAAGTTGCGACTTCATCGCTGCCGTAGCGGTCGACAAGATGTTTGGTGAACGCCGTGATCAGGTCGTCCCACTTGCCCCAATCCTTCGGAGGGGAAATATTCTGCTTGTACCAAAAGGCGTGCAGGATGTCTCTGGCCGCCAACTTCTTCGGCATGAAGCTCACCTCGACAAACGGCTTCACACCATTGGCGAGCAGGCCATCGTAAATTTGGTCGACGTAAGAGAAGTTATAGACGGGCCGCCCCTGGCTGTCTTCGTCATAGACGCCAACTTCATCATGAAAAATGGCATGAAATCGCACATATTGGAAGTCTGTGATCTGCTTAACTTCACGCAAATCGCGCCGGTAGCTATCGCGCAGGCTAAGGATGGCGCGTCCGGAGCCGAACATCTTCTCCCAGAAGTGGGGAAAGGGATGCGATGGGGCTCCCCCGTCGATCAGGATTACATCGGAGTTAGTACCGACCTGGGCGTGCGCAGCGGGGCTGGCTGCTATAAACGTTGAAACAACAACCGCTAGGTAGACGAAGAAGTGAGGAACTTTCGATCCAGCGGTTGCTATTGTTGGTCCTGCTTCACGCTGCAGCTCTTCCATACCCCTCCCGTGTCGCACGGACGTAGGAGACCGGTTTCTCGTGCAAAAGCAGCTCCGTCGCCTGTACCCGCGGGTCAGCGTGAAACCAGCGTTGGACGATATTGTCCTTAAGAAAATTAGCAATAGAGAGAAGGATCATACCTTGATGATGGGCCATCCAGCAGCGCGCCAGCTGTGGACGACTACGCCACATTCGACGCGGGGCAGAACCGAAGTCTGCCGACTCGTAGAATCCGTATGCCCCGTACCATCCGTCGCGACGCATTCTTCGTAAGTTCCTCAACGCCTCCAGTGCATCCACGTGCAGCGCAAGGAACGAAGAGTAAGGGGAGATGACTAGCGTATTCGATTCGCTTTTTTGCAGAGCGAGGTCTGGAACACCGAACGCTTGGTAATGATAGACGCCGGCATCGTTCATTTTGGAATATGCCGATTCAGAGATGCCCCACGGTATGTTCCTTCCAGCCGTGTAGGCCCTCTGTACGCGCACTGCTGCATTTTCTGAGCGCTCCAGCAGCGTTTCAGGGAAGGTGCGCATCCACAGCGAAGGCATTAGATATTCGAACATGGTTCCGGTCCATGAAAGCAGAACCGGCCGCCCCTGTTGTAGGGTGTGGACCCGGCCCAGCTGGAACCAGCTCTCTTGTGGGATATCGTCTTTAGCTATCGCAACAAACAAAGCGATGCGGGCCTCCGAAGCCAGAAGATCGTAGCAAGCGGCATGAAGTTGGTCCGATTCGACATCGAACCCGATCGACAAGAGCTTACGTTGAGCGCTTAGAAGAAACTCAAAATCCATTTCGCGTACCATGCGATCCGCGTCTTTGGCAATCGCCCGGAGGTCTTCAATGAGCTTGACCGCATGCGATCGTGCATCGGGCAGCAAATCCTGCAAATGCTGATATTGCGATTTTCTGTCCTCTGCCTGTGCCGAATGGATGACAATCTGCAGGCGCGCAGAGAGCTTGTCGATGAAGTCGGGCGTCATCTCGAGGGCAACGCCGTCCCAATCAGATTTCCGGATCAGAGCCAGATCGTCTCGCAGGGAAACGAATTCAGGGAGAAGCCATGGAGCATAGTAGCTGACCGTCTGCTTTACCTTCTCAATCCGCGTGCGCGCCTGTTCCGCAAACCACTGTGCATCTGGCGAGGACTTGGAAGCACGGCCAGTGCGGCGCAGGTCTTCGATTATCGAATCCGGCAGCTTCTGCAACCTCTCGAGCCATTGTGGACCGTTAATCTCCGCTTGCAGGGCGGAAATCCGGCTTTGCGATAGATCCGTCATGGTGCGAAGATGATCCACCAGACCGTCAGCCACTTGGGACTGCAAAACCGGTTGTCGTAGTCGATCCAGGCATCCCTCGCGCAGGGTCCAGAGTGAAGCCGCCAGATTTCCGTTATCAACCGAGGAGACAAATAGCGGCTTCAGTGGTTCCAGAGTTCTGGTGTCATACCAGTTGAACAGCTGCCCCCGGTAGCGCCGCAGGCGCGCGATCGTTGCCATCGTCCGTAGCGTCTGCTCCGCAAATTCGGGGACGGTGAGATAGCCGAACTCGCAAGCCACCTGGCGGGTATTGAGAAGAAGACCAAGGTTGGTGGTCGAGAGTCGACCCGCAATGGAAGGTGGCTCCTCCTGCACATTATCCGGTATGAGCCAGTTGTGTTCTTCCGTACTGAACTCAGAGAAGTAACGCCAGGTTCGCAACGCGGCGAGGCGGAGAAATTTCCGGTCCTTCTCCGACGCCTCGTCTCGCAGCGGTCGTGACGGCTGGTTGAGCCAGTTTGAGACCACCTTGCTGCTCGCCCACAGGAGGAGGATCGGCAGCGCCGCGAGAAAGGCGTTGCGACGCGCGAATAACAACAACGGCAGGCCGAGCGCCAGGGCGAGCGCAGGCGTCCAATCCAGATACGTTTCTAGTGGAGTCCGTTTGCCCGATCCCAGCTCCGCTTCCGCCGCCGTTTCCCATTCCAGCAGACGCCGGCGAGTTACCCAGCGCCGCACCAGCACTCGTACGACGGCGTCAAGCGAAAGCAGCATCTGGTGGGCGAGGAATGTCAAAATCAAGAACACATTGACGCACGCCGCAAAGAGTTCGCTCAACCCGTCGCGGGCGATCGCCCCTTTCTTCTCCACTGCCGCGCGTACCAAGTCAAACCCAAACCGGCAGAGCGCCGGTACGCCGAGAAGCGCAATCGTGGCTAGCGTCCAGTATCGCGGATCCCCAGGCAGCACCCACCAGCCGAACACCAGCAACAGGAAGGTTGCCGGTTCCACCAAACTGCGCCGCAGATTATCTAGGATTTTCCATTGCGCAATCATCGAGAGAGGATTGCGGACTCGATCTCCCGATTCCTCGCGCACATAGGAAGTGATCCATTCCACCACCTGCCAGTCGCCCCGTAACCATCGGTGTTTGCGACGGTTGTAAGCGCTGTAGTGAGACGGATAATCTTCGATAATCTCAACGTCGCTCAGCAAACCGGCGCGGGCATAGGCACCCTCGATCAGATCATGACTCAACAGAGCATTGCGGGGGAACCTGCGATCCAGCACTCTGTGCACGGTGTCCACTTCGTAGATTCCTTTGCCGGCAAAGCTGCCTTCTCCGTACAGGTCCTGATAAACGTCAGAGACAGCCCGAGTGTAGATATCGAATCCAGTCTGACCCGAATAGATACCGGCCAGCCGGGAACGCGCCGCGCTCTGAACGCTCACTCCCACGCGAGGTTGCAGGATTCCGTAGCCGGCGGCCACGATGTTCTTTTCCGGATCGATAATGGCTTGATTCAAAGGGTGTGCCGAAGCGCCAATCATTCGCTGGGCCGACCCGCGTGGTAGCTCAGTATCGGCGTCGAGAGTGATCACGTAGCGGATCCGTGGCAACACGGACAGGTCGCCGATTTTCACCGGGAAACTATCGTACTGTTGGCGTAAGAGTTTATTCAGATCCAGCAGTTTTCCTCGTTTTCGCTCCCAACCCATCCACACCCTTTCCCTTGGGTTGTAGATCCGATGGCGATGAAAGAGAAAAAACGATCCCATGCCTTCGCCGGAATATTTGTCGTTCAATCTCCGGATCAATTGTGAACATAAATCTACCAGCGGGTGATCCTCTCTACTCAGCTCCGGAGAATCCGGTAAGTCGCTAAGCAGTGCGAAGTGGAGATTGCGATCATGGTTTCCGAGAAAGCGAACCTCTAGATCATCGACTAGCCGATGAACCTGCTTCTCGTTCAGAAGCAAGCAAGGAACCACAACCATGCTTACGCAATCGTCCGGAATTTCCTCTGATAGATCGAGCTTGGGGAGGATGTCCGCCGGCAGAACCGCAGTAATCACATAGTTCATGAGCTGGACCGCCGCCTGTGAGCACGGCAGCAGCAATACCAGCATGGAGAACAGAACCAGCGCAGGCGGACTGTTGGGGTCAGTCAACAGCAGGAGGATCGCCGAAATAATCACAAAGGTGAGCACACCGATGCCGCCCAGGTAGGACTCGTCGGGGTGCCCCCGCAAAAACGAACGTACCCGCTGGATCAGCGAAGGCCGAAAGCCCACCTTTCGCTGGAGAATGCTGCTTCCTTCGGCCACCAGATAGTAGCCAATGTGGGACTGCCGTAAGCTCTCGCGCGGAGTCCCGGGATTTTGTTGGTGGGCTTCGCGGGCGAGAGCCAGGGCTTCGAGGGCGACTTCGGCCTCGGTGAAATCGGAAGGGTCAGCAATTTTGACCAGCTTATTTCGATAATGATCGCGGCTTTCAAAATCCATCCGCGAGTATGCGCCCACTGGGTCTTCACGCAGCACCTGATCCAGAAGAATCAGTGGTTCGATCACTTCTTTCCAGGGAGTGTGGCCGGCGTCTCGAATGCTGCGTATGCACACGCCGATACCGTAAGAGCCTTCACGGTTCGCCAGCAGCTGCGGTCCACAAGTGGCGATGCGCTCCATCAGGACCAGCTTCATCGCCGGAATCAGCGCCCACAGCTCTTTAATCTTAAGGACTGAACTTTCCTGAAAACTGCGGACGTAGCAAGTGAAAGCTTCCTGACTGAACCGATACTCAGTGGCGGCTAACATTCCTTCCGCCAGAGCCGCAACCCTTGGAACAACGGCGCCGCTCGGGAGACGGACATGGGGAAGTTTACGCAGCGTCTTGAGGAGGTCGCCGGTGCTCCGCAGCTCGCTGTAAAGCAGATTGACGTGGTCATGCAGCCAGCGAAAGTCGTCCGAAACTTTCTGGTCGCGCAGTGGCGCCTGCAAAGAAGCCAATACCGGTTCCAGCGAGCGAGAAAGTGTACGCCACCGCTCCGTCAATACACGTGAGGAAGGAGTATTGGGCAGCCAGGCCAGGTTGCGCGCCAACTCTGCCGCATTCAAACCCAGGGCCCGTACGTCTAGCGTGGCGTCCTGCGCGGCCCGACCTGGCCCCGCTTCCTGATCAAGAATCCCGGGATAAATGTTCTGCGGCATCTTGCTTCTTTGTATTTTATTCTAACGATAGCTGGCTGCCTGCATTTCGAACATCGCGGCATAGCGGCCGCCGAGCGCTACCAGTTGCTGGTGACTACCTTGTTCGGCGATCCGTCCGTTTTCAAGCACCATAATGCGATCCGCCATGCGCACGGTGGAGAAGCGGTGTGATATGAACAAGGCCATCTTTTCCGCTGTAAGCTCCGCAAAGTGTTGAAAAACCTCGAACTCACTGCGAGCGTCAAGCGAGGCTGTGGGCTCATCCAGAATCAGCAGTTGAGCGTCGCGCAGGTAAGCGCGCGCCAGTGCAACTTTTTGCCACTCCCCGCCCGAGAGGTCGACCCCTCCATCGAAGCGCCTGCCCAGCATTTGTTCGTACTGTCCGGGAAGTTGCGCGATCACCTGGTCGGCCAGGCTCTTTCGCGCGGCAATTTTCAGCGCATCCAAATCGTTCAGCTCGTCAATGCGGCCAACCGCGATGTTTTCTCGGGCTGTCATTTCATACCGCATGAAGTCCTGAAAGATAACACCAATCTCGCGATACAAGTCGTCGAGGTTGTATTCACGAAGATCGATGCCATCGAGCAGAATCTCGCCTTCCGTGGGGTCGTAGAGCCGCGTGATCAGCTTCACGATTGTGGTTTTGCCCTGACCATTCTCTCCGATTAGGGCCACCCGCTCTCCGGGGTCGAGACGAAAGCTCAACCTATCCAGCACCAACCGAGGGTTTCCCGGATAGCAGAACGAAACGTTGCGGAATTCGAACCCACGAACAATCGGTCTTGGCGCCGGTAACGCATGCGGCTTAGAGCGGATAGTCGGCTGCATTTCAAAAAATGCCAGCAGGTCGGTCAGGAAAAGAGCCTGATCAGCGATGCCCGAAAGCGTCGAGAAGATTTGCTGCAGGTTGTTGCTGGCCTGCAAAATTGCCCCCGAGAGCAAGTACCACAGCCCAATGCTGTACACGCCAGTTACCGTCCGCCAGATGACGAATGCATAAGCGGAGTAGTAACCGAGGTAAGCAATCACCGACAGGAACGCGCCAGCAATCAACTTCCGCCGTGACAATGCCACATTCTGTTCGTAGATTCCGTCGGAGAGCGCGGTAAAGCGTCGCGTGAGAAAACCGCTGAGCCCAAATAATTTGAGCTCTTTCGCTGCTTCTTTGCTGCCCCCTACTAACCGCAAATAGTCCAACTGACGCCGGACCGGGGTTTGGCGGAAGTTCTTGGCGTAGCCCAGAAACGCAAAGTGGCTCTCGCCGAGGAATGCCGGCAGCACCCCCGCGATTAGCAGCAGCATCAACCATGGCGAGTAGACAATGATGGTGACCGACAGCGTGATGGTCGTAATCACCAACTGGATCAGCCGCCCAATCTGCTGAATCATGCCCAGGCGGTCAGTCGCCTGCACCCGAGCCCGTTCCAGCCGGTCATAAAACACCGGGTCTTCATAGGCAATCAGGTCCAATTCCGCCGCATGCTTCATGACCTGAATGCTCACGTGGCGGGTGTATTTGTCCGCCAAGAGCGAGTCAGAATAGTCGACCGCACGCGCCAGTATGCCGCTCAAAACTGCGAGGGAAAACTCAGCCCCTACCAGCCACCAAAGTCTGGGCGACACCGGCTGGCCTGCGACTCGGCTGTGTACGATCGCGTCGACGATCAGTTTCGGAATCCACAGCAACGCCAGCGGCAATAGCGAGGCAAAAATCCGGGCTACCAGACCGAAAATTACAACCCCAGGCCCAGACTGCCAGACGATCTTCAGAACTGGCGGGGTATTGCGGAGCGCCGAGAGACGCTCCTGCCACCCGCCTCCGACATTACCCTGTTCTGGCACGCTTAAACCCGATCCGCAGAAGTCTTTATATCAGCGGAACCACCGTATATGACTGATATTTATCGCCTTTAAAGATGCCAGATTACATTGTAAGGTTTCTTCGCGTAGAAGTGGATGGGATATTGCGCTGCCACCAGCGGAATCCCCCAATACCAAGGAAACGACGCGCGGCGTCATCCCGAAGCCCCCGCGCCTTTCATCAGCGGGGGGAGGCATCCGGCGTAAAGTGCCGATCAGCCTGGTTTGTATTCAGCTATCACAGACAGGCCACCTCTTTGAGGTTAACGGTGCGAGGGCGAAGATAGGTTGGAAGACTCGCGCGAGATCCCTCACCCGGCTGAAAAACGCCGAGTTTCGTGATGACGTCCCCTCCTCATGGAGGAACGCGTGCTAGCTGGAGATCGAGTTCTACGCTCTCACCCGTCAGACCTACGCCCGGACGAAATCGACATAGCCCTGACGGACATCTGTCCTCGTTAGCTTCACACGTAGCTTGTCTCCAACATCAACTCCGTGCTGCCCCTGGGTCAGCATCCCATCGACAGGCGGCTGCAAGACGCGAACGAAGGTCCCCTTTGGCGTTACTCCGGTTACGACCGCATCGAATGTCTGACTGATCTTGTGGCTCATCGCAACCGCTGCCAATCTTTTTGACATGGCCCGCTCGACCTTCCTCGCCGCATCTCCTTTCACCGTGCAGTTGGTGGCAATCGCCTGTAGTTCGTCGTCAGAATAAGGAGCAGATTGGCCGGCCAGCATGGCTTTGATCAGCCGCTGCGTGACAATATCAGGGAAACGCCGGTTTGGAGCGGTGGAGTGCGTATAGTCCTGAACCGCCAAGCCAAAGTGTCCTTGCTCCGGATCACCTGGCCGTTCCAGAACATATTCGCCGGGGCCAATCAGCTTGATCAGGGCCAGCGACAGATCTGCGAAGTGGTCGGGGTCAGCCGCCTTGCGTTTGAGCAGAAAGTCATTGAGGGCCTTGGAATCGGGGGATGGCGGAAGCTTCTCGCCATGTGTGGAGGCCAGCTGCACAATCCGGTCCCAACGCTCGGGAGTCTTCACAATCCGCCTCAGAGAAGAAACCTTCTCTAGCATTCGCGCCACGACTCCGTTAGCGGCGATCATGAAGTCTTCAATCAGATCAGTGGCCCGGTTCTTGTTTTGGTTCGTCACGTCCACAATCTGTTGATCCAGAAACACCGGCTGCAATTCGCTGGTATCGAGGTTTAAGGCGCCATGCTGGTAACGCTGCTTCTTGAGGGATTGCGCGGCTTCATCTTGTAGCTTGAGTTGTGCTTGCAGGTCCGCTGAGGCCGCGACTTTAGGCGGAGCAGCGTTCTGGTTTTCAAGCCAGCCGCCCACCGCATTGTAGGTGAGCTGGGCCTTATTACGGACGATGGCGCGATAGACATCGCTGGACTTTACGTTGCCATCCGACCCAGTCACATACTCGATCACAACACTCATCCGGTCCACATTTTCCAGAAGCGAACTTGCCCCGGTAGAAAGTTCCTCCGGCAACAAAGGGAAGATTCGGACGCCGGTGTAGACCGTGGTGGTTTCCTTTGCCGCGTGCTGATCGATGGGCGAATTCTTGGGCACGAAGGCATCTACATCGGCGATTCCTACCAGCACTTTGATATCTCCGTTGGGCAAGCGTTCAGCCACTTCGATCTGGTCGAGATCGCGCGAAGTGTCATTGTCAATCGACGACCACAGGAGATTCCTCAGATCACGCACGTTCGGGCCTGCGGCCGCCTGCGGCGGATGTGCTTTCAATTGGGCAAGCTGCTGCGGGACTTGTGGCGGAAATTCCGGCTCGAAGCCGTGCTCCAACATCATTTCTTTGGCTATGGCCTGAAGGTCAACCTGAGAAGGATGGGCGCTGTTCATGAACTCCCCGCGAAACGAGATATGGTGAGCAGAAAGGCTAACATGATTGATTGTCATCCCGAGCAAGCGTTAGCTGCGTCGCGAGGGATCTGGGCGCGCCGATTCGTTGCGACCGCCCTGAGCAAAGATGAAAGGGCGCACGAAAGGCGCGCATCCATATTAGAAATGCCCCGCTTCAGAAGGAGGACCTCCGGCACTTCGTGATATTCTGATTGCAGTGGCTGCGTCCCCTCCTGTGAGGCATTTTTCCGCAGTTCCCTGATAAATCATGATTTCTGTAAGCAACGTGTCGATGCGCTACGGCGCCAAAGTTCTGTTTGAAGACGTGTCCACGGCCTTCACGCCGGGGAAGCGCTACGGCCTTACCGGTCCCAATGGCGCCGGAAAATCGACCTTCATGAAGCTTCTGACCGGCGAACTCGAGCCGCAGAAGGGAACCGTCGTCCGCCCCCGAAAGCTTGGCGTGCTAAGCCAGGACCAATTTGCCTTTGATGCCTATCGCGTGATCGACACTGTGGTCATGGGTAACAAACGACTGTGGGCGGCGATGGAAGAGCGCGACCGAATCTATTCCCAACCAGATATCACCGACGAAGACGGGATGAAGCTTGGCGAGTTGGAAGGCATCGTTGGCGAAGAAGACGGCTACACTGCCGAGACCGACGCTGCAATCTTGTTGCAGGGTCTGGACATTCCTGACGAGTTGCACGAACGCAGAATGGGTGAGCTGCCTGGCGGACAAAAAGTGCGGGTGCTGCTGGCGCAGGCTTTGTTCGGACATCCTCCGGCTCTTTTGCTCGACGAGCCCACCAACCACCTCGATTTGGATTCAATCCACTGGCTGCAGACTTTCCTCAATGAATATGACGGAGTGCTGATCGTGATCTCGCACGATCGTCATTTTCTCAATAGTGTGTGCACTCACATTGCCGACATCGACTACGAAACCATCATTACTTATACCGGCACCTACGACGACATGGTGGTGGCCAAAACGCAGGTTCGCTCGCAAGTTGAGAGCCAGAACGCCCAGCGCGAAAAGAAGATTGCCCAGCTCAACGAATTTATCGCGCGTTTCTCTGCCGGCACCCGTTCCAGCCAGGTGCAGTCACGGCGCAAGGAAGTAGAGCGCCTGCAGGTGACGGAGTTGGCAAGGTCCAACATCCAGCGTCCGTTTTTGAAGTTCGAGCAGAAGCGTCCGTCGGGTAAACACATCCTCGAACTGGAGCACGTCACCAAGTCCTATGATGACGCCAACATCATTCGAGGCTTTACCGCCAGCGTGCTGCGAGGCGAGAAGATTGCCTTAATAGGGCGCAACGGCGCGGGCAAAACGACTCTGCTCAATGCGCTGCTGGCGAACTCTCCCACTGTACCCGAGGCCGAACTGCGTAAAACCAGCGGTTACGACGGACCCTTCATAAACGACGGCAAAGTTATCTGGGGGCATGAAGCTGCGGTGGGATATTTTGCACAGGACCACCGCGCCCTGATCCAGGGAGAGATGACCGCTTTCGAATGGCTGCATCAGTGGGATCTCTCCGCCTCGCACGAAGAAATTCGCGGCCTGCTCGGTCAAATGTTGTTTCCGCGCGAGGACGCAGTCAAACCGACTGACGTTCTCTCCGGCGGCGAAGCCGCACGGCTGCTGTTCTGCAAGCTGATGCTGCAAGAGCCGAACGTGCTTGTGCTCGACGAACCCACTAATCACCTGGACCTGGAATCAATCAACGCCCTCAACATCGCTCTCCAGCGATATCCGGGCACAGTGCTCCTGGTCAGCCACGATCACGACCTGATCGATGAAGTTGCTACGCGGATCTGGCACTTCGAGGCAGATCACAAAATCACTGACTTCAAGGGCGTATACGAGGAGTATCGCGCTGCGGTTCCGGTTTGAGTTGCACCCCCGGCATGTTTATCCCCGTTCGTTTCGATGCAGCGATTGCGGTGCAGTCCTGATCTTGTTCGGAATTCCGAACAAGAATTACAAAGTTGTTGCCTTCTAACTAGTCTGCTGCTACCGTCGAATTGATTAAACGGCCTGGCCGATTAAGGCGGTTGCAGAGGGCTCGGGCTCCTTCCTCCATAGACCTAGACGAAGTAAATCAATGTCTACTTTCTCGTGCGTTCTGCGCTTCTTTTCGCCAGGCTCTTTTAGAAAGGACAATTTATGACTCCTCCAAAAAATCGCCTTCCACTTGCAGGCAGCGAGCGCTCTCCCATGCCAGGAGCGCGCGAAGTAGGTCCAGCCAATCCCAATGAAAAAGTTGAAGTCACCATCCGGTTGAAATCTCGGGCCGGAAAGAAACCGATTGTCAGTGCTGATGCTTACTCACAATTACCAAAGAAACGCACGACCCTCAGCCGCGCTGAGTATGAGCAGCGCCACGGGGCCGATCCTGCCGATGTTGCCCGTGTCCAGGCTTTTGCCCGCGACCACGGACTCACAGTGGTGGAAACCAGTCCTGCGCGCCGGACCGTCATCCTCTCCGGCACTGTGGCTGCCATGAGTGATGCCTTCGGCGTGGTGCTCAAGCAGTATGAGCATCCCAACGGAAAATATCGCGGCCGCACCGGCGCCGTGCAACTTCCGCCCGATCTGCACGATATCGTTGAGGGGGTATTTGGTTTGGACAACCGCCCTCAGGCTCAACCTCATTTTCGTAAGCGGCGCGGGCAGACCGGCATCCACGCCCACGATGCCGGCACTTCCTACACGCCGCCAGAACTAGCCCAGTTGTACAACTTTCCTACCGGTGTCGATGGCACTGGCCAATGCATCGCCCTGATCGAGCTGGGCGGTGGTTTTGTCCCCGCGGACTTGAGCACCTACTTCAAGCAGCTCAACCTGACTCATCAGCCAGCTGTATCCGCGGTTTCAATCGGCAACGGCAGCAACTCTCCTACTGGCGATCCCAACGGTCCAGATGGGGAAGTGATGCTGGACATCGAAGTCGCCGGATCGATTGCACCGGGAGCGAAGATCGTCGTCTATTTCGCGGAAAATACTGATGCCGGCTTCCTCAACGCCATCACCACCGCAGTCCATGACCAAAACAACAACCCTTCGGTTGTCTCCATCAGTTGGGGAGGACCGGAGTCCTCGTGGACGCAGCAGGCCATGACCTCGATGGATGAGGCCTTTCAATCGGCCGCCGCGCTCGGCGTCACGGTCTGCGTTGCCTGCGGTGACAACGGTTCGACCGACGGTGTGGGGGACGGTCTAAACCACGTCGATTTTCCCGCCTCCAGCCCGTTTGCGCTGGCCTGCGGCGGAACTCACCTGGTGGCTTCGAACAATACGGTGTCCAGCGAGACGGTATGGAACGAACTACCCAACGGTGGCGCAACTGGAGGCGGGATCAGCGACGTCTTTCCGCTTCCGACTTGGCAAAATGGTGTTCGCGTGCCTCCGTCTGCCAATCCCAATAAAAATATCGGTCGTGGTCTTCCCGATGTGGCGGGTGATGCCGATCCTTACACCGGCTACGTCACCCGCGTGGACGGACAACCCGACGTCATCGGAGGCACCAGCGCCGTCGCTCCCTTGTGGGCAGGACTGATTGCGCTCATCAACCAGCAGATCGGAAAACCGGTCGGTTACATCAATCCGTTGTTGTATTCGAACGCTGGGGCGGGCGCGTTCAACGACATTACTTCCGGTAACAATGGCGCCTACTCCGCCGGTCCAGGATGGGATGCCTGCACTGGGTTGGGAACCGCCATCGGGACCGGAGTTGGAGCGGCCTTGGGCGCGCCATCAACCGCTCAGGCCAGGAAGACTGGTACCGCAGGCTAGCGTCAGTGCGATGGCGCGGCTGCGAGGTCGCGCCATCGCATTTACATTCTGTTAGCGAACGACTCATTATTGAGGCTCGAGTCGCAGTCTTATGGCGCCAACCCCTCAATCGCGAGCGCGCGCATTCCGTCGGCCTCGAGCACTCTGCCCTTGACCACGATCCCAGGAACTCCTATGCGATCGAGGACATTCCCGGGGAGCCGTATGCCATTCTTTTCGCTGAGCACAAGATAAATCTCTCCTCCCTGGTCCCGAATAAATAGCAAAGGACTTCCGGCCGCAACGCACAGCTTCGCGCAGAAGGCGTGATCGTAAGAGTGCACGTGGCTGCCAAGATAGCAATTTGCGTCGGTGACTTCGCCTCGCAGGTTCACGGCCTCTCCGGGCTCGGCTTGTCCTGCAAGCAGATCGACATTCCCTCGCTTGGCCAATCTCCCCGCTTTTGCTAAGTCCAAGACTAGGGGCTGCACTTCCGTGAACGGGATCCCATTCAGCTCATTCCGATCTCCGAATTGGAAAGCGCACAATCCCAGAGCCACGATTCCGCCGAGCAAAGCGATTACCGACTTTCTAGTTCGATGCCCTGGTCGAATCATGGCTTGGATCGTTTCGCTCGCGCTGCTGGCTATGGGCACCCGTGTAGCGGATGCGCCAGATGGAATTCGAACCATCATCGCTGACTAGCAACGATCCATCCTGAGCCACGCTGATACCGACGGGCCTTCCCCACACATGTCCGTTGTCCACCACAAATCCAGTCACAAAATCTTCGTACTCCCCGCTGGCACGGCTGGTCTGGTGCAGAGGTACGCGAATCACTTCGTATCCAGCCCGCACCGATCGGTTCCACGAACCGTGCTGGGACGCAAAAATGTCTCCCCGATATTCGGCCGGGAATTGCCCACCCTCGTAGAATGTCATCTCGAGCGAAGCGTTATGAGGCTGCAGAAGCACGTCTGGAACGAGCACCTTGTCTCTCAACTCCGGATGTTTGCCGTCATGGCGTGGATCCTGATGGCTGCCGATGTACCACCATGGCCAGCCATAGAAACCCCCTTCTTCGACGTGGGTGATGTAGTCGGGCACCAGGTTGTCTCCCAGGCCATCACGTTCGTTAACCGAGCACCATAGCTCGCCGCTCTTAGGATTGATCGCCAGCCCGCCTCCGGCATTGCGGATTCCGTACGCGTACACTCGCCTGTCTGAGCCGTCGGGGTTGAACTCCAGGATATCGGCCCGATTCTTTTCGTCCGGCGTAGTGTCGGGGTCGTCCACATTCGACTCCGATCCGACCGCGACGAACATCTTCTTGCCGTCGGCCGAGAACTGCACGTCGCGCGTCCAGTGTCCTGCACCATGAGGTAGAGACACAATGTGCTGGGCAGGTCCGCTTGCCGTCAAATCCCCATTTTTATACGGAAAGCGGACGACCGAGTCGGTGTTTCCTACGTATAGCCACTGAGGATTTTCGCCGGGAGGATAGAAAGCGATGCCATACGGCTGATTGAGTCCTGTGGCAAAGGTTTCAGCCTGTTCGGGCTTGCCATCGTCTGTGATTCCGCGGAACACCTTGATCTTGCCACTACTGCTTTCAGCCAGGAAAATGTCGCCGTTGGGAGCGGTCCGGATCAACCTCGGATTATCAAGGCCGGTTGCATACTGCTGCACGCTAAATCCGGTTGGGGCTTTCGGCCACGCGCCGCTGGGACGTGCCACCAACTGTGGTCCATTGTTCGCTGAGTTAGTGGCGTACGGCGCTGGAAGATCCTGTGCGGTGATCTGGCGGACTTTTCCAGGCTGCTCAAAGCGGAAATCTGTGTACGGCGCGGGCGGGGGCGGGGCGTTTGTCTTGACCGGCCTCACGCTCGCGGTGGGAGAATTGTTTTTCTGAGCGCTCGTGGAATTCTTGAGTGATTTCAAATATGTGACAATCTGCCATCGTTTTTGTTCAGGCAGGCTGGCCCACGACGGCATGCCGTTATTAACCGATCCGGTGGTGATGAACCAGAAAACTTCTCCGTCGGGGACTGATTGCGTGGGCCCATGCGCCAAGGCCGGAATGTTACCGGTTCCTCGTCCCGCGATGCCATGGCATGCGCCACAGTTCGCGGTATACAGTCCTGAGCCAGCCACTATGGCTGCTTGCTGTCCCGCATATGGGTTTTTCAATTGAGAGGTGGATGCGGGCGCGTTATGAAAGTGTGCGTCTTGGGCGATCAGCATCTGAACTGGAAAGATCAATACAATGGCACTTATTGCCGCAGTAAGAAAATGGGGGCGGGTACCAACTCTCATGACACTTCTCCAACGACGGTAGCTGATTACTTCCTGATGCAGACCGCGCTACACGCGTTGCACACGCTGTCTGCTCCCGAAGAGAAGCAAGTTCCTTGCCATGGCGGGAAAGCGTTCATGTCCAACGAAGTCCTGGTTTGCTGTGGTCCTCGCGCCTCATGCTCAGTTTTGCAAACCCGTTACTGTCGAGCTAGGGTGAGTCTTTTCGACAGCACTGTCCAAGTACTGACACTCAGCAGAAAGATTGTTTTTCACCCAAGCTGAAGCGCGCCGGCTTTCTCTCCCCCTTAGGCGTCGATGCAACGTGGCAAGCAGAATGCTTATCTGAATAGATGGAGTCGGACGGGAACGAGTTTGGCTGGGTGCGCCGCTTCGCGCTGTTTGCCCCTGCACAGGAGGACTTTTTCATGACCATCAACGATAGTGACTCGAACCAATCTCATTCCGATCGTCGCGATCGGTCCCGCCTGCGAGGCAGAATTCTGCCGGATCAGGATTCCGCTTTTAGCAGAAGAGAGTTTCTCGGCATGACTGCCGCGTCCCTCTTGATGGCCGGAGGGCTGAATGCGGCCGCAACACCTGATCGTAAGAGCGAAATTCCATATAGGACTCTGGGCCGCACCGGTGAAAAAGTTTCCCTGATCGGGCTCGGGGGCTATCACCTAGGCAAGCAAAGCGATGCCGAAGAGAGCATTCGCATTATTCGTACGGGAATCGATGAAGGAATAAATTTCCTCGACAACTGCTGGGACTACAACGGCGGAGAGAGCGAGATTCGAATGGGCAAAGCGCTACGTGATGGTTATCGCCAAAAAGCTTTTTTGATGACCAAAATCGATGGCCGAAACAAAGCTGCTGCTGCCGCGCAGATCAACGAGTCGTTGCGACGGTTGCAGACAGATCGAATTGATCTGCTTCAATTCCATGAAGTGATTCGTGATTCCGATCCAGACCGCATTTTTGCCGAAGGAGCGATAGAGGTCGTCCAGCAAGCCCAAAAGTCAGGCAAGGTCCGCTTTATCGGCTTTACTGGCCACAAAAGCCCCGATATTCATCTCAAGATGCTGGCCACGGCGTCGAAGCACAGTTTCAGGTTCGACGCCGTTCAGATGCCTCTCAACGTAATGGACGCCCACTTCAACAGTTTTGAGAAGAAAGTCTTGCCGGTTTTGACCAAAGACGGCATCGGAGTTCTCGGCATGAAATCCATCGGCGACCATTTCATCGTCGACAGCAAGACCGTCACAGCCATCGAGTGTTTGCACTACGCGATGAACCTTCCCACCAGCGTCGTCATCACCGGCTGCGATTCGCTCGCGATCCTTCAGCAAGCCCTCAATGCTGCTCGCAGTTTTCAGCCGATGGATTCCTCCCAGGTTGCAGCTCTTCTTGCAAAAACAGCCAAGGCTGCGGAGGCGGGGCAGTTCGAACTCTACAAAACTAGCCACCAGTTTGACGGCACGGTTGCCAACCCCCAGTGGCTTGGCTAGGAAGGGTTCAAGGATGATAAGAACGAGCCGAAAGCGCTATTGGGCCCCCTACAATTGTGGAAGCGGATCCAGTTCCTGCCGCGCTGCCGGGTCCACATCCGAGTTGCTTTGGAGAACAGGCCGGGAGATTCCTAGCTTCTGCATCTTGTGGATCAGCGTAGTGCGCTTCAAGCCAAGTTTCGCGGCTGCACCTTTCGGCCCGCCGATCACCCAACCGACGGCTTGAAGCGTGCGCAGGATTAGGTTGTGTTCGGAGTCCCTGAGCGTAGTGACCGGCGTAGCAATGGAAGCCGAAGCGATGGTCGCGGCCTGATTCCAGCCCGCCGGCAAAGGATTGGGGAGCACGCCCGCGTTGGAAAGGATTACGGCACGTTCGATCAGGTTCTGCAGTTCGCGTATATTTCCCGGCCACTGATACGAGCTGAGCGCGGACATGGTTTCGGAAGGAATGTGTTGAATTTCTCGACCCATCCGCCGGCCAAGAATCTCGACAAAATGCGTCACCAGGGCTGGGATGTCTTCGCGACGTTCGCGCAAAGGCGGCAACAGCAGCGGAAACACATTCAGACGGTAGTAGAGGTCGCTGCGGAATTCGCCCTGGCTCACCATGTCCATCAGATTACGATTCGTTGCGGCCACCAGGCGAACATCCACTTGGTGAGTCACAGCACTGCCCAAGCGCTCAAACTCCTGTTCTTGCAAAACGCGCAGCAGTTTGGGTTGCAGTCCTGGCGGAATATCACCCACCTCGTCCAGGAAGAGTGTGCCTTTGTTGGCCAGCTCGAAACGGCCAATCTTTTGTGCGATGGCCCCGGTGAATGCGCCCTTTTCGTGGCCAAAAAGTTCACTCTCCAGCAGATCCAGCGGAATAGCGGCGCAATTCAACCTGACGAAAGGCCGTCCGCACCGTGAGCTGAGGTTGTGAATCGCGTGCGCGATCAACTCCTTGCCGGTGCCCGTTTCTCCCTGAATAAGAACCGTGGAATCCGTAGGCGCAACTCGTTCGACTTGTTCGAGCGCTGCTTCCAGCGCGGGGCTGCTACCTATGACCTGCTCGAATCTGCGGTCATAGGAAACTCGATCAGAACCAACGAATCTTTCGAAATCTCCCACAG